>NZ_JBFTIN010000038.1:0-56637 GCF_056394785.1 Rhizobium sp. 10N414 | reverse complement strand
CAGCAGGTGATCCTTCGGCACCAGACTGTCGAGCGTCACCATCTCAAGAGCCGTCTGGGTGGGGGCAGGTTTCTTCAACATGTCCCAATGAATCACAAACCCCCAGACGGTGCCAGGGGTTTGTCAGCAATCTGAGCCTCGCTTCACGCGAGGCCGATTCTCTATTCGCAAACCGTTCTATACCTGGTGATATAGTGGTGGTGGCTTCGGTGCTGGTAAGGCACCCTCCAGCATACGTCGCGGCGGGCGTAGCGCGGTCCGTCATAGTCGTAATCACGGTACCTTGGGCCGTATCGGTAGTAACGAGGCGGTGGTGAATCATCATAATACCTGTGGCCGCCGGAACCGAACTCGAAATAGACACCTTGGGCGTCGGCAGGAGCACTCACCAGTACTGCTGCGAGGCCGGCCATTGCGATGATCAACCGTTTCATGGTCAGTCTCCTTTCTCTGGAGATCAACGCGGCAGGCCTGCATATGGTTCAGGTTTTTGAGGTCCTATAGGACCTAAGTCCTACAAGAGCCGGCTGAAAAGACGACAAAGGAAAAGCCCCGCGGTGTCGGCGGGGCTCTCTAATATCGTTGCACTTCAAAACAACGTGCCTAGGGCGGCACGACCTGAGCGAAAAACGCCGGTGGTTCGCTTCTGTTCCCAACCATTGTTCGTTTTGTCCACTAAGATCGATCCGCACACCCGCGCGCCACGTCGATCAGCGTGTGCAACTGTTTCTCGTCACGGACTCCCTGGCGATAAAACTCGATGATGATTGAGGCGATCCGATCGGATTCGTCCAGGACGCTTCGATCCCCTGCTCGTTGCGGATGTGATCGAGCACCCGAAGGCAGACTGACAGATCCATGGAACGTAGCGGCTCGTCGCGACGACTGTAGCGCTTATGTGACATGGTGGCTCCCCTTCCTCGACAAGCAGAAAGGAGCCCCGCAACAAGCGGGGCAGATGACAGGGACTTTTGGAAAGGCCAAGGCGGGTGTGCGGATCGCCTTGGAACTGTGTCTAAAACGCGGCGCCACACTGTTGGTTCCCACAGTCTTTTTTTCCGTGTGAAAGGACCGGCGGTGGCTCAAGTTCGCCAGAACAGCGTCATTGGCTGGCAGTCTCGGCACTGGTGTTGCTGGAGAATGGCGAAACACATTCGCGCCTCGGTCGGCCGTACGGCTGGTATGTATTGTCGTTTGCCCGATAGGACGCATAACGCGCAAAGCACCACGCGAGATGGTCTGGGTTTCCACTCACCGATCCAGTGATCTCCATCGATGGGGCGGCGAAGGGCGACACGCAGATGCGGATTTGACCGCTGTAGGAGCGATAGGTGTCACGGGCACGATCATAGGACCGGTATCGCGACGCGCACCATTGTTGATGCTCGTTACGCAGTGACGCCGAGGCGGCGTCCGTCGATGCGTCCTCGGACGCGGAATTTGCTACCACGTCCGCCTTGGGCTTGGGTGCTGCGGATGTAACGGGATAGGCCGCTGACACAAGGGGCGCAATCCGCTCGAACTTCTGACTACGTGCATCAACCCGCTCGGGAGATGCAGTCCAAAGGTTCGGTGTATCCAGATTCGCGAACTGCCGCCCATCAGGCACGGCGAGGATGTACGTGGCGGCCGCAGCCCCGATGAAACAGGCCCCGACAGCCGAGGCAATGCCGAACAGCATCGTTGCAATCGCTCTCATGACAGCTTCCCTACCCTCATGACTGATGCATGCGCCCTCTGCGCTCGATCTGCGGAGCCGCACGACGCCTTAAAATGGCGCCTTGCGGATGCCCCATGGCGAGGCGGCGCAGGCCTGGTCGAGATAATCGCGATCAGCCAAGAAACCCGTGCGAGGGAACTTTGTTCCGCGTCACTATCGTCTTGCCGGCAATACCCGAGCCAAGCGCCGCCGGCGGCGTCTATCCGATCGCCGCTGCCCAACAATCATGGATAGTTTCTTGTGTTCCATGTCTCTTCTCCGTGGACGACAAGGCGCACGCAACGTACGGCATCGAGCCGCAGCGTATGTCCTTGACGTCAAATTTGATTGGAGTTGGTTGAGCGCAGCATAGCCGCGCTCTCGAACCAGGATCAGTTGAGAACCCGGATAGCCTTGCGCGACGAAGGCTCGACGATCACACGCTCGTCGTTCACGACCGCGTAGCAAAATTCGGATTGTCGGGAACAGGTGTTAGGACAATGGTCTCCGGAAGCGGCTGACCGACGACGATCTTTTCCTCGACGACGACCCGTGCCTGCGGAGCCGGGACCTCGCGGACATTGGTGACAAAAGTCTGCGGCGGCTCAAGCATGGCGCCAACTGCCGCACCCGGAATTGGTGATGGAATGGCAGCGGGCGAAGGTCATCTAACCGATGAGGGCGCGCAAACCATTGCTGGAGAGGCGACGGGAGGATCCCGTGCAACGAGGGCGCGCAGCCGTCGGACGGATCGCCCTTCGGCAGGCGCTACCGCCCGTCAGTAACTGCAGGACCGGCCGTCGCTGGGTCTGAAGCCGTCGGAGCAGGCTCGATTCATTGAATCTCCCGGCTCATAGCCTGACGCATTGCCCATCGAGTTCGGGGGCGTCCCGCAGGCCGACAGAAGCGTGGAAAGACTGATCATCGCTCCAGCTGCTACAAATGCCCGAAATCTGCTCATTCATGCTTCTCCTGGCTGCAGCGGTTTACGAGAAAGAGATGTTAGACGAAAGCGGCCCCGCGCTAAACCGCTGTCCCCTGCTTCCATTCAAGCTTCACACAACCCATGCGCCGATCAATGCCTTCGCCTCGAACCGGTGGCTGCCAATTGACACCGTGTCAAGCTGAAAGCTCGTCATCTCAAAGTCGCTGACGCAATTATCGTCCATTTCATCGCTCGCCGAACCAGTCTCTGGTTTGCAACCCACCGACACGATTACGGATTCTGACATTTGCTGATAATCTGGGAGCCGCCACGGTCAGGCCTAGCCGGCCTCGCCCTATGCAACTATCGCGTTCTTTTCCTCGCGATGGTCTGGCCGAAACGGTCATGTTGGGCGTTTTTCAGGACCGGCATGGGTCAAACAGTGAGGATGATTATGAGTATCGTCACAATAATGCGTGGATCTTCGCTCGTCTCATCAGTGCTCGCCTTGGCAATAGTGGCGTCACCGGTGGCGCTTCCCCGTGAAGCGATTGCCCAAACCGACATCAGCATACACATCGGGATCGGTAGCAGCCTCAATAGAGGTCGAGGGATAACCTGTAGTCAGGGTGAACGACTGCTTCGCAATCGCGGCTTCCGCGATGTTCGTCGGGTCGACTGCCGTGGCAGGTTCTTCATCTATCGTGCGTGGCGAGGCAACACCCGCTTCGAGATCGCAATCCGTCGAACTGACGGCCGCATTGTCGACATGCACCGCATTAGCCGCCGGCGATAGCTGCAAACCTCCACGCTGCTCTAATGAGAACTCGCTGCTTTAACGCCGACGGGATGCACGCGCCTGTGTCCAGGCGCGGGGCTTGGATGACGGAAGCCACTTTCGATTTTGTGACAAAGTTTGTGACAGAATTGGCAGAATGGCCAGAACTCCCGCTTGGGAGTTTTTTTCTAACTGCTTACTTTTCTTGAGGTTTTTGGTGGGTGATGTAGGGCTCGAACCTACGACCCGCTGATTAAGAGTCAGCTGCTCTACCAACTGAGCTAATCACCCGTAACCGCCGTGTTGCGCGGTGTGAGGGGGCGTATAAACAGGATCGTTCGGCTTGTCTAGCGCCTGCCTGAAAATTCTTTGGTTAAATGCGAAGATTTTTGCGCATGGCTGAAATGCAATGAAATCAAAGGTCCAGCGTTCCGCTTGCGATGCGCACAGCCTGCCCGCCGATCCGGGCATTTGAGATCGTTCCGCCTTCAACATCCATGTGCAGATGAATGAAGGATGGCCGGCCCATTTCCACGCCCTGCTCGATCGTCATGCCATGGTGCCCGTCCGTCAGACGGTCGAAATAGTGAATGGTGCCGGAGAGCGCGGCGGCAGCCGACCCGGTCGCAGGGTCCTCCACGATCCCCATGCCGCTCGCAAACATCCGCGCATGGAATTTCACCACATGGTTCACGCCGCCCCGGCAGTAGATATAGGCCGAGGCAAGCGCGCCATCCACGAAGGGAACGGTCTCTTCCCAAAGTTGCGGGTCGAACTCCATGTGCTGCGCGGCGCCGACGTCGTGCACCGGCACCATCAGGTACGGCACGCCGGCGCTCCACAACGACGGTACGTGGTTCTCAAAGCCGATCTCGGTCGTCTTCAACGACAAAGCATTGGCGATTCCAAGCTTGTCGAGCGGCATCGTGATCTGCTGCGACTTCCGCGGCAGGTCGAACTCGGCAAAACTCGCCTCGCCTTCCCGCAGGCGAACGGCGCAACGCACCGGTCCGACATTTTCCTCCAGCACCGAAACGAGATCGATGCTCGAGCCGCCATGCGCCTGCTCGGCGAGAGCGATCGCCGTTCCAACGGTCGGATGCCCTGCAAAGGGAAGCTCCCGCCCGGGCGTGAAGATGCGGATTCTCGCCGTGTAAGCGGGATTACCCGACGGCTGCACGAAGACCGTTTCCGAGAGGCTCATTTCCTTGGCGATCGCCTGCATGGCATCATCGCTCAAATCGTCACCATCGAAGATAACGGCGAGCGGATTTCCGGCGAGCTTGCGGTCGGTGAACACGTCATAGACGCTGTAGCTTCGCCCCACATCGGCCTCCTGATGGTCTCGATCCTCGTTTCGCCAACCTGCCCGACCGGACGACCGAGCGCAAGGCGTTAAGCGCCGCGCCGTTCCCGGAAGTACCAGTCGATGACGGGGAGCATCGCAATATTGTAGGGGTGTGCCTTCGGGTCGGCCGAACGTATAGCAACCGCGCCGGCAATCTCCTTGTCGTCGGCAACCAGCATGTGTGCGTGGATCTTCTCTATCATGTCATCGGCGGTCAGGTCGAAGCGGAAGAGACGCAGCACAGTCACCGTGCGCCTGACATGGCTCGCGTAGTAGCGATCGCCGGCCTTGGCCTCGTTGAGGTCAAGCCCCGTCTCCTCCATCACCTCGCGACGCATATTGCCTTCGACGTCGCAACGACCTTCGCTGACGTCCTCGGGTTCGAGGGAACCGGCAGCGAAATAGACCTGGCCGGGATTGGCCGTATGGCTCCCCATGCGGATAGCCACCAGCGCGCCGTCCGAGGTTTCGAGGACCGGATAGGCGAACAGATGGATGCCGCCTTGCCGGCTCGGTTGGCGACGCCACCACATGAATGTAGAAAACGGGATGACATGGCCCTCGCCTGCTATGCCGGCATCGGTTAGAGCCAGCCGCTCCTGAAAGACCATGCGGCCGTCGAACAGCGCCGGGTTTGCAGCCGTTTCCTTCGCCCAGTTCTCCCGGATCGCCTCGTGCTCCGCGACATAAAAGGAATGGTCCCCGGCGAGAACGCGAAGGTCCAGCCCAGCAATCGGAAATACGGTCTGCTCCGGCGGCCAGCCGGCGAAATCCTCGGAGAAATGCAGGTTCATATCAAATCCAGTGTCATGACAACGGGGCAATGGTCGGAGGCCTTTGGCCGGTCCCAGCCGGTGCGAGGATAACGCTCGACCTCCTGGCCGGGCGGGAAGGCCGTGCGGTAAGGCTGTCCATGTCGAACGATCTCCGGCAGGCGTCCGACATTCGTTCTGGCGAGCGCCTTCGAGAGCCAGATGTAGTCGAGCTGACACAGCCATTGCTCTTCGGGTCCACGGGCATGGTAGAGCGTCCAGCGGTCGAGCGGATCACGGCGGCGCACGACATTCTCCAAAAAGCCGTCGCGACTGAAGACGTCGAGCGCGCTGATGCTCTCGACCTGATGCTCGAAGCGGTAGCCCGTTTGGCGGCGCCCGATGACGTCGACGCGCTCCTGATAATCGTTCATGTCACCACATATAACGAACCTCTTGTCATCGGTATGACCGTGAAAGCGGTCCTCGATGATACGGCGAACCGCCAGCGCCTCGGCCCGCCGGATCGGCATGGTGCCGAGCCTGCTGTCGACGCCATTCGTGCGCGGCCCGTCCATCGACTTGAAATGGACCACGTAGAGCGACAGCGCGACACCACCGATCTCGAGCTCCAGTTCCAGGCAGTCGCGCTTGAAGATCTTGTCGTCGATGCGGTTGGTCAGCGCCAATTGGTCGTTGAAAAGCCCCAGATCGCGATAGGTGAGCATTGCATGGCTCTTGATCTGCTTGAGCTCGATCTTCTGCCCGTCACGTGTCTCTTCCCGCATCAGGACTGCGACGTCGATCCCGCGGCTGTCGTTGCCCTCGACGAGATATTTTTGCCGGTAACCGTTGCCGACCATCCTGAAGAGATAGCCGTATTCGAAGGCTTGCAACGCCTCCATGTTGTCGACTTCCTGCAGGCAGAGAATGTCGGCGTCGGCGTCGGCAATCGCGAGCGCCGTCATCTGTCGGGTATCGTCGGTGGAAGCGATCACCCGCGCCTGCTCGAGCTGCTGGTAGACGCCTTCACTGCGCACTTCGAAAAGCTTGATGACCCGGTCTTGGCGCAACTGGTTGCGGAAGCCGGTAAAGTCGAAACGCGTCATGAGGTTTTCGACGTTGAAGGTGGCAATGCGAAGCGACATCGAACATTTCCAATTGGCGTTATGCCATTAGTAGTGGCTAAGCCCCGCTTCGGAAAGACGTTTCGCGATCAGAGACGCCAGGCGGCGCGCGCAACGACCCACACGCTTTCGCCGACCCGCAATCGCTCACGGTTGAATGCGCGAAGCACCTGTCCGTCACCAAGCAGCAACTTCACGGCGTAGCGTTCGCCTTCGTAGAGGATCGACTCGACGCGTGCTGGAACGCCTTCACCAGCAATCAAGACGTCTTCCTGGCGCACCAACACATCCACTCTCGGCTGGTGCCTCGCCTCGTGAGACAGCATGGACTCGAGAGCGCTCCAATCGAGAAGCCTGATGTCACCAACTGGAGATGAAAGCGAGAGGATCGCACCGCGACCGATCAGCCCACCGACCAGCCGGCCCTCTGGCCGGGCGTAGATCTCCGCAGGCGGCGCAGCCTGCAGAAGGCGGCCCTCGGACATGACCGCAACATCAGTCGCAAGGGCCATCGCCTCGCTCTGATCGTGCGTCACATAAACCATGGTCGCTCCGGAGCGCTGGTGGAATTCGCGGAACGTTTCCTCCATCTCTTGCTTCAGGTGCCGGTCGAGATTGGCGAGCGGCTCGTCGAGCAGCACGACATCAGGTGACGAGACAAGGCAGCGGGCCAATGCCACGCGCTGTCGCTGGCCGCCGGAGAGATCGGCGGGACGCCGCTCGGCATGGTCGGCGAGCCTCACCGTCGCCAGTGCCTCGCGGACCTTCTGTCTGTAGGACTCGCCGGAGATGCCGCGCACTTTCAGAGGATAGCCGACATTGTCTGCGACGCTCATATGCGGCCACAGCGCATAGGATTGGAACACCATTGCCATGTTGCACCGTTCCGGTGGTAGCGACCTCGAGGCGTCTGCAAGCAGCCGCTCGCCAAGATGGATAGAGCCGTCGGTTGGCGCCTCGAAACCGGCGATCATGCGCAGAACAGTTGTCTTGCCGCAGCCAGACGGTCCGAGCAGCGCCAGGAAGCCGCCATGCCGCACTTTCAGGGAGAAGTCGGCGACCGCCGCGCGCCCGGTACCGAAGTCCTTGGCAAGATGGTTGAGGATCAGTTCCGCCACGGTACGACTCCTCTCGGCAGGCGTTTTGCCATCAATTCCAGGAGAAGCATCATGAAGACGACCATAAGAACGACGAGCACGGAGAGCGCCGACGCGAGATCGGAACTACCGCTGTCGTCGAGATTGTAGATGGCGACGCCAAGCGTCTGCGTCCCGGYCGACCACAAAAGCGCGGAAATAGTCAGCTCATTGCAAGCGATCAGGAAGACCAGGATCACCGACGCGCCGGCAGCGGGCGCGATCAAGGGCACGATGATGTCGGCGAGCCGCCGGAAGAAGCCCGCTCCCGAAAGCTTTGCCGCCTCCTCCAGTGCCGGATCGAGCTGATGGAACGCACTGACGACAGGCTTCAGGCTAACGGCAAAGAAACTGGAGAGGTAGGCGATCAGAATGATCCAGATCGTTCCGTAGAGCGTCACATGCAGGATCGGAAGCGGTGCGGCAAACACCAGAATGAAGCACACGGCCATGACGATGCCGGGCAGCGAATAGGGAATCTCGATCAGGCTCGAAACGATCCGGCCCAGCAGGTCCTTCCGCCGGGTCAACGCGTAAGCCGTCAGCACGGTCACCAAGAGGAGACATAGCGCCGTCCCCGCCGCGAGAGAGAGCGAATTGGCGAAAGCCGTGCGCGTGACCGCCTGACGGAAGAGAATTTCGTAGAAGGCGCTTGCCGACAGGGTCTTGAAGGTCAACGGCACGCCATAGGCCGGCACGAGTGCACCGGCGAGGAGAGCGAAGAATGGCGCTACCAGCATGAAGAAGATGCAGAGCCAGAGCAGCGGCTGCAAAAGGAGCTTCCAGCGCCCCAACTCGAAGGCCGCGGTCGCGCCCGAAAGCCCGAGGACGCGGTAGTCGCGTCCGCGCAGGGCGCGATCCTGAATGGCAAGCCCGGCAACGGAAATGATCGCGATCAGTGCCGAAAGCACTGCAACGTCGCCGAAAGTACGGCTCGTAAAGGCGGAGAACTTAGTGAAGATAAGTGTCGGAAGCGTGTAGATCGAGGCGGGTATGCCGAGAATGGCGGGAATGCCGAAGTTGCCTGTACAGGATATGAAAGAGATTGCGGCACCGGCAATGATGCCCGGCAACGAAAGCGGCAGGATGATATCGCGGAAGACCCGAAAGCTGCCCGCCCCAGCAAGACGCGCCGCCTCGACACCATCGCGAGGCAACGCCATCAGGCCTGCACGGAGGGCGAGATAAACGAGCGGCGCGTGCTGTACTCCGTAGAGCAGCGAAATGCCCCCGACCGAATAAAGCGGCTGCGGCGATCCAAGCGGAGGCGCAAGGTGCAACGCCTTCAGCAGTGGGCTTGACGGCCCGGACATCTGCACCCAGGCAAGCGCCGTCACCTGCGGCGGGATCATCATCGGCAGGACGAACAGGAAGCTTAGCGCTCCCTTGCCGCTGATATCCGTCAGCGTCAGCAGGAACGCGAAGGCGCAGCCGATGGCAAGCGAGATCAGTGTGCCAAGAATGGCCGTGGCGAGCGTGTAGTAGGTTGCCGACCAAAGGGCAGGATCGCTGAGCACCGCGCCGACGCCGCCCTTTGCGAGCGCCGCAATGCCTGTCATCGCGAGCCGCGCTAGCGGCAGCACGCTAAGTATCAGGACAATGATAACGACAAAAGGAAACAGCCAAGCAGGCTGGCTGTTTCCAGGACGAACATATCCGCGCATCTGCTTTCCGGCGGCGATCAGTTCGAGCCGTAAATGCCGAAAAAGGTCTTGAGGTCCTGATCGGTAGTCTTCAGCGCCTCCGCGGCATTGACTGGCAGCACCTTGATGCTGTCACGAGCCGGGAAGCCTTCCGGCAGCTTCATGCCGTTGCGGGCGGGGATATAGCCGAGCTTGAGGAAGCCTTCCTGCCCCTTTTCAGAGAGCACGTAATCGACGAATTTCTTCGCCGCATCGGCATTCTTCGAACTTGCGAGAATACCGACCGGCTCCGTGACGGCGGAGACGCCTTCCGTCGGGAAGACGAATGCGACCGGCGCGCCCTTGGCCTTTTCGCGGATCGGCATGTAGTCGACGATCATGCCGAAGGCTTTTTCACCCGAGGCAACCGACTTGAGCACAGCACCGTTTCCACCTGCGGCGGTCGCGCCATTGGCGGCAAGATCCTTGTAGAAATCCCAGCCGAGGCTGCTGACGCCGGCCAGCGTCTGCGCATGAATGAGGGCTGCACCCGACGTCAAGGGGCTCGGCATGGTCACGAGACCCTTGGCTTCGGCCTTCGTCAGGTCCTTCCAGCTGGTCGGCTTGAACGCGGCAGAGGTGTTGTAGACGATGCCTGTCGTGATCAGCTTGGTCGAATAGTAGTAGCCGTCACCGTCGTAGAGTGCCGCGTCGTAGCCGGCAGCTTCCGGCGACCTGTAGGCGAGCAGTTTGCCGGCTTTCTTCAGACGCTCGAGCGTCACCGTGTCGGCGATCAGCAGGACGTCGGCGACGGGATTGTCGGCCTCGATCTCCGCCTGCAGCTTCGCCATGATCTTGGGCGTGCCATCGCGCACCCAGTCTACCTTGACGTCCGGATTGGCTGCCATGAAGCCATCCACGGTTGCCTGCGCGTCCTCGTTCGGCTGGCTCGTATAGAGGACGAGATTGGCGGCGGAGGCTGGGATTGCAAGCAAGCTCGCTGCGAGTAGCGCGGCGGCGGAAACGATCGTCTTCATGATTGGTCCTCGGTGGTGGGAGACCCGTTCCTTAGCCATCGCGGATAACATGATTGTGACAGTCGGCTTCGGTACCAAGACGTCGGACATCTGCCCTTGACCCACCTTCCCCGCCCCTATCTTCTACCGCACGTTTTGACTTGTGCATTTTGGAGGAGCGCAAATGGAATACCGGCTTCTTGGCCGTTCTGGCCTGAAGATTTCGACCTTGACGATGGGCACCATGACATTCGGTGGCCAAGGCTGGGCAAAGATGGTTGGCGATCTCGGCGTTACCGAGGCACGCAGGCTTGTCGACCTGTGCATAGACGCCGGCGTCAACCTGATCGACACTGCCGACGTCTACTCGCAGGGTGTTTGCGAGGAAATCCTCGGCGAGATCATCGGCGGGCCGCGCAAGGACGGCGTTCTCATCGCCACCAAGGCGCGCTTTCGCATGGGAGACGGCCCGAACGACACCGGCCTGTCGCGCTATCACTTGATCGGCGCCTGCGAGGCCAGCCTGCGGCGCATGAAGACTGACGTCATCGACCTCTACCAGCTTCACGAGTGGGACGGGCAGACGCCACTGGAGGAAACCATGGAGGCGCTCGATACACTCGTGCGCCAGGGCAAGGTCCGCTATGTCGGCTGCTCCAATTTCTCCGGTTGGCATATCATGAAGGCGCTCGGCGTCAGCGCGAGGGAAAAGCGGGAGCGGTTCGTCAGCCAGCAGATCCACTACACGCTCGAAGCACGCGATGCGGAATATGAACTCCTTCCGATCAGCATCGACCAGGGCCTCGGTGTCCTCGTCTGGAGCCCGCTTGCTGCCGGCCTGCTTTCGGGCAAGCATCGACGCAACCGGGCAGCACCTGAGGGTTCGCGGCAGTTCTCAGGCTGGACCGAGCCGCCGATCCGCGATGAAAACCGCCTCTGGAATATCGTGGAAACGCTGGTGGCGATCGCCGATGAGCGCGGTGTCTCGGCAGCCCAGGTGGCGCTTGCCTGGCTGATCGGCCGCAAGGCGGTCACGTCTGTCATCATCGGAGGGCGCACCGAAGCCCAGTTCAAGGACAATCTCGCCGCGGCCGAGCTGAAGCTGACCGAGCAGGAGCGCAGTCGACTGGACGCGGTCAGCCTGCCGCCCGTGCTCTATCCGTATTGGCACCAGCTGAACACGGCCAGCGACCGGCTGAGTGAGGCGGACCTCGAATTGCTCGGCCCACACCTCAATCGATAGTTGGCTCTGAAGAGGTCGGCGGCTGATCAACCGCCGATTTCACCGGCGATCAACGCACCAAGGCGGCTGATCCCCTCCTCGATCATTTGATCGTTCGCGCAGGAGAAGCTGACGCGGAAGGTGTTCTCACCCGAACCATCGGCGAAGAAGGCCTTACCCGGGACGAAGGCGACGTTGGCCGTTTCCAGCGACTTGGCTAGCAGCTTCGCGCCATCCATGCCATCAGGCAGCGTCACCCAGATGAACATGCCGCCTTCGGGCTTCGTCCAGCTCGTGCCTGCAGGCATGTACTTCTCAAGCGCCGCCAGCATGACATTGCGGCGGTGACTATAAACCGACTTGATCTTGGCGACCTGTGCATCGAAACCGCGTTCCGCGACATGCGCGATCGCCATCTGATTGATCGTCGAGGAGTGCAGGTCAGCCGCCTGTTTCATCAGAACAAGCTTGCGGATAACGGGAGCGTTGGCGACGATGAAGCCAACGCGCAGGCCCGGCGCAAGCGTCTTCGAGAAGCTGCCGCAGTAGATCGTGCGGGTATCGTTGATGTGCCCCTTCTTCGCGATCTCCGTCGCCAGAATCGGCGCGATCGGCGTCCCATCGTAGCGGAGTGATTGATACGCGGCATCTTCGATGACTGCGATATCGAGTTCCTCTGCCAGGGCAAGAACCTTCTCTCGTCCAGCCTGATCGACAGTCTCGCCCGTCGGATTGGCAAAGTCGGCCGAGAGATAGGCGAACTTCACCTTGCCGCCCGCGCTCGCGGCCTGCGCCTTGTAGGAATCAGGCGTGCGGTTGCCGTTCGGCGTCAATTGATCGTAGGCCGGCTCATAGGCATTGAAGGCCTGGAGCGCACCGAGGTAGGTCGGCCAGGTGACCAGCGCCGTGTCATTGGGCGAGAGGAAAAGCTTGCCGAGATAATCCAAGCCCTGCTGCGAGCCAGAAACGATGAAGACGTTATCGAGTTCGCAAGGGATGCCGATGGCGGCCATCTGCTTGACCAGCCATTCGCGGAGCGGCCTATAGCCCTCGCTGACCGAATACTGCAGCGCCGAGTTCACGGCCGAGCTATCGAAGATATCGACGTAGGCCGCCTTGAATTCCTGATCGGGGAAAAGCGCCGGATCCGGAATACCACCGGCAAAGGAAATAATATCTGGGCGGTCAAGAAGCTTCAGAAGCTCGCGAATCTCCGAAGCACGCATACGGGAAGAACGCGTCGCGAATATGCTTTCCCAATTCAGCATGGGCATTTCCTCGTAATTTTTTGTCTTTAGGCGACAGAACCACGCAACAAATAATAAGTCAACATTACTGACCTATTTGTTTGCTACCATGACAATTTTGGGAAGCGAAGGTCACTTCCGTGATCAGAAGCCAGAACTGGCTAAAATCGATCTTTTCAAGACCCACTCCGTGGCAGTAGTGTCGCCGCCACTATCAAATATGCTATGAAGGTGCCAGCAATGCCCGCGTCGTCGAACACTCCTGAAATCAAGATCGAATTCCACACGTCGCCGGTCTCGGACGCCGACCGAATTCAGGCCCTGGAGTCGCCCGGCTTTGGCAAGGTCTTCACGGATCATATGGTTCTGGCTCGGTGGACTCCTGACAAAGGGTGGCACAATGCGAAGGTAACGCCCAGGCGGCCCTTGGAACTCGATCCTGCCAGCGCGGTGTTGCACTACGCGCAGGAAATCTTTGAGGGCATGAAAGCCTACAGGGCGGACGATGGTCGCATTCTGCTCTTCCGGCCTGAAGAGAACGCCCGCCGCTTCGCCCAGTCAGCCATCCGCATGGCGATGCCTCCCGTGCCGGACGAACTTTTCCTGAAGGCGGTGGAAGAACTCGTCCGTGTTGATAAGGACTGGATTCCATCGGGCGACGCCAGCCTGTATCTTCGCCCCTTCATGTTCGCCAACGAGGCATTCCTGGGTGTTCGTCCGGCTCAGGAATATATCTTCTGCATTATCGCTTCTCCGGTCGGCGCCTACTTCAAAGGTGGAGCAAAAGCGGTCTCCCTTTGGGTCGAGACCGAATACACTCGGGCGGCCAACGGCGGCACCGGTGCTGCAAAATGCGGAGGAAACTACGCCGCAAGCCTCATCGCGCAGGCCGAGGCCTCGAAGAGGAATTGCGATCAGGTCGTCTTTCTCGATGCGGCAGAGCACCGCTGGGTCGAGGAACTCGGCGGGATGAACGTATTCTTCGTGATGAACGACGGATCCGTCGTCACGCCACCGCTCGGCGGCACGATCCTGCCGGGCATCACCCGCGCCTCGGTTATCGTTCTCGCCGAAGAAAAGGGCTTGCGCGTCGAGCAGCGCCCCTACTCCTTCGCGGAATGGCAGGCCGATGCCGTCAGTGGCAAGCTCGTGGAAGCCTTCGCTTGCGGCACTGCAGCGGTACTCGCGGGCATCGGCCTGGTGCGACACGCTGGTGGCGAATTCCTGATCGGAGACGGACAGACCGGGAAGCTCACCACCGAGCTGCGCCAGGAGCTGGTCGGCCTGCAGAAGGGCGTGACGAACGATGAGCGTGGCTGGACACGCCGCATCCTGGTCTGAGGTCAGCGGCCGCAAGTAGTCGGCCCAGCAATTCAGAAAACTCGAAAACCGGGCAACGCCCGGGGCAACGCCCGGTTTTTTTGTGGCCGGACCAGAGGAAGAGCGCAGAGAGGCGCGAGGCTTCGGCCGGTCGCAAAATCATCAGGGGCGGCATGGAAAAAACACTCGTTCGCCCCGCTTCCGACCGGGAAACGGGGCGAGTCTTCTGCGATACTGCAGCTCGATCGTACCGCGCTCAGGAACGGAACAAGGAGGCGATCTGCTCTTGTGTCGGCAGTTGGCCTCTGGGTGTCAGCTTGTCGACCACTCCGGGCAGGACTGTCGAAAGTTGATTCAGGAGTTCTTGCTCACTGATTCCCGCCTGGCGTGCGAGATCGCTGATCGTCTTCGACCCAAGCGCATCGTTGAGGCTGCCCGGCGCGATCGGTTTGTTCTGTCCGGGCTGGACCCAGGAATCCACCGTATCGCCCTGCCCGGCCTCCGTCAGCTTGCCGAGAAGACCACCGAGACCGCCGAGCCCACC
The DNA here is from genome assembly GCF_056394785.1 of Rhizobium sp. 10N414. Lineage (NCBI taxonomy): Bacteria > Pseudomonadati > Pseudomonadota > Alphaproteobacteria > Hyphomicrobiales > Rhizobiaceae > Rhizobium > Rhizobium sp. 10N414. Next base: position 41,901 of record NZ_JBFTIN010000038.1, on the reverse strand, counting down.
AAGAAGCCCGCCGTCACCAGCTTGGGGATTAGCCTGCTGAGCGGCTGGATCCGTCTGGCTGCCTCCAGCACCAAGAAGCTTTCCCACTAGTAACGCGCCAAGCGCGACCATGATCGGCTTCGAGATACTTCCGCCCGGAACGGCGTCATCAAAAATACCCATGACATCCTCCTTTTCGGTTGCTTCATTTCATTGAACAACAACTGTAGAATGAAAGAACAAGGTTCTCGCGAACCTTGAATTCCCCGACGAGCTATTTAGCTTAAACGGGAAGATGGTCTGAATATTCAACCAATCAAGGAGGGGAATGGCAGATGTCTGTTATCGGGTGGATTATCCTTGGATTGATCGCAGGATTCATCGGCAGCAAGATTGTGAACAAGTCGGGCGCAGGCATGCTGATGGACATCGTCCTCGGCATCGTCGGAGCGATCGTCGGTGGCGTCATCTTCAGCTTCTTCGGCGCATCCGGCATAACGGGCTTCAATATCTACAGCCTCGTTGTCGCCGTCATCGGCGCGGTCGTGGTTCTTTGGCTGTACCACGCCATCAGCGGGCGCCGTTCCATCTAGCTCGCTCTTTTGTATCGACGGAATGAGCGCTGCCTCAAAGGCGGCGACCTTATGCGTGTAACTCCGGCCTTGGGTCATTGGGCGAACGATCATGGCAGACGAGAGTACATCTTCATTCTATGACGACAACGCGGCCACCTATGCTTCGCGGCAACGCACGCTGCCGGTTCGACGCCTAGACGCTTTTCTGTTGATGCTGCCGCCAGGTGCAGCCATCCTCGATCTGGGATGCGGCGGCGGACAGGACAGCGCCTACATGCTGTCAAAGGGCTTCGATGTCACGCCAACGGACGGATCGCCGGCGATCGCGGAGCAGGCCGAAACCTTTCTTGAGCGTCCCGTCGCGGTGTTGCGCTTCGAGGATCTGGACGAAGAGGAAGCCTTCGACGGCGTCTGGGCCGAGGCCAGCCTGCTGCATGTCCCCCGGGCAGACCTCCCTGATGTGCTGGAACGGATCCGCACGGCGCTGCGGCCCGGCGGCGCCTTTCACGCCACCTTCAAGGCGGGCGAGGCCGAGGGGCACGACGGCTTCGGTCGCTACTACAACTATCCGTCGGCGGAACTGCTTTCGGAAATGCTGAGCAATGGCGGCTGGCACAACATTGTGATCAGCGAAGGCGATGGGACCGGCTACGACGGAAAGCCGACCCGCTGGCTTGCGGTACGGACGCAAAAATAAGGCCGGAGCTTTCGCCCCGGCCCTGCTGACTCAGCAGTGTGAAACCGCTTAGTTGACGGACTTGTCGACCAGCTTGTTCTTGCCGATCCAAGGCATCATGCCGCGCAGCTTCGCGCCGACTTCTTCGATCTGGTGGCTGTCGTTCATGCGGCGGATGCCCTTGAAGCGCGAACCCCCTGCCTTGTACTCCTGCATCCAGTCGGACGTGAACTTGCCGGTCTGGATGTCGTGCAGGACGCGCTTCATTTCAGCCTTGGTTTCAGCCGTGATGATGCGCGGGCCGGTGACGTATTCGCCCCACTCGGCCGTGTTCGAGATCGAGTAGTTCATGTTGGCGATACCGCCTTCATAGATCAGGTCGACGATCAGCTTCACTTCGTGCAGGCACTCGAAGTAGGCCATTTCAGGCGCATAGCCGGCTTCGACCAGCGTTTCGAAACCAGCACGGATCAGTTCGACGAGACCGCCGCAGAGAACGACCTGTTCGCCGAAGAGGTCGGTTTCGCACTCTTCGCGGAAGTTGGTTTCGATGATGCCCGAACGACCGCCGCCAACGCCGCAAGCGTAGGAGAGAGCGAGTTCGAGAGCGTTGCCGGAAGCGTTCTGGTGAACGGCAACGAGGCAGGGAACGCCGCCGCCCTTCTGGTATTCGCCGCGAACCGTATGGCCCGGGCCCTTCGGCGCGATCATGACGACGTCGAGCGACGCCTTCGGCTCGATCAGGCCGAAGTGAACGTTGAGGCCGTGTGCGAAGGCGATTGCAGCGCCGTCACGGATGTTGCCGGCGATTTCGCCCTTGTAGATGTCGGCCTGCAGCTCGTCAGGCGTTGCCATCATGATCAGGTCGCCCCACTTGGCAGCGTCGGCAACGGTCATGACCTTGAAGCCGTCGGCTTCTGCCTTCTTGATGGTTGCCGAGCCAGCCTTGAGAGCGATCGTCACGTTGGCATGGCCGCTGTCCTTGAGGTTCAGCGCGTGCGCACGGCCCTGGGAGCCGTAGCCGACGATGACGACGTTCTTCGACTTGATGAGGTTGAGATCTGCATCACGATCGTAATAGACGCGCATTTGAATTTCCTTCCCTTTGCTTGTCCTGTGACTTGTAAGAGGGGATCAGCCGACGAGCGGCATCTCCGCCAAAACCTTTTCCGTGCCATAGAGGCGCAGGAAGGCGGAAACCGCCCTCTCCGCCTGACGCGCGGTATCCTTGAGACCCGGCTCGCCGAGCAGCATGCGAACATGCAGATCGGAAACGATCAGGCCATAAAGCGTGTGATATGCCTCGTCGGCATCATGGAAGCGCAGCAGCCCAGCGCGCTTGCCGGAATCGATCAGCCCCATGGCGCGGCGATCGATCTGACGGCGACCCCGCTCCAGAAGCAGCTTGCCGAGCTTGGAGCCGTCGCGATGCGACTGGCCGATGGCGAGACGGTTGAGCGCCAGCGAGACATCGCCGGCGAGAACTTCAAGCAAATCCTTTGAGAAGATGACGAGGTGGTCGTGGAGGCTCGCCGACGTCAGCCGCTCGCCATTGCGCTCGAAGGTGCGCACCTTGCTCGCCTGATAGGCGATCATCGCGGACAGCAGGCCGTCGCGGTCGCCGAACCACTTGTACAGGCTTTCCTTGGAGCAGTTCGCCGCGCGCGCAACGCCCGATGTCGTCAGCGCCTTCTCGCCGCCATCGACGAGCAGCTGCAATGCCTGCTCCAGGACGGCGTTTTGGCGCGGCGAAAACTCGCTGGGCTCCAAATTATCGACGGACACGGCCTCACTCCCAATAGTACCGTACGGTACGGTTCGTAGGCTTTATGCTGCAAACCACTGTGCGCGTCAAGCGGCATGGCACGAAAATTTCAGCGTCCTTGCGCGATATCGACGCGACCGTCGCTACGCTCCAACCGCCGCCGCCGACAGCGCATTACTCAGGCGCCGTCAGCGGGCTCGCGCGCCGCCTCGACGTCTCTCACCGGGGACATGCCATAGACGCGGCTGTATTCGCGGCTGAACTGCGACGGGCTCTGATAGCCGACACGATGCCCCGCCGTCCCTGCATCCAGCCGCTCGATCAGCATCAGACGCCGCGCCTCATGCAGCCGCAGCTGCTTCTGGTATTGCACCGGCGTGATCGCGGTGATCGATTTGAAATGGTGATGGAAGGACGACACGCTCATGTTGACCTGCTCCGCGAGGTCCTCGATGCGCAGCGGCTGGGCAAAATTCTGCCGCAACCATGCGATGGCGCGTGCAATGCGGTTGCCGTGACTGTCGGCGACCGCAATATTGATCAGCCGGCCACCGTCCGGGCCGGTAAGAACCCGATATAGAATCTCCTGCTCTATCAGCGGCGCCATCGCCGCGATGTCCTTTGGACTATCGAGCAAACGTAGCAGCCGCACTGCCGCGTCCAAGAGCTCTGGCGTCGCGACATTTACGACGATCCCGCGTCCTCCAACGGGCGCGGTTGGCCGCGGGATTTCGGCGCGGCTCAAGAGATCGAGAACCTTCTCGCTGTTGATGGCGAGCGTCAGGCAGAAATGCGGAACCTCGGGGCTTGCCTCCACCACTCGCCATGTCACCGGCAGGTCGAGCGATGTCAGCAGGTAGTCGCCAGGCCCGTAATTGATGACGTCGGTGCCAAGGCGCAGGCTCTTGGCGCCTTGGATAACAAGGGCGATGCAAGGGCGGTAGCTGCCGTGGCAGGGGGCGCTTGGTGAAGTGCGCCGACTTATCCCCACGCTTTCGATCGCGGTCCTGCACTCCCCGTCGTCGCCAAGATGGCGCGCGGCAATGGAGACGATTTCCTGATAGGGATTGAACGGCAGAGTCATACGAGCGAACCCTTTATGTATCGCCTCGGAGAGATGCGCACTATGTAGGACAGCTTTGCTCCCGCGAGAATAGGCCCGCCTGTCACTTTTGCAGGATCGTGCAAGAAGCTCGGAGTATCGCTCTAACGCATCGACATCGATCCGGTGCATGGTCTGCCATCACCTCAGCAACCCGAAAGGAAGTCTCAGATGGCCATTGCAAAAGGCTATGCTGCCACCGACGCGTCCAAGCCGCTTACGCCCTTCACCTTCGAGCGCCGCGAACCCAATGCCGATGACGTCGTGATCGACATCAAGTTCGCCGGCATCTGCCATTCGGACATCCACACCGTCCGCAACGAATGGAAGAATGCGGTCTATCCGATCGTGCCGGGCCACGAGATCGCCGGCATCGTCTCGGCCGTCGGCTCGGCCGTCACCAGATTCAAGGCCGGCGACCGTGTCGGCGTTGGCTGCTTCGTCGACAGCTGCGTCGGCTGTGCAGCCCGCGACCTCGACCGCGAACAATATATGCCCGGCCTGGTCGGCACCTACAACGACTTCGAAGCCGATGGCAAGACGCGCACTCAAGGCGGTTACTCCGACTCGATCGTCGTCAAGGAAGGTTACGTCATGTCCATTCCGGACAACCTTCCGCTCGACGCCTCGGCCCCGCTGCTCTGCGCCGGCATCACGCTCTACTCGCCGCTGCGTCACTGGAATGCCGGACCAGGCAAGAAGGTCGCAATCGTCGGCATGGGCGGCCTCGGTCACATGGGCGTCAAGCTCGGCGCGGCCATGGGTGCTGACATCACCGTCCTCTCGCAGAGCCTTTCCAAGAAGGAAGACGGCCTCAAGCTCGGTGCCAAGGAATACTATGCGACCAGCGACGAGGAGACGTTCAAGAAGCTTGCCGGTACATTTGACCTGATCATCTGCACGGTCAGCGCCGAGATCGATTGGAACGCTTATCTTGGCCTTCTGAAGGTGGACGGTGCATTTGTGGTCGTCGGCATCCCGGAAAACGCGGTCCCGGTTCATGCATTTTCGCTGGTCCCGGGCCGCAAGAGCATTTCCGGCTCGATGATCGGCTCAATCAAGGAAACCCAGGAAATGCTGGACTTCTGCGGCAAGCACAACATCGTCTCCGAGATCGAGACGATCAACATCCAGCAGGTCAACGAGGCCTATGAACGCGTTCTGAAGAGCGACGTTCGTTACCGCTTCGTCATCGACATCGCCTCGCTGGCAGCTTGATAATGGGAAAGGGCGGCCTTGAGCCAGCGGCCTTGAGCCGCCCTTTCTATGCGCTGCTATCGTCGCGCATCGTTTCCTTCTGGGTGATCAACCGCGCGCTGTGCTGGCCGCTCAGGTAAATCCAGAGCCAACTCCAAGCCACGGCAAAACGCGAACGCGTCCCGATCAGGAAGTAGATGTGGGCGATGCCCCATATCCACCAGGCGATCCAGCCTTTCAGCTTGATCCGACCGAAATCGATGATGGCCGCGCTTCGACCGATCGTCGCAAGACTGCCCTGATGGCGATAGCGGAACGGTGCGGGCGCAGGGTTTCCCGCAAGACGCGCGCGGATGACCTTTGCGACATAAGCGCCTTGTTGTTTGGCCGCAGGCGCGATCCCCGGGACGGGAGCGCCACTTTCCCGAATGACGGAAGCCGTGTCGCCGACAACAAAGACATCCGGATGCTCCGGTGCCGTCAAATCCTTCTCGACGACGACGCGCCCTGCTCGATCGGCCGGAACACCGAGCCACTTGGCTGCGGGCGATGCCTGTACGCCTGCAGCCCAGACGATCGTGCGGCTCGGAATGAACTCCTCGCTCGTCTCGACACCGTCTGCCGTGCACTCCAGGACACGCTCGCCGATATGCAGCTCGACGCCGAGTTCCTGGAGGGCTTTGCTGGCATAATCGGAAAGCTCCTCGGCAAAGGTCGGAAGCACGCACGGCCCCGCCTCGACCAGCACGACCCGTGTCTTGCGCGTATCGATATTGCGGAATTCGCGCGGCAGGGTCTTGCGTGCAAGCTCGGCGATGATCCCGGCAAGCTCGACCCCCGTCGGCCCGGCGCCGACGAGAGTGAAGGTCAACAATGCGTCGCGCACGGCAGGATTGGTCTCGGTCTCCGCCCGCTCGAATGCGAGCAACATGCGCCGGCGGATCGTCGTTGCATCCTCCAGCGTCTTCAGACCGGGGGCCACCGCCTCCCAGTCGTCTCGCCCGAAATAGGCGTGCGTTGCTCCCGTGGCGAGGACGAGCGTGTCATAACGCAACGTAGTGCCGTCGCGTAAAGAAACTTCCTTTACGTCAGTATCGACACCGACGACTTCGCCCAGCAACGTCGTCACGTCTTGGCGGTCGCTATAGAGATGGCGAATGGGCCAGGCGATCTCAGAGGTGGAAAGGATTGTCGTCGCCACCTGGTAAAGGAGCGGTTGGAAGAGATGATGATTGCGCCGGTCAATCAACGTGATCCGGATGCCCGCACCCTTTAGATCGTTGACCAACTGCAGGCCGCCGAAGCCGCCGCCGACAACCACAACATGGTGTTCGCTCATGAGCTGCCTTTCCGTGCCACTTCGCTATAGCCAATGTCGTTGGTCGCGCGCGGCTTTCAATCACTGTTTGGGCATAGCTCGCCTGCTCTAGGCGGTAGTCACGAATGCTCAATTTGGTGTCGGGGTCACTCAGTCTGCATAGGCAACAGGGATCGATGTCCCGCTTTTCAGCAATTCCATCGATATGGACGCGGACACATCGAAGAGTTCGATCTTGCGGACGATCTGCTTATAGATCACGTCGTAGTGCTCGACGCGTGGGAGCACGATCTTCAGAATATAGTCGTGGTTGCCGGTAAGCCGATGCGCCTCGACGATCTCCGGTATGCTGCTGATCGCCCGGCGAAACGCCTCGATCCACTCGTCGGCATGGTGTGCCGTCTTGATCAGCGCAAATACCGTCGTCGGCACGCCCATTTTCTCGCGGTCAAGCACCACGATCCGCCGCGCGATATGGCCGCTCTCCTCCAGCCGCTGGATGCGGCGAGAACAGGCAGAGACCGATAGTGCGACCCTTTCAGCAAGCTCCGTCACCGAAATGCCCGCATCGGTCTGCAAATATTCTAGGATTCGTCGATCGCGGTCATCAAGCATGGTGCCTCGGAAATTTCACGGCTGCAGTTTGCGCAGTTTGGAGATTATACGCAAAAATGCAGCGCCAATGAAGAGTTTGAGACAAAGAAAGCAAACCATTTGCGCGAGGTTCGATGCATGATCTCGCCACTACGAAATTCCAGACGGGAGCATAACAAAAATGCAGACAATCGGACTAATTGGCGGAATGAGCTTCGAAAGCTCGGCGGTCTACTATCGCCTGATCAATGAAATGGTACGCGAGCGCCGCGGCGGGCTCACGTCGGCTGACCTCCTGATGCATTCCATCAATTTCGACGAGATCGTCTCCATGCAGAAGGCGGGTGACTGGGACTCTGCAGCAAGCCGGCTCGGCGACGTGGCTCTGCACCTGCAGATTGCCGGCGCCCGCTGCATGCTGATCTGCACGAACACGATGCATCTGATTGCCGATCAGGTCGCCTCCCGCATCTCCGTGCCGCTGATCCACATCATCGACGAGACCGCGAAGTCTCTGAAGGCAGCCGGGCGCAAGCGCCCGCTCCTGCTCGCCACACGATACACCATGGAACACGGTTTCTATGCCAATCGCATGAAGAGCCTGGGCGTTGACGTCGTGGTTCCCGAAGCCGCCGACCGCACGTCCGTCCATGACATCATCTTCAATGAGCTCTGCGCCGGCAAGGTGCTCGACAGCTCGCGCGACAAGCTCATGCAGATCATCGAACGCGAGCGCGCCAAGGGCGCGGACAGTATCATTCTCGGCTGCACGGAAATCTGCCTGATCCTTGACCCGAAGCATCTGCCGCTGCCGGGCTTCGACACAACCGAGATCCATGCTCGCGCCGCCGTCGAGTTCGCACTTGGCGACGAACAAGCACGCGTGATCGCGGCTGCTTGAGTCAACAAATTAGTTGACTCAGTCAAATAAAAGCAGGACAAAATCTCCTATCAGGAGGTTTTGTCCATGTCTGACCCTGGCTTGATCGACGCTGCCCGCGACTTCAATCGTTTCTACACGAGCTTCCTGGGGGTCCTGAACCGGGCCTACCTCGACACCGATTTCACGCTGACGGACGCGCGCGTCCTCTTCGAGATCGGCTCGCGCAAGGGCGTCACCGCGGTCGCGTTGGCACGCGACCTGCAACTCGACCCCGCCTATCTCAGCAGAATTCTCAAACGCTTCCGCTCCAATGGCCTGATTGAAACAACGGCCGATCCCGACGACCTGCGCAGTCAAATCATCAACGTCACCACCAAGGGACACGATCAATTCGAGGAACTGGGCCGTCGCTCCAACACTCAGATAGCAGAGCGCTTCGCTAACCTCGTCGACGGCGAACCGCAAAGCGTCGTAGCCGCGATGAGTGCCATTCGGGGGCTATTGGATCCCGAGGCCGCGCGCCCACCCTTGATCATCCGCGCACACCGGCCCGGCGACATCGGCTGGATCGTCCAAAGCCAGGGCAAGGCTTACGCCGGGGAATACGGCTGGGACATGCGCTTCGAGGGCCTCGTTGCAGAGGTCGCCGGCAAGTTCCTGGCGAATTTCGATCCGTCGAAGGAGTATTGCTGGATTGCCGAGCGTGGAGGCATCAACGTCGGCTCGATCCTTGTCACCAATGGTGGCGATGGCGTTGCGAAGCTTCGCCTGCTCTATGTGGACAAGGCGGCGCGCGGCCTCGGACTCGGCAAGATGCTGGTCGACGAATGCATTCGCTTTGCCAGGGCAAAGCAGTATCGACAGATATCGCTATGGACGAACGACATCCTGCATGCCGCGCGCGGCATATATTTGAAGGCCGGTTTCCGCCTTGTCTCCGAGGGGAGACACCGGATGTTCGGCCCTGAGGAAAACGGCCAAACCTGGGTTCTTGATCTCTGATTTGCTGCGTCGCAAAAGTTTCCCTTGATTTGGAAACGATCATTTCCTAATTAAGTCGACCATGACCACGGCGACCCTCACTGAAACGATCAGGACACGCGGCAGACCGCGCGAATTCGATCGCGACGCAGCGCTCGACAGGGCGCTCCAGGTATTTTCCGAGCGCGGCTATCATGCCGCGTCGATCAGCGAGCTTACCGAAGCCATGGGCCTTGCCTCCGGCAGCGTCTACAAGGCGTTCAAGGACAAGCGCGGCATATTCCTCGCAGCCTTCGACCGATACCGCGCTGTTCGTCGCGGCCTTCTGGACGCACGCATGGCGAAGGCCGCAACCGGCCGTGAGAAGATCCGCGAAGTCTTGGCCCACTATGCGCTCTCCTCGCATGGTGCCTCCGGTCGGTGCGGCTGTCTTGTCGTCAGCAGTGCGAACGACCTGGCGCTTTTCGACGAAGAGGCCGCAGACCGTGTCGCGGCTGCGTTTGCAGCCAACGAGGCGCTGATCCGCGATCTCCTCCGCCTCGGCCAAAGCGACGGCTCGATCGCCGCGAACGTTGACGTCGCCGCCACCGCCCGTACCCTGCTTTGCGTGACCAATGGAATGCGAGTGGTTGGCAAAACGGGGCGTAGCGAGGAAGAAATGGTCGCTGTCGCCGAGATTGCAATGAAACTTCTTGCGTAAATCGGGTTGCGACCGACCCGCCTCACGCGCAACCTTTTTGATGATCCGATAGCCCCGGAGCCTAATATGAGCCTTTCGACCACCACGCGGGAAACCGTCGCGCCGCAGACGATCTCGCCTTTAATGACGTTTCTTTTTGCGGCCGCCTGCGGACTGGTCGCGGCCAATCTCTATTACGGCCAGCCGCTTGCCGGCCCGATCAGCGCATCCCTCGGATTCACTCCGGCGGCAACCGGCTTGATCGTCACCCTGACGCAAATCGGCTACGGCCTCGGCCTTCTGCTGATCGTTCCGCTCGGCGACCTCCTGGAAAACCGCAGACTTGTGCTGACGCTGATCGCCATCTCTGCGGTTGCTTTGGTCGGCGCGGCACTGTCCTCGACACCGATGATGTTTCTACTAGCGTCGCTCTGCATCGGCCTTGCATCCGTTGCCGTCCAGGTACTTGTTCCCTTTGCCGCCCACATGGCGCCGGACGCTACGCGCGGCCGCGTCGTCGGCAACGTCATGAGCGGCCTGCTCTGTGGCATCATGCTGGCGCGGCCCTTCGCCAGCTTCGTTGCCGAAGCAACCTCCTGGCACATGGTCTACTTCGTGACCGCGGCGCTCATGATCGCGCTCGTTGTCATCCTGAGAGCCAACCTTCCGGTCCGTGTTCCCCACACCAGACTGAGCTACGGCAGACTGCTCGCCTCGATGGCGGATCTTGCCCTCCATTCGCGCATTCTTCAGCGTCGCGCGCTCTACCAGGCCGGGATGTTCGGTGCGTTCAGCCTATTCTGGACCACGACGCCCCTGCTGCTCGCAGGCCCTGAGTTCGGGCTGACGCAGAATGGCATCGCCCTGTTCGCGCTGGCTGGCGCGGCTGGTGCCATTGCGTCGCCAATTGCCGGGCGGCTCGCCGATCGCGGACTGACGAAGGCTGCCTCGACGCTAGCGATGCTGCTTGGAATGTCGGCCTTTCTCATCAGCCAGTTCGCAACCGATGGGTCGCTGACGGCGCTGCTTTTGCTGACCGCTGCAGCAATACTGCTTGATTTCGGCGTAACCACCAATCTGGTCTGCGGCCAGCGAGCCGTCTACGCGATCAGCGCCGAGCATCGCGGCCGCCTGAACGGTCTCTACATGGCGACGTTCTTTACGGGCGGTGCGATCGGATCCGCCGTGGGCGGCTGGGCCTACGCGACCGGCGGCTGGACGATGACCGCGTGGATCGGCTTCTGCTTCCCAGCCTTTGCGTTCCTTCTGTTCCTGACGGAAGGCCGCGGCCGGCAGGCAGTCTCAGAGGCTGGCTGAATCGAATCGGAGCCGGGCGGCGCGAACCGCGTCATGGTTTGCCTCCGCCCAGTTCAGTAGCAAGGCGAGCGTGCTGTAAAGCGAGCGGCCGAGATCAGTCATCCGGTACTCGACGCTCGGCGGTTTCGTCGGAAACACTTCCCGCTCGATGTAACCGTCACGCTGCAGATCCCTTAGGGTCTGTGTCAGCATGCGCTGCGAGATATCCGGAATCATCCGCCGTAATTCGCCGAAGCGATACGGACGTTGCGACAGCGCCTCGAGCATCAGTGTCGACCACTTGCCGCCAATCTGCTGCATCATGTCCCGGACCGGGCAATTGTTGAAGTCGAGGTTGCTGAGATCGACGTCTCGACGAATGCCGGGGGCCTTGTTCTTCAGGTTGACGACGGCGCCACTCATTCTTGGTTCCCTTTTGGTAACGTAGAGCCAAAAAACTGCCTTCTTTACAGCGCGCAGTCAATTCCTAATCTAGAGCTTCTCTCTTTTTGAGACCAACAGCAAACCTAGAGGAAAGACACATGAGCGAGACCATTCTCATCACGGGTGCGGCCGGCCAACTCGGCCAGCGGATCATCCATCACCTGCTTGAGACCGAAAAGGTTCCAGCGGCAAATATCATCGCCGCGACGCGCGATCCGGCCAAACTCGCGGACCTTGCCACAAAGGGTGTCATCACCCGCAAGGCCGATTTCGACGACGCCGCCTCGCTCGAATCTGCCTTCAAGGGCGTCGATCGGTTGCTGATCATCAGCACCGACGCACTCGCCGTCCCCGGCCTACGTCTCAAGCAGCACAAAGCGGCAGTGGACGCGGCAGCCAAGGCAGGCGTGAAGCACATCGCCTACACCTCGATGCCCTCGCCCGATAAATCTCTGGTGACCTTTGCACCCGATCATCTTGGCACCGAGAATGCCATGAAGGCCACTGACATCCCCTACACGATCTTTCGGAATGCCTGGTACATGGACAACTATCTCCATGGCATGCCGCACAATCTCCAGTCGGGAAACTGGTACACGAGCAGCGACGGCGGCAAGGTTGCGAACATCTCGCGCGAAGACTGCGCGCGGGCAATCGCAGCGTCCCTTGCCTCCGGCAGCGATGAAAGCGCGACCTATACGCTGACCGGAGCCGAATCGCTGAGCGCCGACCAGATCGCCGCGGTCCTCTCCGATGCGGTTGGAAGGCCGTTGAAGGCCGTCAGCGTCACGGATGAGCAGCTTGGCCAAGGCATTCGCGGCGCGGGTCTTCCCGATTTCGTCGCGGACATGCTGGTCTCAGCCGACGCCAACATCCGCGCCGGCAACTTTGATCTGGTAACGGCGGATTACGAGACGCTGACTGGCAACAAGCCTCAAACGCTCAAGGGCTTCTTCGTCGCACACAAGACCGCCCTCACGGCCTGAGTCGGTCGATAAAGCCCGCTTCGCACCACCGGAGCGGGCTCACTCATGCAGTTCTCAGATCTTCTGGCCGCATGCGCGGCAGAACCGCCGAACCGTTTCGGCCATGCCGAATTCCAGCGCGTCCGCCGTCAGCCCGTGCCCGATGGACACTTCCGCGAGTTTCGGAATGCGCTTTAAGAGCGGTGGCAAATTCGCAACCGTCAGATCGTGCCCCGCATTGACGCCCAAGCCGATCGCCAGCGCCGCGTCCGCTGTCTCACCTAGCGCCTCGAGGATTGGCCCTACCCGTTCAGGCGCATCGTAGCAGCCGCCATATGGCCCCGTATAAAGCTCGATCCGGTCAGCACCGACCGCCTTGGCAATCGCGACGGCCTCGGCGTCCCCATCGCCATCGGCAAACAGCGATACGCGCGTGCCCATCTTCTTCAGCCGCGCAATGACATCAGTCAGGAAATCGCGGTGCTTGCGGAAATCCCAGCCATGATCAGAGGTCGCCTGTGAGGGGTCGTCCGGAACCAGCGTGACCTGCTCGGGTGCCACCCCAACGCAGAGATCGAGAAACTCCTCGGTGGGATAGCCCTCGATATTGAATTCGGCGTTTGGAAATTCGTCATCGATCAGATTGCGGATGATGGGCAGGTCCGAGAAACGGATGTGTCTTTGGTCGGGTCGCGGATGGACCGTCAATCCGCTCGCGCCGGATTGCAGCGCAATCCGCCCCAACCCCTCTACACTGGGCCATGGAAGATCGCGGCGGTTGCGCAGCATCGCGACGGCATTGAGATTGACGGAAAGCGTAGTCTGCATGGCGGGATTCCACTGAAGCGAAGGATGATCGTTTCTAAGCCAACGAGTCGGCATCGGCCAACGAGATTCGTACATGGATGCATGTGAATCTGTGATGACGCGAGCGTTTGGTCCGTCAACGCGGCGGCTGAATGTAGATCTGGTTTGTTCTTCGCGCTTTAAACGATCAAGCGTTTCTCCAGCGCTGATTTCTCGCGAGAAACGCGTCACCTGGGGCAGCTTTCCCGCCGGATTGCGCTGTAAATTAAAAGTCACTAAATTTGATACTAACAAAATACGTCAATCACGAGTAACGTAAGCTCGCGATATCGAAGCAAACACCGCCAGTTGCTTTGATGCCTGAACAGGAACGATCAAGAAGGAACCCCACTCAACCGCACCCTTTTTGCAATTTGCAGACGCACAATGAGCACAACGGGAGGGACCATGGCAGAAGGTTACAAGCAGGATTTCACGTCAGACCTCGCGACACAAACACGAGCGCGGCACCGTTTTCTTCCTTCTGCGGCGCTCCGCCCCGCAGATTTGCCCCGCGGGCGAGTTCCGATCGCCGACATGGCCAATGCCTTTGGCGTCACCCACCGCACACTCCACTTCTATGAGGAAAAAGGGCTCATTTCGGCCAGCCGAATCGGCCTGATGCGCGTCTATGAACCGGGCGACGTGATGCGCATGGCTGTCATCAACGCCTGCCGCGAGGCTGGAATGGCGGTTGCTGTGATCCAGGATTTGATGAGCGACCTCATAGAAGCCGACTCGCAGGAGGCTGCCGAGGCTCTGTTTCGTGACGCGCTCGTGACCCGCAAACGCGAACTCAGCGCGGAAATGTCCACATTGCATCGGCAGATGCAGCAGGTGAGCGACCTGCTCGACCGCGAGGCAGCCGAGGAGCAGCTTCTCAACGATAATCAGAGCGGCTCGATGCTCACGGATCAGGAGTTGCGGTGCCTGGCGCTGATGGCGGCAGGGCTTTCCACGCAGCGTATTGCGCGCACCCTCGACCTTCGAAATGACGATGCACAGTCACTTGAGGCCGGCATCATCCAGAAATTCCACGCCAACAATCGTTTTCAAGCCATAGCCAAGGCCGTCATGCTCGGCGTCGTCCAGGTCTGACGCCCCCGGAAAATCGCCTAGCGCACAATCGTCAGGGTTTCCGCCGCGCGCGTGATCGCTGTATAGAGCCACCGTTCGCGTGTATCGCGGAATGCCCAGCTTTCATCGAACAACACGACGTTGTTCCACTGCGAACCCTGCGCCTTGTGCACCGTCAGTGCATAGCCGTAGTCGAATTCGTCGTAGCGCTTGCGCGTGTTCCAGGGAATCTCACCCTCGACATCCTCGAAAGCCTGCTTCAGCAGTTTGATCTTCGCCGCGCCGCGATCCATGTCGTCATCCTCGGGCCGGACCAGCAGGTTGATGCCAGGCTTCGTCGTCTCCTTGGACGACGTCATCACCTGCCAAAGTGAGCCGTTGAGCAAGCCCTTTGCCGGATCGTTGCGCAGGCAGACAAGCTTGTCGCCCGTTTGCGGATATTCGGTCGCAAAACCCTTCAGCTCGCGAAGACGCTGATTGTATCGGCGTCGCGTGCGATTCGTGCCGACGAGCACCTGATCGGCATCGAGGACCAGCGACTGGTTCACCTCGCCCTTCGAGATGACCCGCGCGGTACCGTAGTCTCCGTAGCTGACTTCGTTGCCCTCACGCACCTGCATTGCAAGCTGGATGATCGGATTATCGCGCGCCTGGCGGTGAATGTCCGTCAGCAGATAGTCCGGTTCCTGATTGGTGAAGAAGCCGCCGCCCGACACCGGAGGCAGCTGCCCCGGATCTCCAAGCACCAGGATCGGTGTGCCGAAGCTCATCAGGTCGCGGCCCAAAGCCTCGTCCACCATCGAGCACTCGTCGACCACGATCAGCGCAGCCTTGGCGACTGGGCTCTGACGGTTGATGGAAAACATCGGCGCAATGGAAGTTTTGCCCGTCTCCTCGTCCTCGACAGCCTCCTCGCCGCGCGGACGATAGATCAGCGAATGGATGGTCTTCGCGTTGCTGGCGCCGCGCGACCGCAGCACCTGGGCCGCCTTGCCCGTAAACGCGGCAAACAGTACGTCACCATCCACATACTCCGCGAAATGCCGCGCAAGCGTCGTCTTGCCCGTACCGGCATAGCCGAACAGACGGAAAAGCGGTGTCCGCCCTTCCTTCAGCCATTGGGAAACGGCCCTGAGGGCTTCATCTTGTTGCGGAGCAAATTGCATCGTGGATCGACTTGGCAGGATTCGCCTGACATAGGCAACCCTGAAATCCGCGCAAGCGGGCAATCGAAAGGGAATAAAATCGGCATCGATGGTGTCTCATGTCAGGCAACGCAATCAAGCGTGCCCTACACGTGAGGAGAGAGCCCATGAAATCCGCAAAGATGCTGATCGCCTTTGCCATTGCATCCGCCGCCGCAACGTCCGCATTTGCGGCCCCGCCCGTCAAGGCCGTAAAGTCCACCAAGGGCGAGGTTCTTGCCGGCGAAAACGGCATGACCCTCTATACCTTCAAGAAGGATAAGATGGGTGTCTCCAATTGCTACGACGATTGCGCCAAGAACTGGCCGCCGCTGAAGGCCGCTAGCGACGCGAAGCCGGAGGGTGCATATTCGATTGTCGAACGGAAAGACGGCAGCAAGCAGTGGGCCAAGGACGGCATGCCGCTTTATTTCTGGGTGAAGGACAAGAAGATGGGCGATATCACCGGTGACGGTGTCGGCGGCAATTGGGATCTCGTCAAACAGTGAGCGAAGCGACGTGAAGGCACCAGGTCACGACACGTTCGAGGGCCAGATCCTGGCCCTCCTTCCCTCGCTCAGGCGTTACTCGCGGAGCCTCACCCGCTCCGATGCAGACGGGGAAGACTTGCTGCAGGATTGCCTCGAGAAGGTGCTCGCCCGTCACGGACAATGGCGGGGGCTGAACCTGCGCGGCTGGGTGCTGACGATCATGACGAACCTCTATCGCAACAGCCGTCGCCAGACGGGTCGCGCGCCGTTCGTGGAACTCGATGGCGCCGAGGACATCGTATCCGTCGATCCCGCTCCCGATCCGCTCGAGCGATCGCGGCTGGAGGATGCATTAAATAGCCTTTCGGAAGAAAACCGCGCTGTGCTGATGTTGATTGTCATCGAAGGCTATACCTATCAGGAGGTTGCGACCGCACTCGACATCCCGATCGGCACGGTTATGTCGCGCCTGTCACGCGCACGCCAACGGATGGGAGAGCGCATGAAGGCAGACAATGTCATTACGCTTCGGAGACCGAAATGAACGAGATCAACCAGACCGTGACCGAAGCGGATCTTCACGCCTTTGCCGACGGGCAGCTTCCCGAGCAGGCCCGCGCACGCATCGAGGCGTGGCTCACTGACAATCCGGGCGATGCAGCCAGAGTGGCGGAATGGTCCGCGCAAAATGCCGAGATCCGATCGCTTTTCGCGGACTATGAAAAATCCACGGACGCCGACATAGCGCTCGTCACTGGCCGGACACGCCCAGCAAACTGGCCGAAGCGCCTGGCGGCGGTGGCTGCGATCATAGCGGCTTTCGGCCTGGGAGCCTTGAGCGGCCACTACGGCCCAGCACTGTTTCAAAAACCGGATCTGCAACTGACGGAACTCGAAACCCTGCCCAACGAAGCCCGCAACGCCTTCCTGGTTTATGCCGGTGAAGTCCGCCATCCCGTCGAGGTCTTTGCCAATGAGGAAGCCCATCTGGCGACCTGGCTCGGCAAGCGGCTTGCCATTCAAAACTTGCGGGTTCCGAACCTGCAGGAACTCGGCTTCAAGCTGGTCGGCGGGCGACTGTTGCCCGTCGAGGGCAGGCCGGGTGCAATGTTCATGTACGAGGATCCGGCCGGCGAACGACTGACGGTCCTCGTCGGGCGCAAGGCTGATAACAGGTCGACCAGTTTCCGCTTCGCGTCATCGGGCAATGTCGAAACCTTCTACTGGATCGACGGCGAACTCGGCTACGCCGTTACCGGCGAGATTCCGCGCGATGTGCTGAGAAAAGTCGCCGAGGAATGCTACAGGCAGTTTCCGTCGTAAGCCTCAGCGCAGCGGGTCGTTGGCAAGCTCGATCGGCTTGCCGTGCGGCGTCGCCTCCGCCGCCCGCTGCCAACTCTTCTGCAGATCGAGGATCATGTCGGCGTCAGCGACGCCGAGTTTGACGAGAATTGCCGAAAGCGCCGCCACCCAGCAATCGAAATAGTCGCGGCCGTCTTCGGCGCGGCCGGGCTGGTGCAATTCCCGTGATAGCGTCTCAGCCCATTCGTTCCACGTAAACAGGCCCCGTTCGTGCAGATGCACTGTTATCGCGAAGGCTTCCGCAGCCCATGGCTCAGGAAAGACCGGCTCTCCATCGGGCGATTTCGGCAGCTGCGGCGATTGCGCCAGCGGCGACCGCGTCTCACACTGGCTCAAGATAGCTCTCCCAGGCATCGATCGAGATGCAGAGCGTCGGATCCGCTCCCTCACCCCAGATTTCGCCGCCGTCGAACAAGACCGTATAGACCCATTGAGGGTTCTCGCCCTTCCCATGGGCGTTGTCGTCGGGGAAGACGAAGGAGCCTTGAACAGCTTCTACCACGCCCAATTTTGAGCGTGCATAGCGCGGCAGCCGCGTATGTGTCGTCGGATTGAAATTCCTGGTTCGAACACTGTCCCCCACGGAGAAGCGTGGCGGCGTCGCCACCGGTCGGTCGCAGGGACCACCCTTGGCGAGCACGCCTGCCACCATGTCGGCCTTCAGGACACGCTTCGGCGTCGCGCCATCCATTTGCTTGTGACCGGCGTTGATCTCCTCGGCCGTCACAAAGCCATGGCGCCGCAGCAGCACCTCCAGCGCCCGCGTCCAGATCTCGTAGTAGCTCGCGCCAAGATAACTCGCCGGTGGAATGCTTTCGCGCGTATGCCGGCTCTCGTCGATATTCCAGGCGCCAAAGGCGCCGCTGGAAAGCGTAAGGCCGAGCGCACGCTTCTCCCACTCCGCATGGAAATACGGCTCGTCCCTTTCGGGCGCGACAGGGCCGAAACCCATCTGACCGCCAAGGTCGTGCGGGCCGTTCATGCCGCATCTCCTGGCGCGGCAGCCAATCCCGTTCCGATCATCGCATCGCGACTGACGAGATCTGCAAGCTGCTCCTCGCTCCATCCATCCGTGCCCGCCGGCCGCTCCGGAATGACCAGATAGCGGAGCTCCGCCGTCGAATCCCATACGCGGATCTTCTTATCCTCGGGCAAGGTCACGCCGAATTCGGCCAGCACCCCGCGCGGATCGATAACTGCCCGCGAACGGTAGGCGGGGGCCTTGTACCACACGGGCGGCAGGCCGAGGACCGACCAGGGGTAACAGGAGCAAAGCGTACAGACGACGAGATTATGCGTCTCGTCCGTGTTGAACACCGCGCGCATGTGCTCGCCCTGACGCCCGGCATAGCCAAGGCTCGCGATCGCCGCCGTCGCGCCGCGCCGCAGCCACTCCGCGAATTCAGGATCGTTCCATGCCCTGGCGACGACACGCGCACCGTTTCGTGGGCCGACCTTGGTCTCGTAGGTCTCGACGATCGCATCGATCGCCGCCGGATCGATCAGTCCCTTCTCCGTCAGAACCGTCTCCAGCGCCCTCACCCGCGCCTGCATGTCGGTATAGCGGTTGTCATGGTCATGGTCGTGGTCGTGATGGTGATCGTCGTCGTGCACGAGATAATCCTCCGCCAATGGGCGGCTTATCTTTAAGCGCTTGTAGCCGGAGCGCCAAGCCCCACTCAGGATGTCGTCGAAGCCTGCCGCAAGCTCTATTTCAGCATCGGCCAAAGGCTGAGCACCAACAACACGGCCATGGTGATGTTGAACCATTTGAGCCGGACGGGATCCGACAACCAATCACGCAGAGCCGAGCCGAACCCCGCCCAGGTCGACACGCTCGGCAGATTGACCAGCGCGAAAGCGAAGCCAACGATCAAAACACTCGCAAAGTAGATATTCGGGATCGTGTAAGTCGCCATCGCGGTAACAGCCATGACCCATGCCTTCGGGTTGACCCACTGGAAGGCTGCCGCCGACAGGAACGACATCGGGCTGACACCGCTCTTGCCTTCGTCTAGCGACCGTGAAGTCGCAATCTTCCAGGCGATCCACGCAAGATAGGCGCCACCGGCAAATTTCAGCGTCAGATAGAGAGCCGGCACCGCATGCAGCAGCGCCCCAAGCCCGAATCCGACGCCGATCAGCAGCGAGAAGAACCCTGCCCCGATCCCCAGCATATGCGGAACGGTGCGCCGGAAACCGAAATTCACGCCCGATGCGAAGAGCATCATGTTGTTGGGGCCAGGCGTTATCGATGTGGTAAAGGCAAACAGGACGAGTGCCAGAAATGTATCCAGCGGCATGAGACCTCCCGGAGGCCCGCGGTTGGTCCGGCGGGACTTTTCGATTTAGGTCAATCTAACTGACCTAAATCCACCGCTCCATGCTATCATTGTCATGGTGACACGATTGGTTGAAAGATTGGCGCGCCTCCCAATCTTCTTCGAAAACCGGAACGACCATCATGCGAGACGACGCCATCCCAACCATCAGCTTTCCCAATGGTGCAGAGGTTCCAGCCATCGGCCAGGGCACCTGGAACATGGGAGAGAGATCTTCCGAGGCCAGGAGCGAGATCGAAAGCCTGCGCGCAGGCCTCGATCTCGGGATGACGCTGATCGATACCGCGGAAATGTATGCCGACGGCGGCGCGGAGAAGATCGTTGGCGAGGCGATCCGGGGCAGACGGGATGAGGTGTTTCTCGTCAGCAAGGTGTATCCTTGGAACGCCACCCGGACGGGAACGATCGCAGCCTGCGAACGTAGCCTATCGCGTCTCGGCACGGATCGGATCGATCTCTATCTGCTTCACTGGCGCGGCGACCATCCGCTCGCTGCTACCGTCCAGGCTTTCGAGGAACTGAAAGCATCCGGCAAGATCGGCGCCTGGGGTGTTTCCAACTTCGATGCTGACGACATGGAGGAACTGCGGACCGTTCCCGCCGGAGGGAACGTCGCAGCCAACCAGGTTCTCTACAACCTGTCACGCCGAGGCGTTGAATATGATCTGCTGCCCTGGTGTCAGGAACGTCGGATCCCGATCATGGCCTATTCACCGATCGAACAGGGGCGCATTCTGCATCATCCGGAACTGATCCGCGTCGCCAAGGCCTATCAGGCAACGCCGGCGCAGGTGGCACTTGCCTTCCTGCTGGAACGCGACGGCGTGATCGTCATCCCGAAAACGTCGAACGCTGCCCGCGCCGCCGAAAACCGGGACGCAGTCTCGCTCGACATTACCGACGAGGACTGGGCGGCGCTCGATGCCGCTTTCCCGCCTCCGGCAAGAAAAAGGCCGCTGGAGATGCTCTGATCTCCAGCGGATTTTGATGGCGCGGGTTGGCACTAGTGCCGGCAAGGGCCGCGATCAGGCGGCTTTTATGTCGGGGCTACCCCCATATACCGGATAATCAGTGTACCCTTCGGCGCCACCGCCGTAGTACGTCTCACGGTTCGGCGTCGCCAACGGCAGGTCCCGCCGCAATCGCTCGACCAGATCGGGATTTGCGATGAACGGCTGGCCGAAAGCAGCGAGATCAATAAGGCCGTCCTGCAGGAACTGCTCTGCACGGCGCTTGTCGAGAGAACCGGCAAGAATAAGCGTGCCCGAATAGCTCTCGCGGAACTTGCGCAGAAAATCCCTCGAAAGAGCCGGAGCGCTGGCAAGCCCCTGATCCTTCAGATGCACATAGGCAAGTTTGCGTTCAGCAAGCGCAGTCGCAAGATGCAGGTAGGTTTCCTCGATCAAAGGATGGTGCGGCATGTCGAACAGCTTGCCGAACGGCGAAAGCCGGATACCGACCTTCTCGGCACCAATCCGCGCCACCACCGCGTCGACAATCTCCAGCACGAAGCGCGTCCTGTCTTCGACGTTGCCTGCGCCATATCGGTCGGTGCGGTCGTTGATCAGAGTATTGAGAAACTGCTCCAGGAGATAACCGTTGGCACCGTGGATCTCGACGCCGTCAAATCCGGCGGCAACGGCATTGGCCGCAGCATTCGCAAAGTCGTTTACGACCCTTGCGACCTCGTCAGTCCCAAGCGGTCGCGGCACGCTGGCTTCAACGAAACCGGCAACACCTTCGTCGTTGAACGCGTAGGCCGTGCTCTTATCGTCGCGCGCCGGCTTGGCGCTGGAACTGACCGGCTGGCCGCCAGCCGGCTGAAGAGAGGTATGCGACATGCGGCCGACGTGCCAGATCTGCGCAAAGATCTTCCCGCCTTCCTCGTGCACGGCCTTCGTCACGCCCTGCCAGCCGCGAACCTGATCGTCCGACCAGATGCCGGGGATAAAGGCGAAACCCGTTCCCTCTTGCGAGATCGGCGTTCCCTCGGAAACGATCAGACCGGCGCCGGCGCGCTGGCGATAATACTGGGCGGTCTGCTCGTCGGCGATACCGTCCTTCGCCCTGGCCCGGGTCATCGGAGCCATGACGACACGGTTACGAAGCTTCTGGCCGCGAAGGTCGTAGACTTCAAAGAGAGACTTCATGAGCGCAATTCCTCAATTCGGTTGATTATCATCGACCAAACAGATATCTCTGCCGCATTCAGAAATCCAACAGATGGAAATCATGATGTCGATCGATCACGCTCATATATTGAAGTTCGACCTGAACCTGCTGGTTGCCTTTGATGCCCTGATGAGCGAGCGCAACGTCACGCGGGCGGCGCAGCGTATCGGCACATCCCAATCCGCCTTGAGCCACAATCTCGGCCGCCTGCGCGCGCTTCTATCGGATGAACTGTTTGTTCGCTCGGCGCGTGGGATCGAACCAACGCCACGGGCGCAGGAACTCGCGGAGACCGTCAGCGGCATCCTGTGCACGATCCAGTCCCGCCTGATCGAGCCGGAGCAATTCGACCCGGCAACGGACGAGCGAACCTTCACGCTCGGAATGACCGACTATCTCGAAAGCCTGTTGATGCCGCCGCTTCTCGCTTCCGTTCGCGAGCAGGCGCCACATGTCAATTTCGTGATACGGTCGCTCGACCAGGATTATCCCGCGGATCTACTGGACAGCGGCGAGATCGACCTCGCGATCGGCAAGGTGGAAACCGGCAACGAACTCCATAAACGCCGCAAGCTCTGGTCCGAGCGTTATGTCATCCTCAGCAATCCCGAGACAACCGGCCGCTCCGGCATGATCGACCTCGAGACTTTTCTCGCGACCCCGCAGGCCGTGATCGTCAGCAAGGACGGCCGCTGCCGCCTTGTGGACGAAGTGCTAGCTGAGCGTGGATTGAAACGACGCGCAGCAGTGACGACGCCGCACCTCTTCACGCTGCCGATCCTGGTTCGGGATACGCACGTACTTGCCGCCGTGCCAGCAAGCTTCGCCCGTGCCTGGGCGCCGGTGTTCGGCCTCGCCATCAGCCCAGGACCGGTGGACATCCCGCCCTATGACATCTCGCTTGGATGGCACACCTCGTCCGACCGCAACGCCGGGCACGTCTGGCTACGCCAACAGGTCCTTGCGGCGCTCGAGCCTGTCCGCGCCAAGGTCCTTCAGGCGAATGCAGGATCCGATATCGCCTTGGTCGCCGCCGAATAGATCGCTCGGATTGTCACCGGATTGCCGGAATGGGAGAAGTACCGGGCGCCCTGGCGTCCGGTACTTGTATTGGCTTACATCCCCTGCTGGCCGCGGTTCATCGCGGCAATACCGGTGCGGCAAACCTCGATGAGGCCGAGCGGCTTCATGATCGAGACGAACTGGTCGATCTTCGAGGACTTGCCGGTGATCTCCAGGATGAAGTGATCGACCGTGGCATCGACCACTTTCGCATGGAAGGCATCCGCGAGCCGGAGCGTCTCGGCCCGGGTCTCGCCCGTACCGATGACCTTGACGAGCGCCACTTCGCGCTCGATCGGACGCTCCTGGCCGAGTTCGCGGGCGCGTACCGTCAGATCGACCACCCGATGAACAGGAACGATGCGCTCAAGTTGAGCCTTGATCTGTTCGAGGACATGGGGCGTGCCGCGCGTCACGATGGTAATACGCGACAGATGCGCCTGGTGCTCGGTTTCGGAGACGGTCAGGCTCTCGATGTTGTAGCCGCGGCCAGAGAACAGGCCGATGACGCGGGCAAGGACGCCCGGCTCGTTGTCGACGAGGACCGAAAGCGTATGGCTTTCGACCGCCGCCGTCTCGGGCGAGATGAAGTAGGCAGAGCCCGTCGGCTGAAGGTGTGCGTTCATGGTCTTGGGTTTCCTCTACCTTGATATCAAACGAGCTGACGGCCCTTGGCGTCGATCGCATTGGCGACCGCCTCGTCCGTGGCTTCGTCCGGCAGCAGCATTTCGTTGTGAGCCTTTCCCGACGGGATCATCGGGAAGCAATTGGCGAGATTGGCGACACGGCAATCGAAAATGACCGGCTTCTTCACGTCGATCATTTCCTGGATTGCGCCGTCCAGATCGTCAGGCTTGTCGCAACGCAGGCCAACGGCGCCGTAGGCTTCGGCGAGCTTGACGAAGTCGGGCATCGCTTCCGTATAGGAGTTCGACAAGCGATTGCCGTGCAGCAACTGCTGCCACTGGCGAACCATGCCCATGTACTGGTTGTTCATGATGAAGATCTTGATCGGCGCTTCGTACTGGATCGCCGTCGACATTTCCTGGATGCACATCTGGATCGAGGCGTCGCCGGCAATGTCGATGACGAGGCTTTCCGGATGCGCGATCTGCACGCCGAGCGCTGCCGGCAGGCCGTAGCCCATGGTGCCGAGGCCGCCCGAAGTCATCCAGCGGTTCGGCTTCTCGAATCCATAGAACTGCGCTGCCCACATCTGGTGTTGGCCGACTTCGGTCGTGATGTAGGTGTCGCGATCCTTGGTCAGCGCATAGAGGCGCTCCAGCGCATATTGCGGCATGATGACATCGTTGTTCTTGGTATAGGCGAAGGAGTTGCGCGCCCGCCAGCGCGTGATATCGGCCCACCAATCGGCGATCTGGCTCTTCTCCGGCTTCTTCGGCAGAGCCCGCCACAAGCGGACCATGTCTTCCAGAACGCTTCCAACATCGCCGCGAATGCCAAGATCGACGCGAACGTTCTTGTTGATAGAGGACGGGTCGATGTCGATATGGATCTTCTTCGAGTTCGGTGAGAAGGCAGTGATGCGGCCGGTAATGCGGTCGTCGAAGCGGGCGCCGATACAGACCATAACGTCGCAGTCATGCATCGCCATGTTCGCCTCGTAGGAGCCGTGCATGCCGAGCATCTTCAGCCAGTTCTTGCCTGATGCCRGATAGGCGCCGAGGCCCATCAGCGTCGAGGTGATCGGGAAATCCGTCAGCTCGACCAACTCGCGCAGAAGCTTGGTCGCCTCGGGGCCGGAGTTGATGACGCCGCCGCCGGTGTAGATGATCGGACGCCGTGCACTCGCCATCATCTCGACCGCCGCATGGATCTGGTTGAGATCACCCTGGATCTTCGGCTGGTAGCTCTTCTGGATCGCATGGGCCGCAGGCGGCGTATAAGTACCGGTGGCAAACTGGACGTCCTTCGGAATGTCGACGAGAACGGGACCCGGGCGGCCCGACTGCGCGATGCGGAAGGCTTCGTGAATGATCGCCGCGAGATCGTTGACGTCCTTGACCAGCCAGTTGTGCTTGGTGCAAGGGCGCGTGATGCCGACCGTATCGGCCTCCTGGAAGGCATCCGAACCGATCAGCGAGGTCGGAACCTGGCCGGTGAGGCAGACGAGCGGGATCGAATCCATCAAGGCGTCCTGCAGCGGCGTGACGGCATTCGTCGCACCCGGACCGGAAGTAACAAGCAAGACACCGACCTTGCCGGTTGAGCGGGCATAGCCTTCGGCCGCATGGCCGGCGCCCTGCTCATGGCGGACGAGAATGTGCTTGATCTCGTCCTGCTGGAAGATCTCGTCGTAGATCGGCAGCACTGCGCCACCCGGATAGCCGAAGATATGCTCGACGCCGTTGTCCTTCAGCGCCTGGAGGACGATCTCCGCTCCCGTCATCCGATTGCCTGCTGCCTGATTGTCCGTGCCCGTCATGTTTCTTTTCCGTTTTGACTGCTGGGATTTGAGTTCTGTGGTCCGGAAGCCCGAATTTCGGGCATAAAAAAAGGCCCCTGAGGGAGCCTGTCATCTAGCGCATGGGTGGCTATCGCCGGATGGTTACACCATCCTGCCCATGCGCTTTCCCACCACGATAAGAGCTACTGCGATTTTCATGGGGCGAAGTGATAGACAGAAAATTTCGCATCGTCAACGCATGCCGCAATAAAAAATCGAGCCCGATCGCACCAGCCGAACGTGTGCCGGAATGATCACCTATCGCAAAAAGACTTTCTTAAACGTTCGCTCATATCCTCCTTTACTATCGCAGGGAGTAGCCCTTTGCTGAACAAGGACTTGCACACGTCAGGCAAGGCAGGCGAGCATGACCGCCGCGATGACCAGACCCCGGGCAACCGGTTTCTCGGCCGCGTTGTTGCGTGCAGCGGGTCTCGCGCAACCATCGCCGCCGTCGCCGAAGCTGGGGGCACGGAGCTTGCCGAACTGTGGTCGGTCGGAAAGCTGATTTCGATCAGCGTTGGCCGAAATCGTGTGGTCGCCATCGTCTACTCCATGAACACCGACAGTCACAGCTGGGGTGAAGGAAAAGACAACCACTTCCAGATCGAGACCGAGTTGCTCGGCGAAGTTCGCGTCGACGAGGACGGTCGCGAGCAGTTCTCGACCGGCATTTCGCGCTATCCCTATCTTGGCGCCATCGCCCACCGCATTCGCGCGAGCGACCTGATGCGGATCTACGATGCCGGCAGCGGAACGACGGCGGTCATCGGCAAGCTCACTCAGGACGAGAGCATCGATGCCGCGATTCATATTCCTTCGATGCTGTCCAAGCACTTCGCCATTGTCGGATCGACCGGCGTCGGCAAGTCGACGGCCGTCTCTCTGCTCCTGCACAAGGCAATCGAGGCAGACCCGAAGCTCCGTGTCCTGATCTTGGACCCGCACAACGAATTCGCGGCCGCTTTCCCAAAACATTCGGTGGTTATCGACACCGACACGCTCGATCTGCCCTTCTGGCTGATGAAACTGGAAGAGTTCGCGGAAGTCGTCTTCCGGGGTCGAACACCCATCCCCGAGGAAGTCGATATTCTGCGCGACTTGTTGCCGGAGGCCAAGCGCGGCTTTCGCGGCAGCGACAACTCGATCGTGCGGCGCACCACCGAGAAAAGCTCGATTACCGCTGATACACCTGTTCCCTATCGCATGGCCGATCTGCTTGCGCTGATCGACGAGCGCATCGGCAGGCTCGAGGGTCGCGACGAAAAGCCTCTACTCAGATCGCTGAAGATGCGCATCGTCGCCGCCATCAACGATCCGCGCTACCACTTCATGTTCTCAAGCAATACGATCAGCGACACCATCATGGAGACGGTGGCGGAAATATTCCGTATCCCCGGCGATAGCAGGCCGATCTGCACCTTCCAGCTATCGGGCATCCCGTCTGAAGTCGTGAACTCGGTTGCCTCGGTCCTCTGCCGTATGGCCTTCGAAATCGCGCTGTGGAGCGACGGCGCCATCCACATGCTCGTCGTCTGCGAAGAGGCACACCGTTACATTCCGTCCGACCCGAATCTCGGCTTCTTCCCGACAAGACAGGCCATCGCCCGCATCGCCAAGGAAGGCCGCAAGTACGGCGTATCGCTCGGGATCATCACGCAGCGCCCCGGCGAACTCGACCAGACGATCCTGTCGCAGTGCTCGACCCTCTTTGCGATGCGCCTTGCCAATGACCGGGACCAGGAGATCATTCGCTCGGCCATCCCGAATTCGTCGATCTCGACGACCAGTTTCATCTCCTCGATCGGAAACGGCGAAGCGATCGCCTTCGGCGAGGCCATCAGCGTGCCGATGCGCATGCGCTTCTCGCGCGTCGATGTGCAGTACCTGCCCAAGGCGAACGGCGCCAGCGTCAAGGTCAGCGAGGAGGATCCTGATAACGTCGACCTGCGCAAGATCGTGACACGCATGCGTGCCGTCGCCGGTCCCGACATCTCGGCATTCCAGCAAAGCTATTCGGCCGCCATCTCTCCCAGCGGTACCTACGAAGACGAAGACAGCTTTGGTGACGACTTCGACGAATTGGTAGCGGCCCCTTCCTACCCGTCGGCCAACATAGCGACAACACCGCCACTGGCCCCGATCGAACCCTATCGCCGCGATATGCTGCCGGGGGCGGGCTCTGCGCGCGAGGCTGCGGCCGCCGCGTCGCCCGCACCACTCGCAGCATCGGAAACATCTATCGACAGCCGCCTCGAAGCCCTGAGGCGCGAAATGCTCGGAGAGCCTTCCTCCGGACCAGGTGACAGACCAACTGCCACGGGCGGCATCCGCCGGGAACCTGGCGTGTCTCTTCGTGACAGCATCCTGAAAAAGCCGCTCAGCAGCCTGAACAACAAGGAATAGCCGACCTCCGAGCGGTTCTACGGGAGGCGCTCCCAGCTTTCGTCCATCTGGTTGCGAAACCAGGTCATCTGTCGCTTGGCGTATTGCCGCGTCGCCGCAGCCCCCCGCTCCAGCACTTCGTCGCGGCTAAGCTCGCCTCTCAACATCGCCGCAATCTGCGAAACGCCGATGGCCTTCATGACCGGCATATCGGGCGGCAGCGAAAGCGAAAGCAGGGTCTTCACCTCGTCCTCAGCCCCCTGCTCCAACATCTTCTCGAACCGACCGTTGATCCGCTGGTGAAGGATGGCCCGATCAGGTGCGACGACGATCTTGCGAGAAGTCGAAGGATCGACGATCACAGGGCCGGTCTGCGCCTGGAAATCGGCAATCGATCGACCCGTCGCCTCGAGGACCTCCAGCGCTCTTACGATCCGCTGCCCATCCTGTGGGCGCAGACTTTCGGCGACCAATGGATCGCGCTCCCGCAGCTGCCGATAGAGTTCGTCGCGTCCTTCCTCCTGCAAGCGCGAACGAAGGCGGTTTCGCACCTCCTCCGGTATTGCAGGCATATCCGAAAGCCCACCGGTCAGCGCCTTGAAGTAGAGGCCCGTTCCGCCCACGAAGATTGGTTTGCGCCCGTCGGCATGAAGGCGCGGCAAAAGCTCGGTGACATCCCGCAGCCAAGCGCCCGTCGAATAGGCCAGCTTCGCCGGGACGTGACCGTAGAGGTAATGCGGCACGCCTTGCATATCCTCGTCCGAGGGTCGCGCGGTCAGCACGCAAAGCGTGTCGTAGACCTGCATGCTGTCGGCGTTGATGACGACGCCATTATGCTGTTTCGCAAACTCGACGGCCAAGGCGGACTTGCCGCTGGCGGTCGGCCCGGTTATCAGGATCGCGTTCACTGCGCTTAGAAGGTTTTCCATCATGGCTCTCGTTGCCACGCTTGTTGCCAATCCGTCAAATCCTGTTCTCACGCCTGTCATTGCCGAGCAGGCATCCGACGCCGTGAATGCTTCCGGCCTATACTGGCTTGCCGATGGCGTTGCCTGCGATATCACGCTGAGAGATGGGACGGACGTGGAAGCCGCCCGCGCCAACATTCTCGCCGTCATCGGCAGCGCTGCGATCGACCTTGTCATCCAGGACGCAGAGACGCGCCGCAAGAGACTGCTGATCGCCGATATGGACTCCACCATGATCGGCCAGGAATGCATCGACGAACTCGCCGCCGAAGTCGGCCTGAAGGAAAGGGTCGCCGCGATTACCGCTCGAGCCATGAATGGTGAGATTGCCTTCGAGCCTGCCCTTCGCGAGCGTGTCGCCCTCTTGAAGGGAT
Organism: Rhizobium sp. 10N414; assembly: GCF_056394785.1. Classification (NCBI taxonomy): domain Bacteria; kingdom Pseudomonadati; phylum Pseudomonadota; class Alphaproteobacteria; order Hyphomicrobiales; family Rhizobiaceae; genus Rhizobium; species Rhizobium sp. 10N414. Next base: position 12,717 of record NZ_JBFTIN010000038.1, on the reverse strand, counting down.
TGCCGATATCGGTCGTGGATGAAGTCATTGCCAAGCGCATCACACTGACCCCAGGTGGCCGCGGACTGATCGCCACCATGAAATCCAAGGGGCATTATACGGCGCTGGTCTCCGGCGGCTTTACCGTCTTCACCGGTCCCATCGCAAAGACGCTCGGCTTCGATGAAAACCGGGCGAACGTTCTTCTGGAAGACAACGGCGTTCTCACCGGCTACGTCGCCGAACCTATCCTCGGCAAGCAAGCCAAGGTCGATGCGCTGAACGACATTTCAGAAAAGCTGGGAATTTCACCGAAGGACGCCCTTGCCGTCGGCGACGGTGCAAACGATCTCGGCATGCTTCAACTCGCCGGATCCGGCGTCGCGCTGCACGCCAAGCCGACCGTCGCCGCACAGGCGAAAATACAGATCAATCACGGCGACCTTAGCGCTCTCCTCTATATCCAGGGCTACCGCAAGACCGATTTCGTAACGCCATGACAGTGATCCTAACGACCGATCGCCTGCTTCTGCGCAATTGGACTGACGAGGATCGGCCGCTTTTCCACGAGATCAATTCCGATCCCGAGGTGATGGAATTCTTCGCCGTCCGTCGCGACCGCACCGAGGCAGATTCGATGCTGGATACGATCCGCGATGCCATCGCCGAAACAGGTCTTGGCTTCTATGCAGCGGCTCTGAAGGAAACCAACGAGCCGATCGGCTTTTGCGGCCTCTGGCGACCCGAACTCGAGCCTTTCCTGCCGGCAGGCACCATCGAGGTGGGCTGGCGTCTAGCGAAGAGACATTGGGGCAAGGGCTATGCGACGGAAGCGGGAGCGGCAGCCCTTCGGCGTGGCTTCACCGAGTTCGATCCTCCCGAAATCGTCTCTTTCGCGGTGGCGGACAATCATCGCTCCACCGCCGTCATGCGCCGACTTGGCCTGCATCACGAACCCGCCCGCGATTTCGACCATCCAAGGGTTCCCGACACGCATCCGCAGCTGAAACGCCACGTTCTTTATGCAATCAGCCGTGAGCAATGGAAGCGTGGAATCGGCTGACGCCAATTGTCGTGCGCGACGGAAACCCCGGAAAGACCCGGCGCCGACTGTGATCATCGGCGAAGGCACCACTCAGCAGTTTGTGAAAAGATGGCCGCGCTGCGTCCTGCTATTCCATCGGCACTGCGACGAAGCGCAAGTCACCGTTCGACGACGCGATCATCATCTGTGCGTTGCGCCGGCCTTCCTGCTTAAGCGACTGCACTTTCGCGGCAACCGCCTCGGGCGAGCGCATGAACTCCTGCGCCACCTCAACGATTACATCGCCGGGTTTCAGGCCCTTCTCCGCCGCCAGCGAGCCGGGCGCGACCTCGGCAACCAGCACCCCGTCAACGCTTTCCGCGATCCCGAAGGTCTTGCGCGTCTCGGCGCTGAGCTGCGAAAGCGAGAGGCCGAGCACGTTCTTGGGGTTCGTTGCATCAGGCGTTGCCTGATCCGCCTTGCCCTTGGCATCCGGCATCGGCTGGCTCTGCTGATCATCGGGCTCATCCATATCCTGGTTCTCATCAGGATCCGGATTGATGATGCCACCCTTGTTCGGATCGGCATCGTTGGAGGCAGCCTGATCGCTGTCCTCAAGCCGACCGAGCTTCACCTTCACGGTCTGCTCCTTGCCATCGCGAAGAACGACGACGTCGACTTCCTTACCGACAGGGCTTTCCGCCACGACGCGCGGCAGATCACGCATCTCGTTGACCGGTTTACCGTCGAATTTCAGGATGACATCGCCCGCCTTGATCGAACCGTCATCGACCGGCCCGCCCTTGATGACGCCGGCAACCAGCGCACCCTTGGCGCTCGAGAGACCGAGGCTATCGGCAACATCGTCGGTCACCGGCTGGATGCGCACACCGAGCCAGCCGCGGCGGGTCTCGCCGAATTCGCGCAACTGCTCGACGACGCCAGCAGCCAATTCCGACGGCACCGAGAAGCCGATACCGATCGATCCGCCGCTCGGAGAAATGATCGCCGTGTTGATGCCGATGACCTCGCCCTTCATGTTGAAGAGCGGACCGCCGGAATTGCCCTTGTTGATCGCCGCATCCGTCTGGATGAAATTGTCGTAGGGGCCGGCGTTGATGTTGCGTCCACGCCCCGAAATAATACCCACGGTTACCGATCCGCCGAAGCCGAACGGATTGCCGATCGCCATGACCCAGTCGCCGATCCGCATCACGCTGGAATCGCCGAACTTGACGGCCGTCAGCGGTGCCTTCGGCTCAACCTTGAGAACCGAAAGGTCAGTCTTCGTATCGGTCCCGATCAGCTTCGCCTTCAGCTTGGTGCCGTCGGCGAAATTGACCTCGATGTCGTCTGCTCCCTCGATCACGTGGTTGTTCGTGACGATGTAGCCTTGCGGATCGATGACGAAGCCGGAACCCAGCGAATTGACGTTGTGGTTGCCGCCCTTGTTGCCCTTCTGCTTGTTGAAGAAGTCGTTGAAGAACTCCTGGAACGGTGAACCGTCGGGCGCGCGCGGCGCCGGGCCGACGCCCTCATCGTCCTTGACATTCTGCGATGTCGAAATGTTCACGACGGCATTGAGAAGCCCTTCGGCGAGATCGGCAACGGATGCCGGACCGTTCAGCGGCGGTGTGGTGCCCTGAGCTTGCACCGAGCCGGTGAAACCAACATTAACCAGAAGTGCGGCGCCGGCCAGGAGAGCGAGCGATCGTCTGAAGGTCGGGCGGGTCGTCGGGGCCATCAAGCATCCTCATTTCAAATAAAACGCACTCTGAGCACCAGCATACGGCGGAATGATGGAGGGCGAAATCACCTTTTCGCGAAATCCCGTGCAATCTATTCGCGGCGCCGCCGCCATCCAATCGCAACATAAAAAAGGGCCGGCAAAACTGCCGGCCCGCACTTGGTTTTCCAGGTTCCGATGCCCCGATCAGTTCGTCGGTGCAGTCGGCATCGCCGGCGGTGGCGCGTTTCTTGGCGCACCGCTTGCGTCGTTGAAGAAGCGGAAGAACTGCGAGTTCGGAGAGATCACCAGCGTGGTGTCCTGCGACGTCAGTGCCGTGGAATAAGCGGCCATAGAACGATAGAACTCGAAGAATGCCGGATCCTTGCTGAAGGCATCCGCAAACAACCTGTTGCGCTCGGCGTCACCTTGACCGCGGAGGATCTCGGAATCGCGCTGCGCCTCGGCAGTGATCTCAACGACCTGCCTGTCTGCGATAGCCCGGCGACGCTGGCCCTCTTCCGTACCCTGCGCGCGCAGGAGTTCAGCTTCGGCAAGGCGCTCGGCGCGCATGCGGTCATAGGTCTTCGGCGCAACTTCGCGCGTCAGATCCGTACGGCGGATGCGAACGTCCTGAATGTTGAGGCCCAGGTCCTCGGCATCGCGATGCAGATCGTCGCGCACCTCGAGCATCATTGCCACGCGCTCTTCCGACAGCGCGGCATCGAAGTCGCGCAGACCGTAGACACGGCGAAGTGAGGAATCGAGCTGCGTGCGAAGGCGCGCCTCCGCGGCCTCGCGATCGCCCGACACGGTTTCGCGAAACTTGCGCACGTCCCTGATGTCATAGACCACGAAAGCATCGACATCGAAGGTCGCACCACCGCGAACCTGGACACGAATGTTGTCAAGGTCGAAGCGAAGGGCCTGCCTTTCGACGATCTGGACGCGATCGGCATCCATGAAGGCGAATGGCAGCTTGAAGTATATGCCCGGCTCGGTCTTCACCGACTGGATCTGACCGAAGCGGACCACGATTGCCTGCTCGCGCGCGTTCACAACGAAGACCGACGAATAGAGCGCGATCAAGACGACGGCGAGAAGGCCTAGGATGAGAGGAAGCCTGTTCGATGTCATGGCTCAACCTCCCTGCTGTGCCGGTTTGCCGATCTCGTTGAGCGGCAGATAGGGCACAACCCCCTGCTTCTCATCGATCACGACCTTCTTGGAGTTCTTCAGAACCTGCTCCATCGTTTCGAGGAAAAGGCGTGTCCGGGTTACGTCCGGCGCCTTCGCGTACTGTTCGTTAATGAACGAGAAGCGCTGGGCCTCACCTTCGGCCTCCTTGACGACGCGGTCCTTGTAGGCCGCTGCCGCTTCGCGGATCTGGGCCGCGTCACCGCGCGCCTGACCGAGCTTCTGGTTGGCGTATTGATTGGCCTCTTCGACGAGCCGCTGCTTGTCCTGGTCGGCGCGCTGCACTTCTTCGAAGGCATCGGCAACTTCGCGTGGCGGCGCCACGTCCTGGATCGTCACGGCACCGATGGAGATACCAGCCCGGTAACGGTCCATCGTCCCCTGGACGATGTTGGCGACTTCGGTCTCGATCGGCTGACGATTGTCACGGAACGCGTCCTGGGCCGGACGGCGACCAACGACTTCGCGCATGGCGCTCTCAGCGACCTGCTGGAGGGTCTCGGCCGGATTCTCGACGTTGAAGAGATAGGCCTTCGGATCGCTAACCGTGAAGAACACGGAGAACTGGACGTTCAGGATGTTCTGGTCGCCGGAAAGCATCAGCCCGCTTGACGAAGAGGCGGACGTCGATGCCGCGCCGATGTTCTGCTGCTGCATCGTCACCTTGACGATCTCGACGGTCTCCATCGGCCACAGGTGGAAGTGCAGGCCAGGCGTGGAAATATCTTCCTTGGGACGACCGAAACGCAATTCGACGCCGCGCTCGTCCGGCTGGACGATGTAGATGCACTGGAAGAGCCAGAACACCACAAGAATCGCCGCCGCAATGACGAGGACGCCACCGTTCAACCCGCCGGGCACTATGTTACGAAGCTGATCCTGGCCGCGCCTGATGATGTCTTCGAGATCAGGCGGCCCGCCCTTGCCACCGCCGCCACCGCGCGGGCGATTAGGCCCTTGCCCCCATGGTCCCTGATTGTTACCGCCGCCACCGCCCCAAGGGCCGCCGCCGCCATTCTGATTGCTCCAGGGCATCAAAACCTCGTTATTCGTTAAACTCACGACCGCCTACTCCACGGGGGCGGCGGACGTAGGCAGTCGTGACCGTTATAGGTATCGCCGCATCTGCTTTCAACGCAGCATGAGGAACTTGGCAATATTTATTGGAAAATAGTTGGTTTTCAGCGCTTAGCGCCTGTCGTAGACCACGAATTTCGTGGGATAGCTATCCTTGTCGCCTGCCGGCACCTCAATCGTCTCCGTCGCCCTCCAAAGCGTGGGGTCAATCGTGGGAAACGACGTGTCACCGTCAACGGATGTTTCGACATGCGTCACGCACAATCGATCGGCGAGATCGAGCGCCTGCGTATAGATCTGCCCACCGCCGATGATGCAGATTTCGTCCTCGCCGCTCCGTTTCGCAATGTCCTCGGCAAGACCGATGGCTTCGGTCAGGGATCGGGCCATACGCACATCCGGATGGTCTATTGCAGCGGCCTGTCGGGAGATCACGACATTGGCCCGCCCCGGCAACGGTTTTCCGATCGATTCATAAGTCTTCCGGCCCATGATGACGGACTTACCGAGCGTTAGAGCCTTGAACCGCTTGAGATCCGTGGATAGCCGCCATGGCATGTCCCCGTCCCGCCCGATGATGCCGTTCTCGGAAACGGCAACCACGATGGTCTTTCGAATTTCTGACATCAAGCTCTCCGATCAGGCCACGATCGACGCATTGGCGCCGGCGCCGGCTTCGTGGCCGGGCGCACCGTCTGCGCCATTATTTTTTCTGGGTACTCGGTACACTTGATTGAGCCTTCGTTCGGAGGTGTCGGGATCGATTCGATAGTGTCATAAAATCGTTGGCGTGGTCTAAACTTTCCTCCGGATATCCCGAGGAAGTTAGGATGGCATCGTATCGATTGTGATCGGTCTCGCCATTGCTCACATCAATGTTCCAGTCACCTAGGCGGCTGTTCGGACGCAATAGCCTGATCGCAGCCTGTGCCATCAAACGCCGGGCTCTCCTCAAACCGTGTCGAGGTCGTAGATGCGGCCCGTCAGCCATGCCGGCCAGTCGCGCTCGAAGAACGACTTGGCACCCTCGTCGAACTTGCGGTTTGGGCGAGTGGCTATCCGCATCGCGTCGCCTTCCAGTCGGACGACGATCTGCTCCTCGCGATGGGCGTCGCGCTCTTTCCGGAAGCGAAACTCCTCCAGCGGGCCGGCATTGGAAAGCGGAAGCGACTCTCCCGTAGTATCGCATATCGCGCGCGCACCACGGCTCCCGCCGCCGTTTCGAATGAAATAATCCAACGCGGCCAACACGGCTTCCGAGGCGAGCGCCATCTGCCGCCATTGAAGTGCCCGCCCTGCCTCGGCAGCGCGCTCGTAGGCAATGCCCTTGGCCCGAATTTCGGCATTGAGCCGCCGCGCCTCGACCAAGGCCGAGGCCACGCTTTCGCCGTCGCAGATCAGGCCAGCCTTGTCGCTCATCCGCGCCTGAACTTCCGTACGGATTGCCTTTGCGGCCAGCGGCCTGTCGCCCTTCAGCATCCCCAGCAGCTCGAAGATGCCGGCGCCTGCGACAACCCGCAGGTCGCTCGAGAGAGCCTTCTTAGCCCTGCCACTTGCGCCGATATGCTCGGCAACGCGCGTCCCAAAGACCTGCCCCGCATTCAAGGCCGCGCCTCCTGGTCTCGTCACTCCGTGCGTACCCGCCGCCTCGCCGACCGCGTAGCACCCCGCGAGACTGCTGCGCCCCCAGGTGTCAACCATGATGCCGCCATTCATGTGCTGGTTGTTGACGGCAAACTCCAGCGGGGCTGCAGCAATATCGACCTTGTAGCGGCGATAAAGTTCGATCGCGAGCGGGTTCATATGGCGAAGACGATGGATCGGCAGATCCTGGGTCGCCGCCGCATTCCCAAGATAGCGCTTCACAACGTCATCGAGGCGCTCGAGATCGAAAGGCAGGTCGCCTGGCACCGGGAGCGGGTTCCGATTGAAGTCCATGAACACGCGCCGACCGGCCGCAGTTTCGCGATAGATCGCGAGGTCGACGAGGCTCGAACCGAAGTCGAGCATCCTCGTGGAGTGGAACGGCCACTGGTATCCCTTGCGGAAGACGTTCGACGCCAGTTCCTGCGTGGTCCGGTAGTATTCGGCGAGGAAGTGATGCTCTGTGCCCTCGGCATCGACGGAATAGATGTGCGGTATGGCCTGGACGTACGTCCCAGACAGGTTCCAGGGAAAGCCTTCCCGGCGCGTTCCAATGCCGAACTGGCTCTCGGTCAGGTTCACCAGGTCGACGCCTGCCTCGAGCGCCAGCCCAAGCGAACCGAAACAGCCGTTCGGATAGACGCTGTCGCGGTAGAGCTCGCCCGGTCCGCCCGCGGCAAGGACGATCACCTCCGTGGCGAACAACGCGACGCCGAGCGGATTGGTCTCGGTCCGGTCGTTTGCCCGAACGGCGAGAACGCCGACCACCCGCCGGCTTCCCTGCTCGCCTTCCGTCAGGATCTTGACGGCGGTCGTATGGTTATAGAACGGGATGTCGAGCCGGATGGCTTCCTCGGCCAGAACCTTGACCATGAGCCTCGAGGTGCGCGGACCGCAGCTCGTTGCCCTTCCCACTTCGTCGTGGTCGGTTTGATAGCGGAGGGTGCCACCGAGCGGCTCCTGCGGCAGCGGCAGTCCAAGGAACTGCAGGGACGCCATCATTCGGCCCGATCCGACGGCCTCGACATAGGCCGTGTCCTCGTCCATCGCGCCGCCGGCCCGGATCGCCCGTGCCATCGCCTTGTAATTGTCGCCCTGATCCGCGGTATTCGCCGTATGGAGCGTCTGCTTGTCCGATCCGGAACAGGCTGAGGTCCCACCCCATGCACTTTGGCTCATGATTGCGACGTCGTCTCCACGGCGATTGAGCTCCACGGCGGCCCGCAGTCCCGCTGCCCCCGATCCAACGACGACGCATCCCGCCCTGTAGACAGGCACGTCGATACCCGCGAGCCGAATGGTCTCCGAGGGTGCGGCTTCCTGCGCCAACCGAGGCATGTCGACGTCAGTCAGGGCGTCGAGGATGTGCTGCGGGACATCGATGGTCATTGGACTGGTCCTTGGGATCTTCGTGCGATCAAACAAGCGGGATGTCGACCCAGCGCCTCAGGCGCGAAGACTCCATGCACGCGTCGACGATCTGGCAGATGTGATGGCCGTCCTCGAACGTCGGCCACATGGGAGTCTTGGTAGTAATCGATTTCACCACCTCGGCGGCTTCGATGATCTTGCTCTCGTTGTAGCCGAGTGCGAAGTTCGGAAGCGGCAGGAATGCCCTGAAGGTTGAGTTTTCCGGGCCTACGTCGATTTCGCGAAATCCGCTCCGGCCGGTGCGGTCGTCGTTCGTGTAGAAGCGGAGCCGATTCACCTCATCATAGGTGTAGGCGATGCTGCCCTTGGTTCCGTAGATTTCGTAGGTCTGCATGAACTTGCGGCCAGTGGCGACACGACTGAAGTCGACGATACCGGCTGCGCCATTCTCGAAGCGGCAAAGGAGGTTCGTGGCATCGGGATTGGTGATGTCAGCCCACGTCTCGTCGCCCTTGAGCTTGACCTGTTCGCCGTAGGCAAGCCCCTCGACAACAGGGCGTTTGGGAGTGACGATCAGGTTGTCGGCAATCAGCGAGCTGACGCGGCCGACGAGAAACTCCATGAAGCTGAAGATGTGCGACCCGGTGTCGCCGACGATGCCCGTCGGAGCAAGCTTTCCGTCGGCGCGCCACATGAAGGGCGTCATGGGATCGCCATACATGTCTACATGCTGGCAGCCCTTGAACATCTTGATCTCGCCGATCTCGCCCGCCTCGATGATCTCCTTGGCGAGGTCATGGACTGGGTTACGAGGAAACGCATGGCCAACGCGGGTGATGACGCCCTTTTCCCTGGCGATGTCGGCAAGTTCGCGAGCCTCAGCGGCGGTGTTTGCCAACGGCTTCTCGCAGTAGACGTGCTTGCCTGCGATCAGGGCGGCTTTGGCCACCTCGTAGTGCAGGCTGTCGGGCAGGCAGATGTCGATGAGATCGACGTCCGGGTCGGTTACCGCCTGCTTCCAGTCCTGCAGGATCTTGGCGCCGGGAGCTCGTCTGGCAAGATCTTCCGCAGCCTTCGGATTGGCCTCGACGATGGCGACCACGCGCGCGGTCCCGCCGGACACCCCCAGGAAATGAGGAAACGTCTGGTAGGCCATGGTATGAACCTTGCCCATCCAGCCGGAGCCGCCCAGCACGGCTACCCTGACTTCGGCCATTATGAAAACTCCCCTGAAAGCCGGTCCGTTCATGACCGGTCACTGCTGTTTCAACTGTTCCGCATTGTCGCGCAGGCGTGACGTGTTTTGCCGTCCTACCGAACGCCGGCCCGAGCCCTCGGACGCGTATCGTTGCGCTCGTACGAGAAGATCGTCGATGGAAGCGGTGGCAGGCCGCGGATGAGATCCGATCCCTTTTCGCCAACCATGATGGTCGGAGCGTTGGTGTTGCACGAGGGAATCCTTGGCATGACCGAGGAATCGCAGACGCGCAGCCCCTCGAGACCATGGACCCTGAGATCGAGGCCGACGACGGCGTCCGGGCCTGTCCCCATCTTGCAAGTGCCGACGGGATGGTGGTCGGTCTTGGCATTCGCGCAGCCATACTCGATGAGCTGCTCATCGGTCATGATCTTCGGACCGGGAAGACGTTCAGCCAGAACGTAGGGCTTGAGCGCCGCCTGCTGCATGATCTCGCGAGCGATCTTCAGGCCCTCGAGCGACATCTTCTTGTCGCGCGGGTCCGACCAGTAGTTCGGATCGATCAGCGGTGCCGCTGCGGGATCGGACGAAGACAGGCGGACCGTGCCGCGCGATCTCGGGTGGAGATACGCGGAGTTGAGCGTGACGCCCGCGTTCCTCAGGCGCTCGACCCCAGCCTCGATGCCGGATCCCAGGCCGAGGTGGAACTGGATGTCGGGCGAACGGGCGTCCGGATCGGCGTACCAGAAACCGCCAGTTTCGAAGAGAGATGAAGCCACCGGCCCCGTGCGGAAGAGCACGTACTCCATCCCGGCCCACAGGGTGCGGTGCAGCTTCGCGACGCCGTCATATGTGTGGTCTCCGGTGCATTCGGAGATGACGAAGAGATCGAGGTGATCCTGCAGGTTGCCGCCAACGCCCGGAAGATCATGGAGCACCTTTACACCTACGGCACGCAGGTGGTCGGCAGGACCAACGCCCGACTGAAGAAGCAGCTTCGGCGAACCGATCGCGCCCGAGGAAACAAGCACTTCACGCTCGGCGCGAATGACCTCCGGACCGTTTCCGCTTGCTATCTCGACGCCGACGGCACGATTGCCTTCCAGGACGATGCGCGAGACGCGCGCGCCGGTGCGCACCTTTAGGTTCTTGCGATTCTTGATCGGCGAGATGTAGGCCATGGATGCCGAGGAGCGGCGATGGTCGCGCTGCGTAACCTGGTAGAAGCCGATACCCGCCTGCTGGCGGCCGTTGAAGTCGGGGTTGTAGGGAATACCAAGCTCCTGCCCCGCGCGGATATACGCGTCGCAAATGGGCAGAGGTGCGGCCGGCATGGATACGCCGAGCGGACCACCATAGGAATGATAGTCGTCCGAGAAGCGCTGATTGTCTTCAGCGCGCTTGAAGTAAGGGAGTATCGCGCGATAGTCCCAGCCTTCGCAACCGTCTTCGCTTGCCCAGAGATCATAGTCGGCCGCATTGCCGCGGGTGTAGAGCTGGGCGTTGATCGACGAACCGCCGCCGATCACCTTCGCCTGCGTGTAGCGCAGCACCCTGCCGTTCATGTGTTTCTGCGGAACCGTCTCCCAGCCCCAACTGGCGACGCCCTTCGTCATCTTCGCGAAGCCCGCCGGCATGTGGAACAGCGGGTTCCAATCGCCGCCGCCGGCTTCAAGCAGCAGCACCTTGACGTTCGGGTCTTCGCTCAGCCGGTTTGCAAGCACGCATCCGGCCGGACCAGCTCCCGTGATGATGTAGTCGAAACGCATTTTGCTAATCCTGTTGGATGCGAGAGAACAATGGGCCGACTTGCAAATCCTGCGATGCGATATGGTCGGCCACGCGCAGCGCCTGGCTCGCCACCGTGAGTGCGGGATTTACCGCAGCCGACGTCGGCAGGAAGCTGGCGTCCACGACGAAGAGGTTCCGGTGATCATAGGCGCGGCAGTATGGGTCGAGCGGCGCGTTCGCCGGGTCATTCCCGATCCTGACGGTGCCGCACTGGTGCGACGGCGTGCGCTTGTCGAAGGGCTTTGAAAGGACGATCGGGAATCCAATCGACTTGAGTACCGCCTTCAGCTTCGCGACAAGCGCGAGATGCGCGTCCCAATTCGTTCGCTGCCACTGCAGCACGATGCGGTCGCCGTCGACCATCACACGGCTTTCCGGGTTCGGCACGTCCTCGCTCATCGCATAGAAGTCGATCGCGTGGCTTGTCATGGTGTGCAACAGCCATTCCGGAGCCCAGGGCAGCGACCCCTTCAGTACCTTCGCCGAAATCCTGCCCAGCAACTGCACGTTCCCCAACGGCGGGCCGCCGCTTCCATCGGACAGATAGAAATCGTTGAATCCGAACGTCTTCTGGTAAATCGACGTGTTTCGGTAGGTGGGCGAAACCGCGATCACGGCCGAGGAATTATGATTCATGAAGTTCCGCCCGACCTGATCGGAGGAATTCGCGAGCCCATTCTTGTGACGCGCATCGGCCGAGCGCAACAGCAGGACAGCGGACTGAACGGCGCCCGCCGAGAGAATGACGAGCTTCGGAGCAACGGTAAGGTCCTCACCGTTCTTGCGGTAATAGACGCGCTCGATCCTGCCATTCTCGCCCGCCTCGAGCTTCGTGACCTTCGCGTTCGTCTCAAGGCGGACGTTCGGATACTCCAGAGCCTTGAGGAGGGCAGCCGTCTCGGCGTCCATCTTTCCATCGCGGGAATTGGGATGCGCGTCCCAGGGCGTTCTCGCCTTCGACAGCCAGGCGTCGATATCCACTCCCAATGGCAGCGAGAACGGATGCAGGCCCTTGGCCTTCAGCCGCGCCCTGACATCGGCAATCGGCGGTTCGTCGGGAACCGGTGGGTAAGCGTAGTTGCCCGAGTGAACGGGCTCTGTCGGGTCATCTCCCAGATTTCCCCGAACCTCGTACAGACTTTCCGCGCGGCTGTACCAAGGTTCCAAAACCTCGTAGGGAAACGGCCACGCGGGCGACACCCCTTCCCCATGTTGCATCTCCTCGAAATCCTCCCGGCGATAGCGCGAGAGCACGGCGCCGTAGAATTTCGAGTTGCCGCCGACATTGTAGTAGTTGCCCGGATTGAAGCCGGTGCCGTCGGCTTCGTACCAGGTTTCCTTCGGCCGAAAATGGCCGCACTGAAAGATCGCGCGTTGATCCCGGTTCTCAGGACGATCGGCGATGAAATCACCCGCTTCGAGGACCAGGATATCGGCGCCAGTCGCCGCCAGTCCGGCGGCGACCGTGGAGCCGCCCACGCCCGAGCCGATGATGACGATATCAGGAGAGCTGTTCATGTTTGGAATCCTGGCTCCTGGTTTAAGCGATKCGGGTTTGGCTTTGCGGATCGAAGAACACGGCCTTGTCGAGGTTGAAGGCGAGGCGGGCGTGCTGGCCGGCCTGGATGCGGGCGTCGGCCCTGAGCCGCGCCACGACCTCCTTGCCGCCGAGCTTGGTGACCGCGAAGGTGTCGGATCCGTGTCGGATCC
>NZ_JBFTIN010000037.1:0-58179 GCF_056394785.1 Rhizobium sp. 10N414 | reverse complement strand
CCACCTCGACCGGCAAGAACGTCATGCCGCGCGTCGCCGCCCTGCTCGATGTCGCGCAGGTCTCCGAGATCATCGAGGTGGTTTCGGCTGACACCTTCAAGCGGCCGATCTATGCCGGCAACGCCATCCAGACGGTGCAGGCGACCGACACCAGACGAGTCATCACCGTGCGCACCGCCTCGTTCGCCGCCGCTGCCGAAGGCGGTTCTGCCCCGGTCGAAGCTATTGCGGCCGCGGCCAACCCTGGCCTGTCGAGCTTCGTCAAGGACGCGCTGTCGGCCTCCGATCGTCCGGAACTGACGTCTGCGAAGATCATCATCTCCGGTGGCCGTGCGCTCGGCTCGGCCGAGAAGTTCAAGGAAGTCATCCTGCCGGTCGCCGACAAGCTCGGTGCTGCCGTCGGCGCCTCGCGCGCTGCCGTCGATGCCGGCTATGCCCCGAACGACTGGCAGGTCGGCCAGACCGGCAAGGTCGTCGCTCCTGATCTCTACATCGCCTGCGGCATCTCAGGTGCCATCCAGCACCTCGCCGGCATGAAGGATTCGAAGGTCATCGTCGCCATCAACAAGGACGAGGAGGCGCCGATCTTCCAGGTTGCCGACTACGGTCTCGTCGCCGATCTCTTCGAAGCACTGCCGGAACTGCAGAAGGCGCTCTGATGCGTGCAGATGCCCTTATTTCGCATTTGCGAATGACTGGAAAATTATCTTTTTAAGGGCTACTACTTCTGCCGGGCGATCATTTGCCCGGCAGTTTTGTTAGAAAAATGCGGCAGCGCGGCGGCGCATGCCGAGCGGGGGTTTGGAGATGAACGCGGTGTTGAAGACGATTGGCATTATCGGCGCAGGCCAGATGGGTTGCGGCATCGCGCAGGTTTCGGCAGATGCAGGCTATAAGGTCCAGCTCTACGATCTCTCCGAGGAACGCGTCCAGCACGGCCTGGCCACCATCAACGGCAACCTCGCCCGCCATGTGACGAGCGGCAAGATGACGGACGAAGAGCGTTCCGCCACCCTCGCCCTGATTTCCGGCTCCTCCGACATCAACGATCTTGCCGCGTCCGATCTCGTGATCGAAGCCGCGACCGAAGACGAAAACGTCAAGCGCAAGATCTACGCCCAAGTGTGTCCGGTCCTGAAGCCGGAAGCAATCCTTGCCACCAACACGTCCTCGCTCTCGATCACCCGGCTCGCTTCCGCCACCGACCGCCCCGAGCACTTCATGGGCATCCATTTCATGAATCCGGTGCCGGTCATGAAACTCGTGGAACTGGTTCGCGGCATCGCGACGGACGAAGTGACCTTCGCAACCGCCAAGGACTTCGTCGCCTCGCTGGAGAAAACGGTGACGGTCGCCGAGGATTTCCCGGCCTTCATCGTCAACCGCATCCTGTTGCCGATGATCAACGAAGCCATCTACACGCTCTACGAAGGCGTCGGCACCGTCGACGCCATCGACACCGCCATGAAACTAGGCGCCAATCATCCGATGGGGCCGCTGCAGCTTGCCGATTTCATTGGCCTCGACACCTGCCTGTCGATCATGCAGGTGCTGCACGACGGCCTGGCTGACTCGAAATATCGCCCCTGCCCGCTGCTGGTGAAATATGTCGAAGCCGGCTGGCTCGGCCGCAAGTCCGGGCGCGGCTTCTACGATTATCGCGGCGATACGCCGATCCCGACCCGCTGACGCCAACCGATCTCGACGATCCGCACGGTCTAGTTTCATTCTTGCCGTTCGAAGGTTGTCCGCCGAAACTGATGAGCTGGCGAAACCAGAACCTATGCGCCGCGAGCATCGCGCTTCGCCTGCGAAACGGCGCTCGCCTTCCGCAGTCTACCGCGCTCCATGGGGCGGATGAGATCTTTGCGCTTTGTGCTTTCGATCGAGTGCATGCCTGCGTGGGCCTGCCGCGTGTTAAATGACTCGTCCTTCTCGCTTTTCGCTTCTTTCCTTCGTGCCAACGCGGCGCGCATGTTCTCGACCATCTGAATTTTAGCAAGCATTCGACGCCGGCGGGCCTGTTCCGCGTTCACGCTGCGCACGCCCATGGCCAGAACTTCGAGTTTGCCTCTCGTGCCTGTATCCTTGCGTGCCGGTGTCGCCCCTTTGGGTTGCGCCTTGCCTCTCATTTCCCTGCGCTGTCTGTTCGCCTCGCTTTGCGCACGATCGCGCCTTTCACGGATTCGCTTGGCGAGATCAGAGAGATCTGTATCCGACAAATCCTGCATTGCCGGATGGTGAGTCTTTTGAACGAGCTGCCATTCGTCCGCCGTTAGCAAACGCTCTGCCTGCTTGCGCGAAATTGCCATCTACGCCTCCTACGCTATCGCATCAGTACACCGACTTGGTTCGAGAGGGCTCGCTGCGCACCAGCAAAGCGAGCTAGAGCTTCGAAAGCTTGGTTCGGTCGCGGGTCCAACTTATCCGCGCGACTGTGTCTGATTCACAAACCTAGCGCTGACGGCCAGGTCGGCAATAGACTTGCAGTGTCGCTAGTCGCACGGTCACTGCGATAGAAGTACTCCAGGTTGCAGGCGCTCGCGACCGGCCACGGCTTCCGGTCGGCGGTGCGCCAACCGCAATCATCGCAACGCCGGGATGGAAAGTAGCGCGATGATGGAAAGCCCGCCTAAAGCAGCGGCCGTGCCGAGCGACTGTGTGATGCCGAAGTTCTCCATCGCAAAAGCCAGGACGAACGGCGCAAGCGCCGACAGGATCAGCCGCGCTGCCATCATTCTCCCTTGCAACTTGCCGTAACCGTCGCTGCCGAAGAGATGCAGAGGCAGCGTACCGCTGACGAGGCTCAGCAGGCCATTACCCATGCCGAAGATCACGGCGAAAGCCATCGCACCCGGCACGGACGGAGCCGTGAACAGCAGCACCAACACGCCGCCCGGAATCAGCATGGCCGCGATCACCGCCAGATGGATTGCCGGCAGGTTCTTACCGAAGACCATGTTGATCAGCCGGCTGCTGACCTGCGATGGGCCGAAGAGTGTCCCCACGAGGGCGGCGGCTCCGCCGAGCCCAAGTCCGGACAGTAGTGGAACCAGATGCATCAGCGTGGCCGAACTGACGAGCGACATCAGTGATAAGCCGCTGACCATGATGGCAAAGCCGAGCCGGCGGCGAGCAGGAGGCAAGATCCCCTCCACTCGCGGGGCGGCGACCAATGCCGCCGTCGTCCGTTGCGTGCTCCTGCTGCGCGACAGCCATGCATGGATCGGCAGGCAGATGGACAGGTTGAGAACGGCGAAGATCAGATAAACGTTCTGCCACGTAAGATGCGCATTCAGCGCCGCGGTGATCGGCCAGAAAATCGTCGAGGCAAAACCGGCAATCAGCGTCAGATAGGTGATGCTGCGGGATGCAACCTGTGGCCGGATCTGCACAAGCAGCGCGAAGGCTGCGCCGTACTGAACAAGGTTTGCGGCAACTTCGACGGCGATGAGCGCGGCAACAAACACGGCCTTGTTGGGCGCGAGAGCGCTGGCGGCCAGAGAGACGGCAGCAATAAACGAGCCCGTAGTCATCACCCGGCCGGCGCCGATCCGGTCAAACAGCGCTCCCAACCACGGAGCCGTTAGGCCGCCGACCAGAAGCGCCGCAGAGAGAGCGCCGAAGACCCATTCCTTCGACCAGGCAAACTGCGCGGCCATATCGGGAGCAAGAATGCTGAAACTGTAATAGAGGGTGCCGTAGCCGATGATCTGTGTCACACCGAGCGCCAGCACGGCCAGAAGCGGCACGCGTTCAGACAAGGCGTTTACCTTGGGCATCGAGAACCTGCTGCCCGTCTTCCTTGGCGAACGGACCTTTGTGGGTGCCGGGCAGGATATCCAGGACGACCTCCGAAGGCCGGGCGAGGCGCGTGCCCAGCGGGCTGATGACGAAGGGACGGCTTATCAGGATCGGGTCTTTCAACATGGCATCGAGCAACTCGTCGTCGGTCAGGTCAGGGTTGTCGAGTCCGAGTTCGGCGTAGGGCGTATCTTTCTCGCGGATCGCGGTACGGACGGTCAGGCCTGCATCCGCGATCATCTTTATGAGTTGTTCACGGCTCGGCGGATCTTTTAGGTATTCGACGACCACAGGTTCGATGCCCGCATTGCGGATCATTGCCAGCGTATTACGCGAGGTGCCGCATTTCGGATTGTGATAGATCGTGACGTCGATTGTCATGGCGCAGGTTCCGTTTCAGTCAGTGATTGAGGATTGCGAGCTTCCATCAGCAGCCAACTCGCCAGCAACAGCGCCAGCAATGCGCCGAGGATTTCTGAGACAATAAAACCCGGCAGATCGACCGGGCGGATGCCGGAAAAAGTGTTCGTCAGCGAGCGGGCGATAGCGACCGCAGGATTGGCGAATGAGGTCGAAGCGGTGAACCAGTAGGCCGCCGTGATATAGAGGCCGACCAGCCATGCCACCGCATCGGCGCGAAAGCGCAGACCGGCGAGGATGACGAAGACGAGGCCGAACGTGGCAGTCACTTCGGCCAGCCACTGCGCGCTGCCAGTGCGGATGGTGGTCGAGACCTGCAGTAGAGGCAGTCCGAACATGGCATGCGCGAGCAGCGTTCCGGCAACGCCGCCAAGGATTTGTGCACCGATATAGGCCTGCACCGAAGAGGCAGGCAGCGCGCGGCGGAACGCAAGAACCAGCGATACGACCGGATTGAAGTGAGCGCCGGAAATCGGCCCCAGGATGGTGATCAGCACAACAAGGATCGCCCCCGTTGCCAGCGTATTGGCGAGGAGTGAAAGCGCCGGATCCGACGTCAGTCTGTCCGCCATGATGCCCGATCCGACCACGGTCGCGACCAGAAGAGCTGTGCCCAACGCCTCCGAGGCAAGGCGACGGGAGAGCGGAAAAGATGTCATGGCCTCAGGTCCCGGACCAGATCAGGACGTTCATTGAATTTTTCCCTTGCCGGGCGGGCAGCAGGCAGTGACTTCCGCAGCCGGCGCACAGATTTCCGGATGGCCGGCGCAGCAGTCTTCCATCAGGAAGCGTACGAGACCGCCGAGCGCATCGTAATTGGCGGTGTAGATGATCGAGCGGGCTTCGCGCTGCTGGCTGACAAGACCCGCCCGGTCCAGCTCCTTCAGATGGAAGGAAATGTTCGAAGGCGATAGTTCGAGCTTCTCCGCAATCGTCCCGGCGGCCATGCCATCGGGGCCGGCAACGACAAGCATGCGGACGATCTGGAGGCGGGTCTCCTGAGATAGCGCGCCGAACGAAGCAAGGGCTTGACGTTCATCCATAATTCAATATTCCTTGAAATGTTGAAACAAGGAGTATCTCATATGAATGTGATCGACAAGGCCCTGTCTTCAGATATCAGCCTCGGCCTTCTGCTTGAGGCCCTGGCGGCATCTCCGGATCTCCCTCTGGCGTTCCGCTACGACGGTCGGTTGGTGAAGCCGGGCTACCATGTCACCGAGGTCAAGGCCGGACAGTTTTCGGCATTCGACTGCGGAGCCAACCCCGAAACGTGGGCGGAGATCTTCGTTCAGCTCTGGGATATCGAGGAGGGCGACCGCACCCACATGCCGGCCGGCAAGTTCGCCGCCATCATTCGCAAGGTTTCCGAACATGTGAAGCTTGATGGCTCGGCGAAGCTGACCTTTGAAGTAAGCGATGGCGTGCAGCCGATGCAGCTCTATTGCGCCTCGGTCCCGGTCATCAGCAACGGTGTGGTGCAGGTTGAACTCGTTGCCCGCGCGGCAAGCTGCAGGCCGCGTGACCGGTGGCTGGCCAAGCAAGCCCAAGAGACGGCCTGCTGCGGGCCAGCGAATGCTGCTACCAAGTGCTGTGGCTAAATCCACCACTGACTGCTTGCGACGGATGGGGACGCTGACCGATGATCGTTGTGGCAACGGCGTTACCCAGAGACTGAGGATCGCGGCTTGGCCAGCGAAAATGTCGAGCATCATGGGTTGCAATCGTCGCCCTTGGACGAAACCCAGCGATCAGCTTGCGACCCAAAGAATGCAAGCCAGCCCGGCGAAGAAGACCGCAAGAACGAGTGCAAGCCTGACGAAGATCCAGAAATCGTCTGCGCGATCGAAGGCAACCTCGTGCTTATCGGTGTTCCCAGATGATTGCGCTTGAGCCGTCTGACGCGATTGCGCCGCGACGTAATATAACCACCAGCGACCGTACATCGCCTCATCCTTCCAGCAAAACTGCATGACTGTTCAAGCGGCCAGATGATCGACCGCACCCGCTAAGATTATCGGTGCGGGCATATCTTTTCGATTGGATGGACGGGCACCCGATGTAAGCATTGCATAAAGGACGGTGATGGACTTCGCTGGCGACGGCGGGCCGTTCATGTGGAGATCTGGCCGCCCTCACCGCCGTCCAACAGGCGCCCCGCAGAGCTAGACCAGTTTTGCTGTTTAGCGCTTGCTCGTCGGCCAATGTGGGGCCATTCTCAGGATCGATCCTGGCGGTTCGCCAAGACGAGGTCAGGCCTGCAACGCTTAATCTTGACCTCGGCAGCGCCCAATGCGGGCTCGACTTCAAAGCACTTGTCGTGGTGCCTTTCTGATCCCCGCGGCGAGGAGGTTGTTTATGTCTGTGTGCCATGTCGAACATCTGTTGCAACCGGGCGACCAAGCTCCGAACTTTGTGCTGGATGCAATCTCACGCGAAGGGAAGATCGCACTCGATGACTTTCGTGGCCGCAGCCCGCTATTGATCGGTCTGTTTCGGGGCCTGCACTGTCCGTTCTGCCGTCGCCATGTCGCAGCTATGGCTCAGCTCAGCTCGGCGCTGCGCGAGAAAGGCATCGAATCCCTGGTCGTTGTAAGCACCCCGGTAGAACGCGCGCGACTCTATTTCCGTTACCAACCGATACCCAATCTTCTTGCGGCATCCGACCCGGAACGGGCTTTGCATCGCGCCTTCGGCTTGCCCGTCCTCGAGTTCACGCACAATGAGACCGACTGGCCATATAAGGTTGGAATGGACGTGGTCATGGCAATGCGGGTCGATCGACCGGGAGAGTTGCCGGAACCAGTGGCCCCGCCCATAGCAGGCGATCTTCTCAACAAAAAGGACCGGTACGAATTTACGGAAGCCGATCGGCAGGTGAGCCTCGCCGGACACATGCAGCTTGTCGGTCACTTCTTGCTCGATCGAGAAAGTGTGGTGCGTTGGAGCTTCACGGAGGTCGAAGACGAGGGGCGAAATGTGTGCCAGGCGCTCAATCCCGAAGAGCTTCTGTCGGCAGCTTCTCAAATCGCAGATTAACAACGAAGAATTCAGAGTGGTTGTCTAATCGCATTCCAGTCGTCAAGGTGGTTTAGGCATTTGGCGACCTTGCCAGGTTGCGGGTCGGCAACGCGGAGTAAAGCGATTGGTGGATCGGCGCTCAGCGGCCATGTCCTTTGGAGCTATCCGGTGCTGGGAGCAGGGTTGTCTTCGCGGTCGACAAATGTCGCCGCACAATGGGCTTCGCAGGCAGGACCTTCCTATGTGTAGCGCGCAGTCTCAACGAGCTGCAGCCACTCGTAGCGGAATGATCCAACCCACGTCCGCAGCAGGGACGCTCAGTGCCTCAAATCAGGTTTGACGCGCTGAGGGAAGAAGGCTGGCGTGTCGCTTATGCGGTGGCGCCAGCCGATGCGTTGAAGACTTCTCCTGTCCTGAGCATGCTGTGCATGATGACCGCAAGCTTCCGGGCAACTGCCACCGCAGCGCGCTTGAAGCCCAACCGCTCACGCAGCTTAAGCCCCCAGCTCTTTAGGCTGCTCTCGGTTCTGGCACTGGCGCTCGTGAGAAGCACTGTCGCCGCTTCATAAAGCAGCCCCCGCAGATGGTTGTCACCTCTTCGCGAAATATGGCCGTTATAGTCGACCTCACCCGACTGGTAGCGCCGCGTTGTCAGCCCGAGCCAGGCGCCAACCGAGCGCGACGTGCGGAAGTTTTCTGGATCTTCGATCGCTGCGACGTAGGACACCGCCGTGACGGCACCGATGCCTGGGATCGTCATCAGAAGCTTCGTAGCCTGGCTCTGCCGTGCCACTGCGAGCAACTGGCGATCAAGATCGGCCGCGCGCTTGCGAATGTCGCGCCATGCCTCAAGCAGTGGCAATATGATCCTTGCAAGGTCATCATTCCCAGCCAAAAGCTCTCTGACATTGCCATCAAACACCCGACCCGTTCCTTTGGGGATAATAAGACCGAATGTCTTCATCAGGCCGCGGATTTGGTTGCTAAGTTGAGTTGAGATGCTCAGGAGCTGATTGCGGGCCCCGACCAGCGTGCGCGTCAACATACTGTCAAATGACTTGATTCGGACCGCTTTGTAGAAGCCGGCTTCGGCCAGCTGGGCCAAGCCATCCGCATCGTTGGCATCTGTTTTGTTGAGCGTCTCGTTCAATACCTTTTGCGCGTGCCGCGCTTCGATGCAGATAGCGGGCACTCCCTCCGCCGTCAGCGCGTGATAGAAACACGTCGACAGCGGCCCAGTCTCGAATATGACGCGTTTGGCGTTCGGAGCGTGCTTGCGGATCACCTGCGCTAGCACCTTTGGATCCGAAGCGCGCTTCCCCCGCCAGATCCGCTTCCCGTCCTCTCGGATCGAGATCGCAGTATCTTTCAATGAAACGTCGAGCCCTATATATTGGTCCATGGTTGCCTCCATTCGATGTTTGGGGCCCCCGGTTCCAATCGTGAGCCCGTATTTCCATCTTATCGGGGGCAACCAACCCAGCCAGCATCATCTTGCATAAAGTTGCCGGGGGCAGTCGCACCGCGATTACCCCATGTGTAGCAGATGCCACCTAGCCCATTCGCTGTTCTGCACGCAAGCAGCCATAAGCCGCCTTGCCTACGATCCTATCGCTCCCTTGATCAGCGCCTTGGCATCGTCGCTGTCCCAAGCGGCGGGGCCGTTCATGGCGGAGATCAAGCAGCCCTTGCCGTCGATCAAAAGCGTGACGGGGAGGCCTTCCTTCTTCAGGCTGTTGAAGACCTCGCCGCGGCTTCGACGGCCACCGCGACGAGCTTCTGGTTGTGTCCGCTAAATAAAGTCGCTCAAAAGCATATACGATTGCTGAAGGTTTATTGATTAGCCTTGGATCGAGCCGAGGGACATCGATGAACAGCACGAGCAAGAAAAGCGCTTCGAACGACATGCTGAAAAGGCTGGCGCAGCCAAATACATGGCTTCTTGCACTGGTGGCAGTGGTCGTGCCGAATCTGATCTTCCTGCTCGCAACTCCGTACTTTCTTGTCTACCGGCTGGTTTCGCCTCCCCTCTATTTCCTGGCAGCGATGATTTCCCTTTGGCTGCGGCCACCGTTTGTTTATGTCCTTTTCGGGCTCGTGGCGATTATCGACTTAAGCTTGGTGGTCGCAGTCATGTTCTACTTACCCCTGGCAACCGCCTTTCATACGATTCGCTATCTTGCATCGATCGATGTCGCCGCATCTGCTTTTTACATCGGCGCAATTTCTCTTTTTCTTTTCAACGCGCTTGGAACAGCTTGGCTCGTAAACCGGCATAGAAAGGCGCTTTGCGCTGCCTCGCCATTGCCCGCGGCCATCCTGGCCGCTGCGCTGCCCGTGGCAGATGGCTACGTCAATCGCTCATACGTAAAACAGCCTGCCTCACATTTTGAAAGTGCGATGGCACTGAACGGCCTTGATGCCGAAAGCATAACCAAGCGCGGACGGAACCTGCTGATCGTCATAGTGGAAGGGCTTGGCTCGTTTTCCGACCCCGGGATGAAAGCCCTCTTGGCCAGCAAATTTGAAAGTGCAGCAGTTAAAGCGGGCTACAGCGTACTCTCCGGCAGAAGCAACTTTGAGGGCTCAACCACCTCTGCCGAGTCACGCGAACTATGCGGGCGATGGGGGAATTTCACCGACTATCTGCGCGCCGAACAATACGACTGCCTTCCTCGACAACTTGCCGAAAGGGGTTTCGCTACAATCTCCTACCACGGCTATTCCAGCGAAATGTTCGATCGAGATGTCTGGTACCCCCGGATTGGCATAAAAGAATCCCATTTCCTCGACGACCTTGCACGCGATCGGCAGCTCTTCCCATCCCGATGCGGCAGCGTCTTCAACGGCCTTTGTGATGGCGAAGTTGGTGACGCAGTTCATCTCCGTCTTCTGGCCAAGAGCGCGCAGCCGATGATAGTCTACTGGTTGACGCTTAACTCGCACATACCCTACGTCGCGAAACCTGGCGGCCAGCTTCATTGCAGGACCAACGAAGCAGTCATTAAGAACCAGCGCGTTTGCGAATTGACCGAGATCTGGGCAGAGGTTTTCGACAAGATTTCCGAGATTGCAGCCGATCCAAAGCTACCATCGACGGATATCCTCGTTGTCGGTGACCATACAACGCCATTGTGGGAAAAGCGGGCGGCTGTCGCGTTTACGCCAGGCAAGGTCGACTGGTATTTTCTTCAAACGCGTCAAAGTGCTCAGACACAGCTTACGAACCTATCGCGCCCTTGATCAGCGCCTTGGCATCGTCGCTGTCCCAGGCGGCGGGACCGTTCATCGCAGAGATCAGGCAGCCTTTGCCGTCGATCAAAAGCGTGACCGGCAGGCCGAAGGCGAGGCCTTCCTTCTTCAGGCTGTTGAAGACCTCGATCGTGTTGTCGCGGTAAAGCTGCAGCGCGTTTACGCCGATCTCGCTGAGAAAGGCCTTCGGCTTCTCGTCGTCGCCGGTGTCGATGTTGACGGGCACGACCTGGAACCTGTCGCTGCCCAGCTCCTTCTCGAGCGCGTTCAGCGCCGGCATTTCCTCGCGGCAGGGTACGCACCACGTCGCCCAGAGATTGAAGAGCACGGTCTTGCCGGCGAAATTGTCGAGCGTCATCGATTTTCCGTCCCCGCCCTTGAAGGAAACGGTGGTAAGCCTGCGGTGCTCGTCAGGAGCGACCATCGCCGCCACCTGTCCCTTGAGCAGCGGCGCGATTCTCGCGGCGATCTCCTTTGTCGCCGCGCATTCGCCCGAGGCCGTTTGCGTCCTGCCATTGCCAGACCCGGCTTCCCTGATGTAAACCGCTGCCGCACCGGCAACAATGCCTGCGACGGCCGCAATCCCGATCAGCTTCAGGGATGGCACGCGCAGGGACTTTCTTGTCGTCATTTCATTCTCCGAGACACGCGTTCTTCAAGGCAGGCATCGTCATGGCCGACAGCACGGATACCAAATCTTCCAACCAGATGTGGGGCGGCCGTTTCGCCTCCGGTCCCGATGCGATCATGGAGGAGATAAATGCCTCGATCGGTTTCGACAAGAAGCTGTTTGCCCAGGACATCCGCGGTTCTATCGCCCATGCCACCATGCTTGCCCACCAGGGCATCATTTCGGCAGACGATAAAGTCAAGATCGTCGAAGGGCTAAACACGATCCTGTCAGAGATCGAGAGCGGCAGTTTCGAATTCTCCCGCAAGCTCGAAGACATTCATATGAACGTCGAGGCACGCCTCGCCACGCTGATAGGCCCGGCCGCCGGTCGCCTGCACACAGCCCGCTCCCGCAACGACCAGGTCGCGCTCGATTTCCGCCTCTGGGTCAAGGAAGAGCTGCAGAAGACCGAGCAGCTGCTGACCAACCTGATCGCCGCCTTCCTCGACCGCGCCGAAGAGCACGCCGAGACCGTCATGCCGGGCTTCACGCATCTGCAGACCGCCCAACCCGTCACCTTTGGCCACCATTGCATGGCCTATGTCGAAATGTTCGGCCGCGACCGCTCGCGCGTGCGCCATGCAATTGAGCATCTGGACGAGAGCCCGATCGGCGCGGCAGCGCTTGCCGGCACCGGCTATCCGATCGATCGCCACATGACGGCAAAGGCGCTGGGCTTCCGCGAGCCGACACGCAACTCGATTGACACGGTTTCGGACCGCGACTTCGCCATCGAGTTCCTGTCGATCGCCGCCATCGCAGGCATGCACCTGTCGCGTCTGGCGGAAGAAATCGTCATCTGGTCGACGCCGCAATTCGGCTTCGTGCGCCTGTCGGATGCCTTCTCCACCGGTTCGTCGATCATGCCGCAGAAGAAGAACCCTGACGCCGCTGAGCTGGTGCGCGCCAAGACCGGCCGCATCAACGGTTCGCTGATCGCACTTCTGACAATCATGAAGGGCCTGCCCCTCGCCTATTCCAAGGACATGCAGGAAGACAAGGAACAGGTCTTCGACGCTGCCGAAAGCCTGGAGCTGGCAGTATCAGCCATGACCGGCATGGTTCGCGACATGGCCGTCAACAGCGCGCGCATGAAGGCCGCTGCCGGTTCCGGGTATTCGACCGCGACCGACCTTGCCGACTGGCTGGTGCGCGAAGCCGGCCTGCCGTTCCGTGACGCGCATCACGTGACCGGCCGTGCGGTGGCGCTGGCCGAGAGCAAGGGCTGCGACTTGGCCGAGCTGTCGCTTGCCGATCTGCAGGCGATCAATGCCGGTATCACCGACAAGGTTTACGACGTGCTGACGGTCGAGGCATCGGTTGCAAGCCGCAAGAGCTTCGGCGGCACGGCGCCGTCGGAAGTGCGCAAGCAGATCGCCTATTGGCGAGCCCGCAACTGACCTCAACAATCAGGGTGCACAAGCTGGATAAACTTCGCTATGAAGGTGTCCACCAGTGCCGCTTCCCAAGAGGAATTCCATGCATAAGAGCTTGCCGCAGATCGTCCGCCTGACGGTTGTTTTCGCCGTGATCGGCCTTGCC
The DNA here is from genome assembly GCF_056394785.1 of Rhizobium sp. 10N414. Lineage (NCBI taxonomy): Bacteria > Pseudomonadati > Pseudomonadota > Alphaproteobacteria > Hyphomicrobiales > Rhizobiaceae > Rhizobium > Rhizobium sp. 10N414. Next base: position 45,467 of record NZ_JBFTIN010000037.1, on the reverse strand, counting down.
GTCGCCGGGTGCGGGCGAAAGGGCGATCTCGACCCGCCGAGCGCGAACGCAACGAAGACCGGTGACTCGTCCAAGCCGACGCCGCAGCCGGGCAGGGTCGACAGGCCCTTCATCCTCGATCCGCTTCTCTAAGGCACGCGGCGATCTTTCGGATTCGCCAGCAGCGCTTTAGCCTTTGTATTTATGCATGTCCTGATCCCGAAACCGGTTCCCACGTCGGGAGACATGCTTTGAGAGGCCACTGACGTGAACCATTTCGACTACCGCGACGGCGTTCTCTACGCCGAAAACGTTCCCGTTCCCGAGATCGCCAAGGCCGTCGGCACGCCTTTTTATGTCTATTCCACGGCCACTCTCGAGCGCCACTACCGCGTCTTCTCGGAAGCCTTCAGCGATGTCGACGCGATGGTCTGCTACGCCATGAAGGCGAATTCCAATCAGGCAGTGCTAAAGACGCTGGGCAATCTCGGCGCCGGCATCGACGTCGTATCCGAGGGAGAGCTGCGTCGCGCACTGGCCGCCGGCATCCCGGCATCGCGCATCATGTTCTCCGGCGTCGGCAAGACAGCGCGGGAGATGGACCTGGCCCTCGAGGCCGGCATCTATTGCTTCAACGTCGAGTCCGAGCCGGAACTCGAGATCCTCAACCAGCGCGCCGTCAGGGCAGGCAAGAAGGCCCCTGTCTCCTTCCGCATCAATCCCGATGTCGACGCCAGGACGCATGCGAAGATCTCGACTGGCAAGAAGGAAAACAAGTTCGGCATTTCCTGGGAGCGCGCCCGCGCCGTCTATGCCCGCGCAGCAAGCCTGCCCGGCATCGAAGTGACCGGCATCGACATGCATATCGGCAGCCAGATCACCGACCTGCAGCCATTCGAAGACGCCTTCAAGCTGCTGCGCGAACTGGTCGGCACGCTACGCGCAGAGGGCCACGATATCCATCACGTCGATGTGGGCGGCGGCCTTGGCATCCCCTACCGGGACGACAACAACCCGCCCCCATCGCCGGAAGCCTATGCTGCGATCGTCACGAACACTCTGCGCGACCTCAACTGCAAGATCGTCACTGAGCCCGGCCGCCTGATCGTCGGCAATGCCGGCATCCTGGTCACCGAAGTGATCTACGTGAAGGACGGCGGCGAGAAAACCTTCGTGATCGTCGATGGCGCGATGAACGACCTCATCCGTCCGACTCTCTATGAGGCCCATCACGAGATCCGCCCCGTAGTGATCTCGGCAGCGAACGCGCCGCGCATCAAGGCGGATATCGTCGGCCCCGTATGCGAAACCGGCGACTATCTGGCGCTCGACCGCGAAATGGCGATGCCGAAGTCCGGCGATCTCTTCGCCATCAGCACCGCCGGCGCCTATGGCGCGGTTCAGGCCGGCACCTATAACAGCCGCCTTCTGGTTCCTGAAGTGATCGTCAAGGGCAACGATTTCCACGTGATTCGCCCGCGCGGCACCTACGAAGAGCTCATCGCCCTCGATTCCATCCCGGCCTGGCTGGACTGATCACTGCCTGGCGGGGGCATCACTTTTTGGCGAAGAACCGTGAAAAACCGGCATTGGCTGGGGCTTGCCCTCGCCTTCGCCACAAAGAATGCTATCCTTGATCGAGAGCGAATTGCCCCGGCAATCGCCGGAAGCGCCCTCCTGCTTTGAACGTCAGCGCGCGGAGAACGGATTGAACAAGAGCTCCAGCAAGGAGAAAACCGGAGCATTTGCCCTGAGGCCTTCCTTGGCGCGCCTGGTCGCGGCCAAGCGCTTTCTGGCGCGCCTGGTCCTGCTGTTCGAACAGATCCTACCTCTCCTGCTGCCGATTCTGTCGGTTGTGGCGCTCTACCTCACAGCGTCTTGGTTCGGTGTCTTCCGCTACGCGCCCGAATGGATTCGCGTGGCGCTACTGATCATTTTTGCGGCTGCCACCCTCGTCACCCTCCTTCCGCTGCGCCGGCTTCATTGGCCCGATGTGGCTGCTGCCGATCGGTTGCTCGAGCAGCGCAACGGCCTGCAGCATCAGCCTGTTGCCGTTCAGGAAGACGAACCCGCCACCGACACGCCTTTCGCCCGCGCCCTTTGGCGCGAACATCAGACGCGGATGGCGGAGAAGATCGCGGCGCTCGATACCGGCTTCCCACGCCCCGACATCGCCTCCCACGACCGGCTGGCCTTGCGTGCCATCCCGGCATTGCTTGTGGTAATGGCTTTCGCCTATTCGCTATCGACGAGCGGCGGTTCGATCTCGGATGCGCTGCAGCCGCGGCCCGCGCCGCAGGCAGTTGATCCTGCCGTGCGTATCGACGCCTGGGTCACGCCCCCCTCCTACACCGGTCGCGCGCCGATCTATCTGACGGCAAACGGTACCGAGCAGACGGCGATCCGCGTCCCCGAACTCTCGAGCCTGACGGTCCGCGTCAGCGGCGGAAAGACGGCGGAGAAGGTTGTCTTCCGGCACGAGAATGGCGAGGCCGAGGACATCACGCCTCAGGAAGCCGCCAAGCCCCCTGTTACGCCAGTGGCCACTCAGCAGGCCGACGGCACGGCTCCCATCAATCCCGCGCTGTCCGCCACGACGCATCTGATGAAGCTCGAGGAAAACGGCAGGCTCGAGGTCAACGGTCGCGTGTGGAGCTTCGACGTTATTCCTGACAAGGCGCCCGAGATCGCCTTCAATGGAATACCGAAGCCGACCGTCAACGGCGCTCTCGAAATCGGCTTCACGGTCAAGGACGATTACGGCGTGCAGGAAGCGCGCGCGGAGATCGTTCCTGTCGACTCCGACCCGGCCGCAACGCCGCTTTATCCGCTGCCTGACTTCCGCCTGGAGATCCCCCGCCGCAATTCGCGTGACTCCAAGGGATTGACCAGCAAGAACCTGACCGAGCATCCGCTGTCGGGCAAGCGGGTCCGCATCACCCTTATTGCCAAGGACGCCGCCGGCCAGACGGGTCGCAGCTCGCCCTACGAGATGACGATGCCGTCCCGCCCGTTCCACGAGCCGCTGGCCGCCGCCGTCGCCGAAGAGCGGCAGGTCTTTTCGCTCGACACGCGTAAGATGCTGGAAGCGATCACGCTGAACGAGGCGCTGACGCTGCGCCCGGAAGAGACGATCCCGAAGCTGACTAACTACCTGCTGCTGCAATCCGCTCTGACGCGGATGAAGCTCGCCAAGAGCGAGGAGGCGCTGAAGGATACCGCCGACCACCTCTGGGATATCGCTGTAGGCATGGAGGATGGCGATCTGTCGCAGGCAGAACGCAATCTGCGCAACGCCCAGCAGAACCTGGCCGACGCTCTCCAGCGCAACGCCCCTGATGCCGAGATCAAGAAGCTCATGGACGAGCTGCGCAAGGCGATGCAGGACTACATGAAGGAGCTTGCGCAGCGCATGCAGAATGCGCCGATGCAGCCGAACCAGAATGCTCAGAACATCCTTCGCCAGCAGGATCTGGAGCGGATGATGGACCAGATCGAGAATCTGGCGCGCTCCGGCAACCGCGACGCTGCCCAGCAGATGCTCTCCGAGCTGCAGCGAATGATGAACAACCTGCAGGCCGGCAGGCCACAGCAGGGGCAGCAGGGTCAGGACAACAGCCAGATGCGCCAGCAGATGGACAAGCTTGGCCAGATCCTGCGTGACCAGCAGAAGCTGATGGAAGAGACCTTCAAGCTGGACCAGCAGTTGAAGGATCGCATGCAGCGCGGCGATCCGAACATGGGGATGAACGATCCGCTGCTGGACGAGATGCCGATGGACAATGACGGCATGCAGCAGGATCAACACCAGGGACAGCAAGACCAGAGTCAGGACCCGAACCAGAACCAACAGCAGAGCCAGAACCAGCAGGGCCAGTCGCCTTCCGACCAGATGACGGCTGAGCAGCTGCGCGAAGCCTTGAAGCAGCTGCGTTCGCGCCAGGACGAACTTGGCAACCAGCTTGGCGAGCTGCAGAAGGGTCTCGGCGACATGGGCATCAAGCCCGGTCCGGGCTTCGGCCAGGCCCAGCGCGAAATGGAAGGCGCCGGACGCGAACTCGGTCAGGGTCACGGCGAACCGGCCATCCAGGGCCAGGGACGCGCCCTCGAGGCGCTCCGTCAGGGCGCGCGTGACATGATGAACCAGATGATGCAGGCCATGCAGGGCCAACAGGGACAAGGCCAGCAGGGCCAGGTCGGGCAAGGCAATCAGAACGGCCGCGACCCGCTTGGACGTCCGCGCCGCGCCGAAGGCCCCGATTTCGGCGATCAGGTGAAGGTCCCGGACGAGATCGACGTGCAGCGCGCCCGCGAAATCCTGGATGCCATTCGCGAGAAGCTCGGCAACAACCCGCCGCAGGAAATCGAACGGCGCTATCTGGAACGGCTTCTGGACATTCAATAGCTCGGCTGTGCCAATTCAGGTCACAATAGCGTGAGATTCGCCACCTCCACGCCAGCACTCCCTATGTCTATTTTGACGCAGATCGCGCGTCGTTTGGGCACGAGTTGAGGGTATTTCCATGAAAACGGAATGGAAGCTGATCGCAGCTGTCGCTCTTGGATTCGGCATGGCTGCAAGCACGGCAAGCGCAATGGATATTGGTGGTTTCGCAACGACCAACAGCGGCGGCAGGACCCTTGCTGCCGACGGCTACGAATCGAGCCGAAGCTGGGGCGGATCGAACAGCTACCGACCGGCTCCCTACAGCATGGAGACAACGGGGAGCATTTCGTCCAGCCGCTCCAGGGCACGGCAACCCGTCAACTGTCCGCCGAGGCCGATTCCCGGCACGCTGCAGACGCAGGGCGGAAACAGCGGAACGACCATAAATCCTGCCTGCCCCGACTATTGAGAAGCTACGGGTTGGACCTTGCCAACGAGGCCATCGTCTCCATGTGGCGCGGCGAAGGCATGATCTGTGCGTGACTCGATGACAAACTTCAAATTCCGCCACCGAGGCGAGTCCCGCCTGGCGAAAGCTTCGTCTTGTCACGCTGCAGCTGAATAACTATAGCGATTCGATGGCAATTCTTTTCAAGACCGTAATCGGTGAAAACGCGGCATTCGAGTTGATCGAGAATGCGCTCTCCCGTACCGGCGAATACGATGGCTACCTAAACGTCGTGGCTGACGAAGGCGAGAAGACTCTCCCTTGGTCACCCGGCATGCATGCCGAGCAGTTCCAGGCGGAAATCACGGAAATTCTCCGTTCGACCTGGGATATCTGCCGCTTCTGGGTGATCTACGAGCGGCGCGACGACCGGCAGGACGCAGAAGCCAACGCCATCCGCAACGCGGCGTTTAGGCTGACGCGCGGCTATGCCGGCGTCATCGTCGTGACGCTCAGCCTGCTCCACAAGCGCGACAGCCTGGCCGATATCGAACTGATCTTTGTATGTTTCCAGCAGGACTTCCAGCGACGCAATTTTCGCGTCCGCTATGAAGGCAAATTCATCCCCGATGAGGGCTGAATAGTCGAGATCATGCCGTTAGCCGCCTCAGGCGGCCAACGCACGCGCGACAGCCTTGCGGATATCGGGCAAGGCAAAGGGCTTCGAGACGACATCGACGATCTTCTCCGCCAAGTCGTCCGCGCGTTCGCGCTGTTCCGCGTAGCCAGTCATCAGCAGGATCTTCAGTGCCGGGAAGGCGGATTTTGCCTGATGCGCCAGTTCGATGCCGTCCATCACAGGCATGCGGATATCCGAGAGCAGCAGGTCGTAGACGCCGTCTCTGAGTTTTTCCAGTCCCTCCGCACCGTCAGCGGCTTCTTCGGTCTCATGACCGTCAAGACGCAAAGCGCGGGCTACGAAAGAGCGTAGGGAGTCCTCGTCTTCCGTAATCAGAATTTTTGCCATGGTGTGCATCACTCCGTTTCATGCCCCGCAACGGAAATCACACGAGTTTCCTTTGCGATCGGTAAACGGCAGGAAGGGATGGACGGGATGGTTAACAACCCGTCTCATCCTGGCACATTCAGGGTCAGGTCGTGATCCCTAGGCGTCGCCGGTGACGACGCCGACAAATGGGAGTTCGCGGAAGGCGTAGGCGACATCCATGCCGTAGCCGACGACGAAATAGTCGGGGCATTCGAAACCGACATAGTCGGCCTCGAGCTTTTCCTTGCGCTTGACGCTCTTGTCGAGGAGCACGGCGATGGTGACGTTGCGGGCGCCGCGCTCGTAGAGCAGTTCCTTGGCAAACAGCAGCGTACGGCCGGATTCCAGAATATCGTCGATCAGAAGAACGTCGCGATCCTTCACGTCGCTGTCGATATCCTTGACGATCCGCACGCCTTGCGAGACTGTGCCGGTGCCATAGCTCGAGAGAGTGATGAACTCGACCTCGGGCGCGAGGCCGCTGTCATGCAGCGCGCGGATGAGGTCCGCGGCAAAGATGAACGAGCCTTTCAGCACCGCAATAACCAGCAGGTCCTTCGTCGGTCCCGATGCAATCTGCTTCGCCATGGCATGATTGCGTTCGGCAATCTGCTCGGCTGTGAAGAGTGGCTCGATGTTTTTTCCGCGCACGACGGGCATAAGCAGGCTTGCTCCATGAATAGAAGCACAAGCCGTTACCACAAACGGCGCGATGAAACACCCCTTTAGAGCCCTTCAGGGCATGAACGAAAGCCGGATTTCCGGCATTTTTCCACCGGTGTATTGGACTCTCGTAGAAAATCCGCGGCTTTGCCCTGCGTAGATGACATCCACCGGCGGGTTGATGACGATGCTCGCGGTCAACTGCTCGCCGGCAAAAAAGTTGGCGCGGATCGGGCGAACGATCTGCGTCGTGCCGCTCTGGTTGTCGATGATGCCGTTGATCAGCAACACCTGCATCCCGTTTGCCTCGCGGGGCGTGATCGTGACATGCGAGAAATGCAGCGGTGCCTCTGCCGGTGCAGCGTCGCTTTCAGAGAGGCCGGAGAAGCCACCGACGAGACCAAACACCAGCACCGAAAGCGCGACCACCAGGGCGGCGAAAGTCTTGACCGATGCCTGCTGCAGCCAGGCTTCGCCCGCTCGGACGAATGATTCCATCGAAGCTCGCGGGGACGTCGGCCGGAGCATCGAAGGCGCCGGGGGACGTCGGCGATTGCCAGTGAAGCTCCGGGCATCAAAGGCCTGGGAGCGGTTGTTGATCACTACGAATTCGGCATCGGCCACATCGGCTGGGCGGGCTCGGCGGGCCTCGCGCTTGATCGGCTCGGGCGGCAGAAAATCATAGCTGCGGCCGGGCGCCTGGCGTCTGAACGAGGAGGAGGTCATGATGACGGCCTTTCCGGTGTCCACATGGTTTCGAGCCGGACGGAAATCCGGCATTGAAACGAATCCTCCTCAGTCGTAAATTTTAATGGTTAATGCTTCGCAAAGATCGCCATCAAAGCGGCGTCTTTCCCGTAAATTTACTGGTTGTTAATGCTGTTGGTTAACAAGTCGTGCGGTGAACAAACAAAAGACTGATCTATCGTTGATCCACTTCGAAAATGTCGGTTTGCGCTATGGGATGGGCCCGGAAATTCTCCGGGACCTGACGTTCGACATTCCGAAGAAATCGTTTCAGTTCCTGACCGGCCCCTCGGGCGCCGGCAAGACCACCTTGCTCAGGCTGCTGTTTCTATCGCTGCAGCCAACCCGCGGGCTGATCCGCATGTTCGGACGCGACATTTCCGATATCCCGCGGCCCGAGCTGCCGCTGCTGCGGCGCCGCGTCGGCATCATCTTCCAGGAATTCCGGCTCCTCGACCACTTGACGACCTATGAGAACGTGGCCCTCCCGCTGCGCGTTCGTGGCAAGGACGAGAGTTCCTACAAGACCGACGTGCTGGAACTTCTGAAGTGGGTCGGTCTCGGCGAGCGCATCAACGTTCTGCCGCCGGTGCTATCGGGCGGCGAAAAGCAGCGCGCCGCGATCGCGCGGGCCTTGATCGACCGTCCCGAGATTCTGCTTGCCGACGAGCCGACCGCCAACGTCGACCCGCCGATGGCCCGCCGTCTGCTCAATCTCTTCCTTGAGCTCAACCGTCTCGGAACGGCCGTTGTGATCGCCACCCACGATCTGGCCCTGATGGACCAGGTTGAAGCCCGCCGTATGATTCTCTCGGAAGGGCACCTCGATATCCATGACTAAAGCAGCGCCCAAACCGCCGGCGGAGGCCGCTCCGAAAGGTCAGAAGAGGCCGGAGATGAAGGTGCGGCCGACGGCGCCGATCCTGCCGTCTGCCAACATTCAGGGCAATGCGCTAATGGTGGTGATCGCCATCATGGCCTTTCTCGCCTGCCTGACGCTCGGCGGCGTCAGCATGGTGCGTTCCACAGCGGCGAGCTGGGAGAGCCAGATTTCCCGCGAGATCACCATCCAGATTAGGCCCGATGAGGGCTTGGACATGGAAAAGACGCTGGCGCAGGCGCGCGATCTCGCTCTGACATTCGTCGGCACCAAGGACGGTCAGATCGTCGACGAAGCGGCAACCGCCCGCCTACTCGAACCCTGGCTCGGCACAGGGCTCGACATCAAGGAACTTCCGGTCCCGCGGCTTGTCATTATCACCATCGACGAAAGCAACCCGCCTGATTTCGAGGCAATGCGCTCACTGCTCAAGGGGAGCATTCCGCAGGCCTCGCTCGACGATCACCGCACCTGGGTCGACCGTCTGGTGTCGATGGCCCACACGACGGTCATGATCGGCACCGGCATCCTGCTGCTTGTCTTCTCGGCCATGGTACTGACAGTCGTTTTCGCAACCCGAGGAGCTCTCTCTGGCAACCGCCATATCGTCGAGGTGCTGCATTTCGTTGGCGCCGAAAGCTCCTTCGTCGCCAACGAGTTTCAGAAGCACTTCCTGAAGATCAGCCTGAAGGGATCGGCGGTTGGGAGCGCCCTTGCAGCGCTGTTCTTCCTCACCGCCGGCTTCTTGCAGAGCCGGACCTTGGCGACGCCGCAGACGGACCAGGCCACCGCGCTCTTTGGCACGTTCTCGGTCGGCGCGCTGGGCTATCTCGGCATCTTTGCGACCATGATCGTCATCGCCCTGCTGACGACCTTCACGGCACGGCTGACGGTGATGCGGACGATTTACGAGATCGATACGTTGCGTTCCGACCCGACACGGGCGGATGGGCTCGTGAATTAAGCTTGTCATGCCTTTTTTGCCATGAAAGCGTCTGTTCGCCGCCGCAATCTGCATATATTTTTCCGATTCATGAGCATGGGACACATTCCGCGCACCCCGATTCGCCCTGGAGCGGAGCTTCTTCGCTCCGACGGGCGACCTGTTCGCGGCCCCGTGCGACGGATGCTGCGCTGGGGCGGCATGGCCTCCATCCTTGCCATCGCCCTGATTTTTGGTGGGTTCCTGCGCTTTGCCGATTCCGTCACAACCCTGAAACCTCCGCTTGACCCACGGGCAGACGCAATCGTCGTTCTGACGGGTGGCTACCAGCGAATCGACCAGGCCGTCGAACTGCTGCAGAAAGGCGCCGGAAAACGCCTGCTGATTTCGGGTGTGCATCCGACAACCACGCCGAAGCAGATCCGCAGGATGACCCAGGCCTCGCCGGAACTTTTCACATGCTGCGTCGACGTCGGCTACGACGCACTCGACACGATCGGCAATGCCCAGGAAGCATCGAACTGGATCCACCAGCGCGGCTACAAGAGCGTCCTCGTCGTCACCAACAACTACCACATGCCGCGCAGCCTGGCGGAACTCGCTTATGTCGACGCCGAAACGCAGTTCATTCCCTACCCCGTTGTGAACACGGACCTGAAGACCAGCGACTGGTTCACCGATCCCAACGCCGTGCGGGTCATGCTCGCCGAATATGCGAAAGTGCTCTTCGCCGGCGCGCGCAATCTGACGGGACTTGGCCGGCACCCTGGGCTCCGCTCGGCAGGCGTCTCCGGCTAAAGCCGAGGGAAACCTTTTTCTGAACGCCAATATCGTGTAGGAGGGCGCAACCGCCTCTTGCGGATATTGGCCTCGGGAAAATTAATGATCGCCCTGCGTTCCGTTCTCTTCAACACGATCTTCTACGCCAACCTCATCGTTCGCATGATCGTGCTCTCCCCCTATTATTTCGTCGCGCCACGCAAGGACGCCTACCGCATACCGAAGAACTGGGCACTGTCGAGCCACTGGCTGATGGAGAAGATCGTCGGCACGACCTTCGAGATCGAGGGCATGGAGAATCTGCCCGATGGCGGCTATATCCTGGCGCCGAAGCATCAGTCGTTCTGGGATACCTATGCCCTGCTGCCGTGGCTCAAGGATCCGGTCTACATTCTGAAGCGAGAGCTGATGTGGATCCCGCTCTTCGGTTGGTATGCCAAGAAGCAGCGGATGATCCCGGTCAATCGCGGCGCCCGCGGCAAGGTGATGGTCGAGGCGTTGAGGCGAACCAAGGAAGAGCTGGCAACCGGCCGCCAGCTGATCATTTACCCCGAAGGCACGCGCCGCCCGCCCGGTGCCGAACCGCTCTACAAATACGGCATCGCCCGCATGTACCGCGACCTGCAGCTACCGGTCGTGCCGGTCGCCATGCACCCCGGCCTGTTCTGGCCGCGCCGCAGCACGTTGCGCTACCCCGGTCACTTCAAGGTGCGGATCCTGCCGCCAATCCAACCCGGCATGGACCCCGATGCCTTTTTCGCGCATCTGATCGAGGTGACCGAGAAGGCGAGCGATGAACTGCTGGTCGACACGGTCAAGCACAACCCGAACCTGCCGCTCCCGCCGACCGCCGCTCGTCGGCTCGCGGAATTGCAGAAAGCGAAGGCAACGACGGCCTGAACTCAGAGCCTGAACTCAGGCCGCGTTTCTTAGTCGTTCCACTTCGCCGACCACCTGCTCCAGCCAGTGGTCGCGAATGCCCATTTCCCGCAGGTGTGCCAGCGTATTGAAGACATAGGCGTCGTTCGGCCCTGATCGGCCCTCCGCACCGTGGACAACATGCGCCGCCGCGATCGCGTCGAGCCCACCGGCATATTGCGTATGCGCTCGATCGACGACGTAGGCGACCGCCTTGCTGCTCCGGCCGTCCGCCAACTGGAGGGGCAGGCAACGCTCAAGATAGACGTTGGTTACGAGCTCGCGCTCCCTCAGATAGTCGATTGTCTCGCCCCACTGATCCGGCGCGATCCGAAAGGCCATTCCACGGCAGGAACCACCACGATCAAGGCCGAGCACGAGGCCCGGTTTCTGCTGCGTGCCGCGATGCACCCAGGAATGCACGCAGAGCGACCGTCTATAGCCATAGACAAGCGCCTGAGAACGCTCCAAAAATTCGAAGCCCGGATTCCACATCAGTGATCCGTAGCCAAACACCCAAAATTCGTCCATATCGCACGCCAGACCCACATTCCCACTCGCGCGTCACCTTTGGAGAACATCATGGCAGCGTCAAGCCCATCCCGCAGCGGCAGAAAATTCTGGTGGCTCGGCTGCATCATCCTCCTGGTGATCGCGCTTTATACGAGTGGCTGGTTCTATGCCGCCGCGCAGCTGAAAACGACGGTGCTGAAGGCGATCGCGCCGGGCAACAGCGCAGGCGTCAGCGCCGAATGCGCCGATATCGACTTCCGCGGCTATCCGTTCCGGATCGGCCTGTTCTGCTCGAAGGTCGATGTCGATGACAACATCAACGGCGTGTCGGCGAGTTTTGGCGAGCTGCGCTCCGCAGCCCAGGTCTATGCTCCAGGGCATATCGTTTGGGAACTCGACGCGCCCGCCGAGATCCGCACCGCCCACGGCCTGACGCTCAATGCCGAATGGGCAAACCTGCAATCCAGCCTGATCACCAAGCTAAAGGGCATCGACCGCTCCTCCACCATCATCGACGGGCTCAAGGGGACGGCGGTTTCCCAGACCGGCCAGACGATCAATTTCGACGCTGCTCACACGGAGATCCACCTTCGCCAGAACAACGGCGACCTGGATGGCGCGATCTCGCTGAAGGATTCCAATACCGCCATCAAGGACTGGCCGGCATTCCCGAAGCTCTCGGCGAGCGCCGACGTGACGCTGGCCGGCAAGGCCGGCATGATCGACGGCAGCGACCAAAAGGGCCTCTACGGCGCCAGCGGCGAGCTGCGCAAGGTCGTGGCCGACATCGGCGACGGCAAGGTCATGACCCTGAGCGGCCCCTTCTCCTTCGACGAGGAGGGCTATCTGTCGGGCAAATTCAAGCTGGAGATCGAACAGCTCGGCCCCTGGCGCGACAGCGTCAAGCAGACCTTCCCTGAAATCGCCAAGACGGTCGACACCGCCGCCAAGCTGCTGAAAGCTTTGGCGGGCGGCGGCGACAAGGTTTCCGTCGATCTCGTTGTAGCACGTGGCAATGCCACGGTCGGCGGTTTCATTCCGTTGGGATCGATCCCGCCGATCTGAAATTGAGCCTTCAGGCTTTCTTTTCGAGCGGATGCGGACGGCCGAAGTCCGGCGCATCGACGTCCTGGCCGGCCTGGATGATCGAACGGCGGATGGCACGCGTGCGGGTGAACAGATCGAAGATCTTGTCGCCCTCGCCCCAGCGAATGGCCCGCTGCAGATAAGCGAGGTCCTCGGAGAAGCGCGCCAGCATTTCGAGGATCGCATCCTTGTTGTGCAGGCAGACGTCGCGCCACATCGTCGGATCGGAAGCGGCCAGACGCGTGAAGTCGCGGAAGCCGGACGCGGAATACTTGATCACTTCCGATTCCGTCACCGCCTCGAGATCATCCGCCGTGCCGACAATGTTGTAGGCGATGATGTGGGGCAGGTGCGAGACGATGGCGAGCACCTTGTCGTGGTGCTCCGGATCCATCTCGTCGACCTTGGAGCCGAGCGTTTCCCAGAACTGCTGCAACTTTTTCAATGCCGCTTGGTCAGTTCCGGCGATCGGGGTGAAGATGCACCAGCGCCCTTCGAAGAGCCCGGGGAATCCGGCGTCTGGGCCGGACTTCTCCGTGCCGGCAAGAGGATGGCCGGGAATGAAATGCACGTGCGGCGGCATATGCGGCTGCATTTGGGCAATGACGGATGCCTTGGTCGAACCGACATCGGTGACGATGGCACCGGGCTTCAGGCTGCCGGCGATTTCTTTCGCCACGCTCTCCGACGCGCCGACGGGAACCGACACGATCACCAGGTCCGCATCCTTGACGGCCTCTGCCGACGAGGTCGTATAGCGATCGCCCAGGCTCAACTCCTCCGCTCGCTTCAGCGTTTCGGCGCTGCGCGTCGAGACGACGATCTCACCTGAGAGACCGAGCCGCCTGATATCATAGGCCAGCGAAGAGCCGATCAGGCCGATCCCGATCAGCGCAATGCGATCGAACTGCACCGTCATGACTTGCGTCCCATGAACTCGCCGAGCGCTTCGATGACGCCACGGTTCGCCTCTTCCGGACCGATGCTCATGCGCAGCGCGTTCGGGAAGCCATAGCCCTTTACAGCGCGCAGGATATAGCCGCGGCTGGTCAGGAACTCATCGGCTTCCGGCGCGCGCTTGCCATCGACATCCGGGAAGTGGATGAGCACGAAGTTGGCGACCGACGGCGTCACCTTGAGGCCGAGAGCCTCGAGCGCACCCGTCAGCTTCTCGATCCACATCTGGTTGAAGGAGGCGGCCTCCTGCGTGAACGCCTGGTCGCGAATGGCTGCAGCACCCGCGGCAATGGCTGCGGCGTTCATGTTGAACGGGCCGCGGACGCGATTGACCGCATCGATGATGTCTGCCGGCGCATACATCCAGCCAACGCGAAGCGCGGCCAGGCCATAGACCTTGGAGAAGGTACGGGTCATGACGACGTTGGCATTCGACGAAACGATCTCGATGCCGGCCTCGTAGTCGTTGCGGCGGACATATTCCGCGTAGGCGGCATCGAGCACCAGAACGACCTGCTTCGGCAGGGATGCCTGAAGACGGCGGATTTCGCTGACCGCAACATAGGTACCCGTCGGATTGCCGGGATTGGCGATGAAGACGATCTTGGTCTTCGGCGTAACGGCCGCCAGAATGGCATCGACGTCGACCGTCTGATCCTTCTCCTTGACGACGACAGGCGTCGCACCCGCGCCCATGATCTGGATCTTGTAAACGAGAAAGCCGTGCTCGGTGATGATGCCTTCGTCGCCAGGCCCGAGATAGACATGGCAAAGCAGGCCGAGCAACTCGTCCGAGCCATTGCCGCACATGATGTTGGCGGGGTTCAGACCATGCACAGCCGCGATCGCCTCACGAAGTTCCGTCGCCTGGCCATCAGGATAGCGCTCGAGACTGCCGGCGGCATTGCGGAAAGCTTCGATCGCCTTCGGGCTCGCGCCAAGGGGTGTTTCATTGGAAGAGAGTTTGTAGACGCGGGCAACGCCCGGCGCATGTTCCTTGCCCGGCACATAGGCTGCGATATCCAGAATACCGGGACGCGGAACGGGCTTGCTCTTCTCTTCGCTCATGGGATCGACCTTGGAAATACCGGGAAAATTCGGCTGAAATTGCCCCGTGGCAATAGAACGGAACGGCGCCCTTGTCGAGTGCCACGGCTTTAGGCTCTAACGACTGCGCGTCGTTGGAACACCGTGCGGCGCCAGAACCGGTACGAAGACGCGCCGCGAGGCGCGGGCGGCAACCGGCAGGCCCTGATAGAGCCGCTTCTGCGCCTCGACGATAATAACGCCCGAGAATGCCGGCCATAAGGCGCGTCCCACGCGGTCGAAGACACTGCGCAGGCTCATCATCGTGCGCAGCTTCGAGGGTGGAAAGAACAATGCTTCCGCCGTCGCGCCGGGCGTGAAATTGGTCTCGCGCAGAAGGCTCGTCAGCTGCCCTCGCGAATAGGGGCGTCCAGAGCCGAACGGCGTGTGTTCCATGCGCGCCCAAACACCGCGGCGGTTCGGGACGACGATGACCAGCCGTCCGCCTGGCGCCAATACGCGCCACAGCTCCTTCAGGGTTTCCCGCGGGCTTTCGGCGAATTCCAGGGAATGGACCATCAGCACCCGGTCAATCGAGGAATCCGGCAGTGGCAATTCCTCGTCGAAGATCAGGGCGGTCGAGGAAAGAGCGCCTACCGGCCAGTTCACCGCCCCCTGCCCGGCCGGCATGAAGGCAAAGGTTCGCTCCGTGTCGGGTTGAAAGCGATCGAGGAAGGGAACCACGTAGCCGAGGCCAACGAGACGCTCCTGCGGTAGCCGCACCCAAAGCGACGAGAGGGCCATAGCGATCGAGTGCTCGGCAATGCGCCCGAGGTCGGAATGATAGAACTGGCGTAGGTCGACAATATCAGCGTGCATCAAGGCAAATGTTATCAGTGCACGGTTGGACTTCAAGGCGCGACCCTCTACATTCCCGATATACCCGCGATAAAGAGGCTGCCTGAAACTATGAAACCTTTGGATTTAGACGTTTTTCTCTGCCGCTCCGACAATTTCGGTGTGTTGGTGCACGATCCTGAAACCGGCCTGACGGCATCGATCGACGCTCCGGATGCAGGCGCAGTGGAGAAGGCTGCGTCCCGCCGCGGCTGGACGATCTCGCATATCTTCACAACCCATCACCATACGGACCACGTCGAAGGCAATCTCGCGCTCAAGGAACAATATGGCTGCGAGATCATCGGCCCGATCAACGAGGCGGTGGCAATCCCCGGCCTCGACAAGACCATGGCCGATGGCGATACATTCCTGTTCGGCGATCACACGGTACAGGTCATCGAGACTCCCGGACATACGGCCGGGCATATCTGCTACCACTTCG
Source organism: Rhizobium sp. 10N414 (assembly GCF_056394785.1). Lineage (NCBI taxonomy): Bacteria > Pseudomonadati > Pseudomonadota > Alphaproteobacteria > Hyphomicrobiales > Rhizobiaceae > Rhizobium > Rhizobium sp. 10N414. The sequence continues at coordinate 29,750 of NZ_JBFTIN010000037.1, read as the reverse complement.
TCGACGACAAGCTGCTTTTTGCCGCCGATACGCTATTTGCGCTCGGCTGCGGGCGTCTTTTCGAGCGCCCGGCTGCCGATATGTGGCACTCGCTTCAGAAGCTTGCCGTGCTGCCTGACGAAACCGCGATCTACTTCGGCCACGAATACACACTGTCGAACGCACGTTTTGCGGTCACCATCGATCCGGACAACCAGCGACTGGTAGTCCGTGCGGCCGAAATCGAAGCTCTGCGGGCCGAGAACAAGTTCACCATCCCGACCACGCTGGCGCTTGAAAAAGAGACCAACCCGTTCCTGCGCGCCGCCGATCCGGCCATCCGTCGCAACCTGCTGATGGAGAACAAGAGCAACGAGGAAGTCTTCGCGGAGATCCGCCGGCGCAAGGACAATTTCTGATGTCGCCGGACGATATTATCCGCGAGCTTGGAATGCAGGCGCATCCCGAAGGCGGTTGGTACGTGCAGACGTTCCGAGACCTCAAGGGGGGATCGCGCGGCCACTCGACGGCGATCTACTATCTCCTGAAGGCGGGGCAGCGTTCCCACTGGCACCGCGTCCGTGATGCGGCGGAAGTCTGGCACCACTATGCCGGGGCTCCGCTTGCGCTTCACTGCTCTGAGGATGGCACCAGCAGCGAGACGCTGATCCTTGGGACTGACATCCCCAAGGGCGAGCGTCCGCAGGCGATCATTCCCGCCAACTGGTGGCAGTCAGCCGAAACAACGGGCGATTACACGCTAGTCGGATGCACGGTTGCGCCCGGCTTCGAATTCGCATCCTTCGAAATGGCACCGCCGGACTGGAAGCCGGCGGATTAGAGCCTTTCAGCGTCTAGGCTATTGCGCCTTGCTCAACCATCGTGGCCTTGCGGCGAAACATCTCGTTTGCCGCAAGCACGGCACCACCTGTCACGAGCACGCAGGCGAGCGCGATCCGCCAGCTCGGCTCGGCAAAGCCGAACAGCGTGAGGTTGAGCGTCGAGAGAAGCGGCGCGGCATAGCTTGCGGCACCCAGGATCTGGATATCGCCGTTCTTGACACCGTAGTCCCACGCATAAAAAGCCGCTCCCACAGGAAAGAGCCCGAGGCCAACCACCGCGATCCACTGCAACGCCGTTTCCGGCCAGACGGTTGTCTCGAGCCCGAGATGGCAAATGAGCGACAGGATCGAGGTCGCGATGCAGAAGCCGGTGACGACGTCGGTCGAGACCGCATCGAACCGCCGTGTCAGCAGCGAATAGCCCGACCATGTGAAGGCGCAGAGGAAAGCCGCTCCATAGCCGACGGCATAGGCGCCATCGAAATTGATGCCGTTGCGTCCGACGATCAGGAAGGTGCCGCAGAGACCGGCCAACGCCCCAGCCACATGATACCAGCGCAGTCGTTCGCCCGGCAGCAGCGCCGATCCGACGACGATCAAGAGCGGCCAGAGATAGGCAATCAGCCCGGCTTCGACGGCCGGGGCGTTTCTGATGGCCGTGAAATAGAGGAAATGATACCCGAACAGGCCGGCGATCCCTGTCACCCAGACCTTGGCCGGCTGCTTGAGCAGCGCCAGGCGCGAACGATTGACGAGCAGCACGACGATGCCGGGAATGCTGCCGATGGCAAAGCAGATAGCCGATAGCTGGAACGGCGGCATGGTGCCTGATGCAGCTGTCAACAGCGCCAGGATCGACCACATGAGAATGGCCGTAAAGCCGATTAGCGTTGCCCGAAGCTTCACCTGTCCCCCTTCACGGAGGCCCCTGCTCCGTCAGCTTGCACCGTACTTTACAGCAGTGATCGTCACCGGTCCGTATTGCGTCGGAATACGAACATAAACAGGAGCATATACATTTGCCGCGTCTGACTTGGCAAACCAGATTTCCATCCGGCTGCTCTTGCTCAGATAATCGATATCCTTCCGCCCCTTCTTGTAGCCGGAGCGAGGGACGAACCGCACACTGCAGACGGTCGCCTTGCCGTTGAAACCCGTGGTCGAGAAATTCTGGGCACCCTTCGGCGAGAGCACGAGATCCATGCGCATCTCGCCGTCATAAATCGGCAGCTTCTGCGCGCAGACATTGGCATCTGCGGGGAAGATCAGACCCGAGATCGGATCGAGGACCGAGCGCATGTCGCTTGCCGGTACGTTGACCCAGTTGTTCGGAGGCTTTCGGGGCGGCTTCACCGTCGTCGAGGTGATATTGCCGTTGCTGTAGCGCACCTCGTATGTCCGGGCGCGCTTGCCGCTCTTGTAGTAGAGATAGTAGCGGGACGCCTGCAGTCGGTCGCCGCGCAGAACGCCGTCGACGCTCGTCTTGGCGGAGATATTGGTAACGAGATCGGCAAGGCCGGCCGAGCTGATGTCACCCGACACCTGGTAGCTCTTGTCGTCCTCGATCTTCGTCAGGAAGGCGGCGCGCGCAATCGTCAGAATACCGAGCGAGACTCTGTATTCCGTCCGATGCACGATCTCGCTCGCGCTGGCCGGAATGGCCATCAGCGCCGCGACCCCGGAAACAATAATGCGTTTGCCCAGATGAGCCATGAAATGAACCTTATTCAAGCGGCTGGTAAAGCCGTTCATCACGGTCTATACGCCTGTGTCACGACGAAGCAAACACAAGCTTTTTGACAGAATTGCGGGAAACGCCAAGGTTTGGCTTGACGCACGCGGCCTGTCTGACTATAGAACCGCAACTTTCCAATCATGGCCTGTTGGATTGGTAGCCCGATTTTGCGCGGGTCCGCAACCGATGGCCGAGAAAAACAAGAATAGGTGTTCCATGTCCCGCATGTGCGAATTGACCGGCAAGGCAGTCCTGACTGGTAACAATGTCAGCCATGCCAACAACAAGACTAAGCGCCGGTTCCTCCCGAACCTGTGCCAGGTTACGCTGATCTCCGACGCGCTCGGCCAGCGTTATCGTCTTCGCGTTTCGGCTGCTGCTCTTCGTTCCGTCGAGCATCGCGGCGGTCTCGATGCCTTCCTGCTGAAGGCAAGCGAAAATGAACTGTCGATGCGCGCTCGTCTGCTGCGTCGCCAGATCGTCAAGAAGACTGCCGAAGCTGCTGCTGCGTAAGCTTCGACCGCTTCTTCTTCATACGGCTTCAAAAGGCTTGCACGGATAATATCCGGACAAGCCTTTTGCTTTGCCGATTGTTCCTCGAACTGGTGGCATACCCAGGATAAAAAAATGCTGACGACTCGCTCTACGCTGATCTATGTCGCACTGATGACGCTGGTCGTCGTCGCCTCGAACTTCCTCGTCCAGTTCCCGCTGCATGCCGAGCTCGCCGGCATCAACCTGGCCGACATCCTGACCTGGGGCGCCTTTACCTATCCGGTCGCCTTCCTCATCACCGATCTGACCAACCGCCAGTTCGGCCCGCGGGCTGCCCGCAAGGTTGTCTTCGCCGGCTTCGTCGTTGGCGTGACGCTGTCCTTCTATACCTCGGTTCCGCGTATCGCGATCGCCTCCGGCTCGGCCTACCTCGCTGGGCAGTTGCTCGATATCTCGGTCTTCAACCGCCTGCGCCGGCAGGCCTGGTGGCGCGCACCGCTCGTCGGTTCGCTCATCGGGTCGATGCTGGACACGGTGATTTTCTTCTCCTTCGCCTTTGCGGCCTTCTTCGTCTTCCTCGGCCCGAACGATCCATTCGCGCTTGAATCGGCGCCAATCCTCGGCGTCTTTTCCGCTGCGGCACCGCGCTGGATTTCCTGGGCGATTGGCGATTTCTCGGTAAAAATGATCGTCGGCCTCGTGATGCTGCTGCCCTATGGCGCACTGATGAACGTGCTGCGCCCGATGCAGGCCGCACGCGCCAACTAAAAAGCCCGAAGCTACTATCTCGGACGGACGACGGAGCCGATGCTCCGCCGTTTTGCGTTCGAGCACACGGAAACTCGCTGCACGATTGGCTATTTTGCGGTTACGCTGCTTCCAGTGATCGGCGACTGATGCCAGGTTTCAATTCTGTAAGCGAGCCGTGTCGCCGGCTCGCGGTTCCACCAACCGGAACTCCAGCATCAGATTTCGCTGCAGGATGGAGTGATTGTCATCGGAGACGATCACCACATGCGTGGTGCCGTCTTCGGCTGCGAAGGCATCCAGACCTTCCATATTGTCGATCTGGTAGCTGAAGTCGCCCTGCAGCAATATCTCGCCGTCCATGACGACGCCCGGGCGGATGTCGGCCGCCTTGATTCGGCGAATGCGCATTCCGATACCTTCCGCCATGTTGAAACGGCGCTCCAGGAGCAGGAGATCACCATTCGGCAGGAAGGCTCCGTCCGTCGCGTCGAAATCGCCATAGTGAGCGAGCGACAGGCGTCCCTTCTGCGGCCCGTCCAAGATCGCTGCATAGGCATTCCCGTCGGCATCCAGGCTGCGTTCCGCGACGATCAATGTGCCCCCTTTCAGAACGCTGTCGACGGGCGCAACGGCGATCGTCTCGAAGCCGCGATTCCCCCGCAGCGATTTCTTGGGAAAGGGAATCGGAAGGGCATCGATCGCACGCGATGTCTCGAAACCCGGATCGGGATAGACATCGACGCGATGATCCTGCTCGAAGGAAACGAGGATCCGGTCGCCATGCAGCGTCAGGCCCTCGGCATCCATATACCCCTTGCCTTCGAAGCTGCGCCCCACGCGGTTCTTCATCGGCGTGATGGCGACTTCGGCGAGACCCGACAGGCGTCCCTGCGGATCGCGTTCGATATGGCCCGTCATCCAGTGACCGGTGTCCAGCACGCCGACGAAATGCGTCTTGTCCGATCGAAACCGGATCGACGACAGAGAGCCGAACAGTCGCTGCGGCGAGACCATTTCCAGCCCGCCGAGAAACTCGAGCGAGCCGAACTTGATCTCATCGGAGCCGATCTTGAAATCGGTGATGACGCGACTGCGGACCTCGACGTCGCCCTCGGCAAGCGCCGACGACATGAGAGCCGCCAGCCCGAAAGCAATTGACATCAGGCTGGCGAAGGGCTTCCGGAGCATCCAGAAAGCGTCCTTTCGCGGTTAACCGGCGCGGCGGAGGCGACCGCCCCGCGGCTGGGCGGTCTTATCTTCAAACAGCGACGCAAGCTGCTCGGTCATGGCACCGGCCAGCTCGTCAGCATCGACGATCGTTACGGCGCGCCTGTAATAGCGCGTCACGTCATGGCCGATGCCGATTGCCAGCAGCTCTACCGGTGAGCGCGTCTCAATCCGGTCGATGACGGCACGCAGATGTCGCTCCAGGTAGTTGCCTGGATTGACCGACAGCGTCGAGTCATCCACCGGCGCACCGTCGGAGATCATCATCAGGATCTTGCGCTGCTCACGGCGGCCGATCAGGCGGTTATGCGCCCACATAAGCGCTTCGCCGTCGATGTTCTCCTTGAGCAACCCTTCGCGCATCATCAGGCCGAGATTGGGCCGCGCGCGACGCCAGGGCGCGTCGGCCGACTTGTAGATGATATGCCGCAGATCGTTGAGACGGCCCGGCGTCTGCGGCTTGCCGCTGGCAAGCCACTTCTCGCGCGCCTGTCCGCCCTTCCAGGCCTTCGTCGTGAAGCCCAGGATCTCGACCTTGACGCCGCAACGCTCCAGCGTGCGGGCCAGGATATCGGCGCAGGTGGCGGCAACCGTGATCGGACGGCCGCGCATCGAGCCCGAGTTGTCGATCAGAAGCGTCACCACCGTATCGCGGAACTGCGTGTCGCGCTCCATCTTGAAGGAGAGCGCCTGCATCGGGTCGATGATCATGCGCGTTAGGCGTGCCGGGTCGAGATAGCCTTCCTCGAGATCGAAATCCCAGGAACGGTTCTGCTGCGCCATCAGGCGGCGTTGCAGGCGGTTGGCCAGTCGACCGACCGCGCCCTGCAGGTGCGCAAGCTGCTTGTCGAGGAAGGCCCGCAGGCGCTCGAGCTCGGCCGCGTCGCAAAGCTCTTCGGCGGTAATCGTCTCGTCGAACTCCTCGGTGAAGACGTGGTAGTCCACCTTCTCATTGAAGTCGTCGAAGGGCGTGTTCGGACGGCGGGTCTCGCCCGGCGTCTCGGAATCTTCCTCGCCTTCTTCCTGCATGTCGTCGTCGGAGATCTCGGCGCCTTCGGTCTCGCCGTCCTCCATCTGCTCGTCGGCGACCTCGCTGTCCTCTACGGGCGCGGCATCCGAACCCGCATCGTCATCGACCTCGTCCTGATCCTGCTCGTCGCCGTTCGGCTGGTCTTCCTGCTCCGATTCATCGTCGGACTCTGGCTGACTGTCGTCGTCACCGTACTCTTCCGCCATTTCCATGGCGGAGAGCATGTGGCGGATCACCTTGGAAAAGGCCTGCTGGTCGCCGATGACGGAGGGAAGGTCGTCGAGGTCGGACCCAGCCTTCTCCTCGATGAACGAGCGCCAGAGATCGAGCACTTTGCCGGCGGAGGCTGGCGGCTTCTCGCCCGTCAGCTTCTCACGCACCATCATGGCCATCGCTTCGCCGATCGGCGCGTCTTCCTGCCGCTCGATGCCGGAGAAATTCGCCTTGGAGTATTTCTCGTCGGTCATCGTCCGGAGATTCGTGGCGACGCCTTCCATCCGCAGCGCACCGATCGATTCCACGCGCGCCTGCTCGACGGCGTCGAAGATTGCCCGCGCGTCGGAGCCTTGCGGGGCCATCGTCGCATGAACCTTGTCGTCGTGGCATGCGAGCCGCAGCGCCATCGAGTCGCCGAGACCGCGCGTAATCGCCAGCTCACGCATGGTCGGGCGCTTGGAAAGCTCCGGCAGACGGATCCTTTCGGCCGTCATTCCAGGACGTTCATTGGCGAAGGTCACCTCGACGTCGCCGTCGCCGGCGATCGCGCGCACACTGCCGGTTATCGCCCGGCGCAACGGCTCGACGTCGACAGGCGAGCCGGGCTTTGCTTTCGAATTGTCACCGCGAGCAGCCATGATCGGTCGGCCTTAGGCCTCCAGGACGATGTTGGCGGCGCTTTCCTTCAGCTCGACGCCGAAGGCGCGCTGGTAATGCTCGGCAACCAACGGACGCTCCAGCTCGTCGCACTTGTTGAGGAAGGTGGTGCGGAAAGCGAAGGCGATGTCACCGAAAATCTCGGCATTCTCGGCCCAGGTGATAACCGTACGCGGGCTCATGACGGTCGACAGGTCACCGTTCATGAAGGAAGCGCGGGTCAGATCGGCGACGCGCACCATCTTGGAGACAAGATCGCGACCTTCCTTGTTCTTCCCGAAGCTCTTCACCTTTGAAGCGACGATGTTCACTTCATGGTCGTGCGGCAGGTAGTTCAGTGTGGTGACGATCGACCAGCGGTCCATCTGCGCCTGGTTGATCTGCTGCGTGCCGTGATAGAGGCCGGTCGTGTCACCAAGACCAATCGTGTTTGCCGTCGCAAACAGGCGGAAGGCCGGGTGAGGACGGATGACACGGCTCTGGTCGAGCAGCGTCAGGCGGCCGGACGATTCCAGCACGCGCTGGATGACGAACATGACGTCAGGGCGGCCGGCATCGTATTCGTCAAAGACGAGCGCGACATTGTGCTGGTATGCCCAGGGCAGGATGCCGTCCTTGAATTCGGTGACCTGCAGGCCGTCCTTGAGCACGATTGCGTCCTTGCCGACGAGGTCGATACGGCTGACATGGCTGTCGAGGTTGATACGCACGCAGGGCCAGTTGAGGCGGGCGGCGACCTGTTCGATGTGCGAGGACTTACCCGTGCCGTGATAGCCTGAAATCATCACGCGTCGGTTATGGGCGAAGCCGGCAAGAATGGCGAGCGTCGTCTCGCGGTCGAAGAGATAGTCGGGGTCGAGGTCCGGAACATAGGCGCTGCCCTGGCTGTAGGCCGGCACGCGAATGTCGGAATCGATACCAAAGACCTCCCTGACCGAAACGGTGGTGTCCGGAAGCTCCGAAATATCAAGGTCAATCTTGCTCATCATGTCTCCAAGGCGGGTGCCCGACACCCGACCATACTGTCTCAGCCCATTTCGCAACCATGACGCCGCAGTTTACCCCGCGCTCGTTCATGTCGGAACGTCGGCGATGCTTCTCCGGGACTGAAACGAAACCTCGGGGGCGATAATCTACCGCTAGCGAGCATTCTTGAACAAAGTCCCGGACAAGAAACGCCGCGCCCGGAAGTGGCCGAGGCGCCTGTGGGACAAACGCAGAAACTTATGCCGCGGTTGCCTGCGGCCTCAGCCGATTTGGGACCATACCTGATTGAAGACCAAGAGCAAGGACGGGAATTAACAAAAACCGTTCTGCTTCAATAATTGATAGGCCTGGATGACGGCGCGGAAGCGTTCCTCCGAGCCGCGGTCGCCGCCATTGGCGTCGGGATGGTGCTTCTTGACCAGTTCCTTGTAGCGGCTCTTGATCTCAGAGGAGGTGGCGCTGGCATCAAGCCCCATCGTGTCGAAGGCCTTGGCTTCCAGGCTTTTCAGCTTGCGCTGCTCGGGAAAGCGCGGGCCGCTCCCCTTCGTGCCGTTGACGAAGCCGAAGGGATCGCGCACCCGGTAGGAGCCCGAGCGCATATCGGAGTGCAGCGGGCTGTTCTTGGCGGCCTTGTTGACGCCGACCGTCCAGGTCGGGCGATGCCCTGTTATCGCTTCCTTCTGGTAGCGCGCAATCTCGCCGTCGGAAAGGCCGGAGAAGTAGTTGTAGCCCTTGTTGTATTCCTTGACGTGCTCGAAGCAGAACAGGAAGAACTGTCCCTCGGCATTGCGTCCGACGGGAGCGCGATGCACGCCTTTTTTGTCGCAGCCATCCCACTGACAGGCAGGGGGTGCCTGTTCGGTTTCCTGCTCGCGTTTGCGGCGGGTGCGGATGCGGTCGAAATATTTGGAATCGAGTCTCATGACGGCGCTAATTATGGGCCTGCGAAGAGGCGACAACAAGAATTGACAAACCGGAATGTTGCTGGCTTGGTGGGAACCTTTTTCGCAAAGCAACGAGACCATGACACTGCAGACCCGCATCGAAGAAAAGCTGACCGCCGCGTTCGCGCCGGAGCGCCTCAGCGTCATCAACGAAAGCCATCTTCATGCGGGCCATCAGCCTGACATGACGGGCACCGGCGAGACCCATATCCGGGTGCGCATCGTATCCGCCAAGTTTGCCGGCATGCCGCGACTGGCGCGGCACCGTGCGATCACGGAGCTTCTGAAGCCAGAACTGGAAGCCGGATTGCATGCACTCGCCGTCGAACCGGCAGCCCCTGGGGAGCCGGTGCGCTGGTAGGCGGCTGCGTGAATATAGGAACTGGGCGGCGCTCTCCCAAGAGCGCCGCAAAGACTTAGCGGATGAGAAGCGCCGTGCCGTAGAGCCCGAGCGCAAAGAAGGTATGCGCAACGAGATTGAGAACGCGCACCTTGTTCGGATTGGGCGTCTTGGAGGCCGCCACTCCGAGCCCCATGCCCGGCTGCATCAGGAACCAGCCGGCGCCGACGGTGACGATGGCGAAGATCCAGGCAGGCAGGAAAGTCGGCGTATCGAGCCAGGCGGAGCCGACGATCAGCACCAGCAGCAGACCGTAGATAATGCCGACGGCATAATGGCCAATCCAGCCGAGCGCCCGCTCGTGCCGATAGGGTTCGGCGGCATTGATGTCGTCGTGAAAGACGCGGCCCTTGGCCACTTCCTTGAACCAGCGCCCGGCCGGCGCCCAATTCGGCAGCCCGCCACCAGACGTGACGCCGTAGAGCACGGTCCAGATATCCATGAGCGCGGTCGCGCCGATACCGATGATCACAGAGCGCCAGATAATATCAAGCATGTGAAATCCCATCAAAAATGTGCCGACGGCCCCCTCGGCCAGATCGGCGAAGGTCAGGCCGGCTTCGCCCCGTCCTCCTCGGCCGAGCGGATACGAAGCCTGGTGATACGGTTCTTCTCGCGCTTCATGACGATGAAGCGCTTCCCATGAAAGGTGAAGGCCTGGCGCTCTTCCGGAATGGTCATGGATTCGTGGATGACCAGACCAGCGATCGTCGTCGCCTCCTCATCCGGCAGGTGCCAGTCGAGCGCCCGGTTGAGATCGCGGATCGGCACCGTTCCGTCGACGACGATCGAGCCGTCGGCCTCCTGGCGCACGCCCTGCATCTCGATATCGTGCTCGTCGGAAATATCGCCGACAATCTCTTCCAGAATGTCCTCCAGCGTCACGATGCCCTGCACCTCGCCATATTCGTCGACGACGACGGCAAAGTGCTGCTTGCGGCGCAGGAAGGCGTTGAGCTGGTTCTCGAGACTGGTGCTATCGGGCACAAACCAGGGCTTCTGGGCGATCTTCGAAATGTCGAGATTCTCCGGCTCAACATTCGGCTCGGCAAGCGCCCTCAGAAGATCCTTCGCATGAACAACGCCAATAATATTATCCGTCGTGCCACGCCAGAGCGGCATGCGGGTAAAGGGGCTTTCAAGGATTGTCCGTACGACGACCTCAGGCGCATCGTCGGCATTGATCGCCCGCATCGCGGTGCGGTGGACCATGATGTCGGAGAGCTCGAGTTCGCCGAGATCAAGGACGCCGCCCAGACGGTCGCGGTCTGCCTTCACCACCGATCCTTCGCGATGCAGCAGATCGACGGCGCCGCGCAGTTCCTCGTGCGCGGAGAGCATCGAGACTTCGCGCGACAGATTGATGCCGAAGAGCGACAGTATCCGGCGAACGATCGCATTCACAAAGGACGAAACCGGACCGACGACGGCGACAAACATCTTGACTGCAGGAGCCGTGTTCAGCGCAAACCGATCGGGGGTGGAAATCGCCCAGCTCTTCGGCAGCACTTCGGCGAAGATGACCAGGATGACGGTCATCGCCAAGGTGGCGAGCGCCACGCCGGAATTGCCGAAGACGCCAAGAAACAGGCTGGTCGCCAGCGACGAGGACAGGATGTTGGCGAGGTTGTTGCCGATGAGCAGCGCGCCGATCAGTCGGTCGCGGCGTTCGATAAGCTGACGCACGATCCCCGCACGTTGCTCGCCGTTGGCTTCGAGCGTGTGGATGCGGCTGCGGGAGACGGCGGTCAGCGCGGTCTCCGAGCCGGAGAAGAACGCCGACATGAGGACGAGGGCCACGATAGAGACAATTTCCGGCCAGTATGCGGAAAAAAATGCCAACGTGCCGTCGAGGGTCATCGCGGGTGTTTCTCCTTGAGGAAGCTCAGCACTTCCGACGCAGGTACGTCATCGGCGACGAAGGACTGCCCGATGCCGCGGGTCAGGATGAAGGTCAGCTTGCCGCCCTTCACCTTCTTGTCCTGGGCAATCGTGTCCATCAGCATTTCGGCCGGCGGCAGCGCTCCCGGTATTTCCGACATGCGGGTGGGCAGGCCGACGGCCTTCAGGTGGGTTTCGACACGGCGGGCGTCATCCGTGCTTGCCAGGTTCATGCGCGCCGAGAACTCGTGCGCCAGAACCATGCCGATCGAAACACCTTCGCCATGAACGAGGCGAGCGCTGTCATAGGCGGTCGCAGCCTCCAGCGCGTGGCCGAAGGTGTGGCCGAGATTGAGGAGGGCGCGTTGTCCAGTTTCGCGCTCGTCGGCAACGACGACATCCGACTTTGCCTGACAGCTGGTGGCAATCGCCTCGATGCGCGCGGCACCGCCGGCAAAGACTGCCTGCCAGTTGGCTTCCAGCCAGGAGAAGAAATCAGGCTTATCGATCAGTCCGTATTTCGCGACCTCGGCGTAGCCGGCGCGAAACTCGCGAGCGCTCAGCGAATTCAGGACATCGGTATCGGCGAGCACCAGATCCGGCTGATGAAAAACGCCGATCAGGTTCTTGCCGTGGCGGCTGTTGATACCCGTCTTGCCGCCGACCGAGGAATCGACCTGCGACAGCAGCGAGGTCGGAACCTGCACGAAACGCACGCCGCGGCGCACGATGCCCGCCGCAAAGCCCGTGAGGTCGCCGATAACGCCGCCGCCAAGGGCGATCACGTAGTCGTTGCGCTCGATCCGCGCTTCGAGGACCTTGTCGCAAACGGTCATCAGGTGCTCGAAGCTCTTGGTCTTCTCGCCCGCCGGAAGCACGAGGGTGGCAGACGCGATGCCCGCTGCCTCAAGGCTTTGAACCAGCGCATCCAGATAGAGCGGCGCCACATGTGCGTCGGTGATGACAGCCGCCTTGCGGCCCTTCAGGCGCGAGGCGATCTCAGTACCGGCGCGTGCGATCAGGCCCGGCCCGATCAGGATATCGTAGGCGCGCTCTCCGAGCGGTACGTGAACCTTGCGTTCGGAGGCGGAGGCATCAGCATTCATCAGGCTGCACTTTCGGTTCGGGCGTCGATCACGGCTTTGAGTACTTCTTCCGCCATCAGCTCCTTGCGCACATCGCGCGAGAGGACGGTGAGGTCGGCGAGCTCGTAGATCGGATAACGCGCATTCATCAAGTTTTCGAGGGTCTGCTTGGGATTCTCGGTCTTGAGCAACGGCCGCGTGTCACGCTTGTTGACCCGCTCCCAGAGAACGTCGAGGTCGGCCTTCAGCCAGACGGAGACGCCGCCCTTCTTGATATGCTTGCGCGTCCGGTCGTTGATGAAGGCGCCGCCGCCGGTGGAGACCACCCGCGGACCATTCTTCAACAGGCGTTTCATGACGCGGGTTTCGAGCGCCCGGAATTCTTCTTCGCCATAGGCGGCGAAGAGCTCACCGATGGACATGCGGGAGACCCTCTCGATCTCGGCGTCGCTATCGACGAAAGGGATGCCGAGCTGATGCGCGACGATCCGGCCGACGGAGGACTTGCCCGCGCCCATCAATCCGACGAGGATCAGATTACGAGAACCGAGCGCAGCACGAGCCCTGTCTTTCAAGCTTTCGGCAACGGTCAGAACTGGGTCGCTCATTGGTCCATTCACACTTTGTTTGCGAACGGTATCGACAAATGCAGGTGTAGCGTCAAGTCGCGGGCAAGGGAAACGTGGTCCAAATGCACCTTCTTGCACTTGCAAACATGCTTCTTCATAAAGAAGCAGAGCCATGGAGTCGCCGAATGCCGAGTCTGTTCCGTTTTCTCGCCATATTGGCGATCATCGCCGGTGCGATATACGGAACGATGTGGGCATTGGTTGCTTTTGTCGAGCCACAGGAGCGCGACGTGACGATCCGCCTTCCGTCCGAGCGGGTCAATCCTCCGGCCACCGGCGCCATTAACCCGTCCAAGAAGTGAGACAATGAAGGATCTCGGCTGGGTTCACGTCGAAGCCTTTCTGGAAATGATGAGCGCGGAGCGGGGCGCTGCGGCCAATACACTCTCTTCCTATGAGCGGGATCTTGACGATCTGCACGGTTTCCTGAACGGCAAGGGAGTGCGCCTGCTGGAGGCGGCGTCGGCCGATCTTTCGGCCTACCTGTCTTCCCTTGCCGCCCAAGGCTTCAAGCCTTCCTCGCAGGCGCGGCGACTGGCGGCAATGCGCCAGTTTTATAAGTTCCTTTACGCCGAGGGTCTGCGCACCGACGATCCGACCGGCGTTCTCGATGCGCCGAAGAAAGGCCGGGCTCTGCCGAAAACGATGGGGGTCGACGAAGTTGGCCGGTTGCTCGAGCAGGCGGAAACCGAAGCGCAGGATTCCGCGCCCGGACAGTTGCAGCGCCTTCGCATGCTGGCCCTGCTCGAACTGCTCTACGCAACGGGGATGCGCGTCAGCGAACTCGTCTCGCTTCCGGCCCGCGTGCTCGACCAGGACGGACGCTTCCTGATGATCCGCGGCAAGGGCAACAAGGAACGGCTTGTGCCGCTATCGCAATCGGCGATCGTGGCGCTCAAGCTCTACGGCCGTATGCTCGCCGCTGAAAACGACGCCGCCAAAGTGCCGCAGGAAAGCCCTTGGCTGTTTCCCGCAGCGTCCAAGGAGGGCTATCTGCCGCGTCAGGTTTTCGCGCGTGATTTGAAAAATCTTGCGATCCGGGCAGGTCTTACCCCATCTATGATCTCGCCGCATGTCATGCGGCATGCATTTGCAAGTCATCTTCTCGCCAATGGCGCGGATCTTCGCGTTGTTCAGGAACTGCTCGGCCACTCGGACATTTCAACCACGCAAATCTATACGCATGTGTTGGAGGAACGGCTTCAACAACTGGTCCAAACGCACCACCCCCTTGCCAAACAGGCCAAAAAGCAGGAATAGGACCGGCGACAAAGGGCGAGCTCATCAAACTAGCCCCGGCAAAGGAACGGAAACGCACCTCATGCACAACTATCTCGACTTCGAAAAGCCGATCTCCGACCTCGAAGGCAAGATCATCGAACTGAAGAAGCTCGCCACGGAAGACGAGAGCATCGACACGTCAGATGAAATCGGCAGGCTCGAAGTTCGCGTTCGCGAAGCGATGGTCGACATCTACTCGAAGCTCAACGCCTGGCAGAAGACGCAGGTTGCGCGCCATCCGCAGCGACCGCATTTCGTCGACTATGCCAAGACGCTGTTTCAGGAATTCACGCCGCTTGCCGGCGACCGCAAGTTCTCCGAAGATGCCGCAATCCAGGCAGGCCTTGCCCGCTTCCGCGGCCAGCCCGTCGCCGTTCTCGGCCAGGAAAAGGGCAACGACACGAAGAGCCGCCTGAAGCACAATTTCGGCAGCGCCCGCCCCGAAGGCTATCGCAAGGCGATCCGCGTTCTCGAGATGGCTGACCGCTTCGGCCTTCCTGTTATCACGCTCGTTGACACGGCAGGCGCCTATCCGGGCGTCGGCGCCGAAGAGCGTGGCCAGGCCGAAGCCATCGCCCGCTCGACGGAAATGTGTCTCTCTGTGAAGGTACCGATCGTTTCCGTCGTCATCGGCGAAGGCGGCTCGGGCGGCGCGATCGCGATCGCCACCGGCAACCGCGTCTACATGCTGGAGCATGCGATCTACAGCGTCATCTCGCCGGAAGGTGCAGCCTCGATCCTCTGGCGCGATTCCGCCCGCGCCAAGGAAGCCGCCACCAACATGAAGATCACGTCCGAGGACCTGAAGGCGCTCGGCATCATCGACGGCGTCATCAGCGAGCCGCTCGGCGGCGCGCATCGCGATCCGGACAGCGTGATCGCCACGACCGGTGATGTCATTGCCAAAGCTCTGGGCGAGCTTTCCAACCGCACCGGCGAGCAGCTTCGCAACGAGCGTCGGCAGAAATTCCTCAACATGGGCCGCAATTTGTAGTGCACAAACGCGCGGCTGCGCCGTGAATGAGGCCAAACCTTGGCCACAATAATGTTATCAATAACATTACTACTTGCGGGGGACGCGAGCGCGCTTCATAGGCTGCTAAGAGTTTGTGAACCATAGTCAGCCTATGATTCGCTCCGCGTGCCGGGGCCGGGTTGCATACTGTTGATGGGCTTTTTTGAATGCGCATTCGTCATTTTGCATATGTTTCCCTGGTGGCGCTGGCTTTGGCCGGCTGCAACGATGCATTGGAAACCGCCCAGGTCGATCTTTCCAGCGTCAAGAACAAGGTCGAGCAGCCATTGCCGCCACGCATCCTGTCCGAGATGTCGGCCAAGAGCATGCAGCGCAACTCGCCGATCATGATCCGCATCTTCAAGGAAGAAGGCGCGCTGGAGATCTGGAAGGCGAAAACCGACAATCGCTTCGACAAGATCGCCGACTACAAGATCTGCGCCTGGTCTGGCCGCCTCGGCCCGAAGGTAAAAGAGGGCGACCGGCAGGCCCCGGAAGGCTTCTACAACCTGACGCGCGCCAATCTCAATCCGAACTCCAAATACTACCTCGCGATCAACACCGGCTTTCCGAACCGCTATGACGCTGTGAACGGCCACAATGGCACCAACCTGATGATTCACGGCGCCTGCTCTTCGTCGGGCTGCTACTCGATGACCGACCAGCAGGTACTGGAGATCTACGCCTTTGCCCGTGACGCCTTTGCCGGCGGCCAGTCGACAGTGCAGCTTCAGGCCTTCCCCTTCCGCATGACCGCGGAAAACATGGTGCGCCATCGCCTGAACCCGAACATCGAGTTCTGGAACATGCTGAAGGTCGGCTACGACAATTTCGAGGTCACCAAGCGTCCTCCCGAGGTGAATTTCTGCGAGAAGAAATACGTCTTCAACCAGCAGTCAACCGACAATGGCGAGTTCAATCCGGCCGGCAAGTGCCCGGCAATGTCGACGCCGCCGGCGCTGACCGCCGCGCTTGCCTCCTACGGCAAGACCTATGATGCCGACTACGCCAAGGCCATGAAGAAGTATGATGGCATGGCCTGGTACGACCCGAGCGAGGCGGAGCGCAAGGCCGTGGTCGCTAAGCTGCGAAAGGGTCGCGAACTGGCCTATGCACCGACCGGCACCTCGCTGGAGGCGGGCAAGATGGTCAAGGTCGCGGACCTCGAAGAGATGATGGCGAGCAAGACCGCGTCCGCGGTTGCCGCAAATGCGGCGCCCAATGCTACGCCGGCATCCTCCGAAGCAAAGGAAATTGCCGTCGCCGCTGCCGTTCCGGCTCAGGTTCCGATCCCAACGCCGAGCCCGCTGGCATTCGCGCCGGTACAACAGCCCGAACCGGTGGAAGTCGCCTCGAAGAAGCCGTTCTGGAAATTCTGGGGCAGGGACTGACGGCGTGAGCGCCATCCTCTATGACCTACGCGGGCTAAAGTGCCCGCTTCCCGTGCTGAAGACCCGCCGCAAGATGTCCTCCCTTCCGAGCGGCTCACTG
The DNA here is from genome assembly GCF_056394785.1 of Rhizobium sp. 10N414. Classification (NCBI taxonomy): domain Bacteria; kingdom Pseudomonadati; phylum Pseudomonadota; class Alphaproteobacteria; order Hyphomicrobiales; family Rhizobiaceae; genus Rhizobium; species Rhizobium sp. 10N414. The sequence continues at coordinate 13,106 of NZ_JBFTIN010000037.1, read as the reverse complement.
ATCCGCGTCGAAACGACAGATCCGCTCGCTGGCATCGACATCCCTCATTTCTGCAACGAAGACGGCCACGAACTGATCGAGGCTGAGACGACGGAAGGCGGCCACCGCTTCCTCATCCGCAAGCGATAGATTAAAATCGCATTCCCGGCACGGCAAGCGGATTGTCGTGCAGCGCGGTGCGATCCGGCGTGTCGATGCGCGGCTTGCCGAGAAACGCGTCGAACAGATCCTTGACGAAGGCTTCCGGCAGATCCTTGGTGATCAGCACCATGCGCGTGCGCCTGTCCTGAGGGTCGGGCCATGCGGGCAGGCGCGATGGCTGATGGAAGATGCTCTGCACGCCGTGAAGCACCAGCGGCCGATCCGGGCGGTCCGAGACCGCGACGATCGCCTTCATCCGCAGCAGCTTGTCGCCATGCGCCGAACGCAAGAGATCGATGAACATGTCGAGCGCCATCGGGTCGATCGGCTTGTCCTCGACGATCGAGAAGGACCGGATCGATGCATCGTGGCGGTTCACATCATGTGGGTCCTGGTGATCGTTCCCGTGATGATGATGGTGATGGTCGTCAGCACCATGGTGATGATGGTCATGCTGGTGATGCGCCTCATGCGCATCCTCATCCCGCAGCCAGCGTCCGACGTCGGCAATCTTGTTTGTCGGATCGTAGAGGCCGTTGACGAGCACACTGACCTGCCCTGCTTCGGCGCTGTCGGCATCCATCAATGCGGCACGCGGATTGAGCGCATCGAGACGCGCCTCCAGTGCTTCCAACACGTCTGGCGAAGCCATTGTCCGCTTGGAGAGAATCAGCCGATCGGCAACCGCGGCCTGCTTCACCGCTTCCTCGTGATTGTCGAGGGTCTGCGAGCCGTTGACTGCATCGACCACCGTCACGATGCCATCGAGGTCGAAATTGGTGGCGATGATGGGGTTGCCCATGATCGCCTGCATGACCGGTGCCGGATCAGCAAGGCCGGTCGTCTCGATCACGACGCGCTTCACCGGCTTGACGCGGCCCGTCTGTACCGCGTCCATCAGATTTGCGAGGGTATCGACGAGCTCTCCGCGCACCGTGCAGCATAGGCAGCCGTCCGACAGTTCGATGATCGCATCGCCCGAGCTTTCCACCAGTAGATGATCGATGCCGACATCACCGAACTCGTTGATGATCACGGCGGCGTCCTTCATCGCCGGATCCTTGAGGATCCGGTTCAGCAAGGTGGATTTGCCGGCGCCAAGAAAGCCGGTCAGGATGGTGACCGGTATCCGATCGGAAACAGCGCTCATGTCAAAGTGGCCTCAGAAAGTGGTCGGGCGTGGCAGCGGAACCGGGACCTTGGCAATCGTTCCCGCGGTATCCGCGGTCGCCAACTTGTCCGGCTGCGGTTCGTTCTGGCCCGGGATCAGTCCTGCGAAGACGAAGTTGGGGTCGTGGTCCATTTCCTGGATATAGGGAGACTGAACCTTCATGCGGCCCACTTCGTCGCGCGTTTCGCTGCGGACCTTGGCACCCTTGGCGCTGCAGATATCGGCGGTAATATCGGCGACCTGATCCTGACCCGGGCCATAGGGCCGTAATGAACTGAGCGTATCGGGCGCGGCAAACTGCGAAGTGAAGCCCTTTTGCAGCAGGTCGGCGGAGGCATCCGCCCGCGCCGCAAGACTGTCCGTGCCGAGCACGACAGAGATCAAGGTACGGCCGTTGCGCGTCGCCGAACCGATCTGGTTGAAGCCCGAGGCGCAGATGAAGCCCGTTTTCATGCCATCGGCGCCGGCAAAACGACCGATCAGCACGTTGATGCTCGGCACGTTCTTGGTGCCCGTCGTGATGCCTTCAAGCGAGAAGTATCCGGCGTATTGCGGGAACTCGCGACGAAGCGCCACGGAAAGGACCGCAAGATCGCGCGCCGTCGTATACTGGCCCTTGCCGGGCAGGCCGTTCGGATTGACGAAATGCGAGTCGGTCATGCCGAGCTTCGCCGCCTCGGCGTTCATCTTCAGCACAAAGGCTTCCTGCGTTCCGCCGACGGCCTCGGCAACGGCAACCGCAATGTCGTTTGCCGACTTGACCATCAGGATCTTCAGCGCGCTGTCGAGCGTCAGCTTCTGTCCCGGCTTGAAATACATCTTTGCCGGCGGCTGGGCTGCCGCCCGCTTGCTCATGACGATGGGGGTATCGAGGCTGATCTGGCCGGCGCGAACCGCGTCGAAAACCGTATAGACGGTCATGAGCTTGGTGAGCGAAGCCGGATACCATTTGCGGAAGGCTTCCTCGTGCTCCAGCACGCGGCCGCTCTGCACATCCACCAGAATATGCGGATTCGCATAGGCCTGAGCGGAGGCCGAGAGCGCGATGGCGGCTGCGGAAGCTACGATTGAAAGCGGCCGCAAGGCGGCAAGCAAACGGTTCTGGCGCGTCAACACGGTTCGTCCTTAAAGATGTCCGGAAGTCTCGAAAGTTTCCCCTATTTAACGTATATGGCCATGACATGGCAAAGGGCCTTGATTAAGTTATTTCTGCGGCATCGTGTCCTTGCGACCCGATCCCGTCCCCGTTTCGATTTCACGACAGGAAGCTGACATGCCGATTTTGAACAGAGCCGCCGAACTTCAAGACGAGGTGACAGAGTGGCGCCGGCATATCCATGCACGCCCCGAACTTCTTTTTGCGGTCGAGAACACCGCCGCCTTCGTGGCTGAAAAACTCAAGGAATTCGGCGTCGACGAGATCGTCACCGGCATCGGCAGGACCGGCGTCGTCGGTCTGATCAAAGGCAAGGGCGAGGGCGGGCGCACCATCGGTTTGCGCGCCGACATGGACGCGTTACCGCTTACCGAAATCAGCGGCAAGCCCTGGGCTTCCACGACACCTGGCAAGATGCATGCCTGCGGTCACGACGGCCATACGGCCATGCTGCTCGGCGCGGCCAAGTATCTGGCCGAGACGCGCAACTTCAACGGCAACATCGCGGTCATCTTCCAGCCCGCGGAAGAAGGCGGCGGCGGTGGCAACCTGATGGTCAAGGACGGCATGATGGAGCGCTTCGGCATCGAAGAGGTCTACGGCATGCACAATCTGCCGGGTCTTCCTGTCGGGCACTTTGCCATCCGTAGCGGCGCGATCATGGCCGCCACCGACGAATTCACCATCGCCATCAAGGGCCGCGGCGGCCATGCGGCCCAGCCGCACCGCACGATCGACCCGATCGCCATCGGCGCTCAGATCGTCAGCAATCTGCAGCTGATTGCCTCCCGCAATGTCGATCCGCTGCGTTCGGTCGTCGTCTCGGTCACCAAGTTCAACGCGGGCTTCGCCCACAACGTCATCCCGAACGACGCGACGATCGCCGGCACCGTGCGCACGCTCAATGAGGAGGTGCGTAACCTCGCCGAAACCCGCCTGAAGCAGGTCGTCAACGGCCTCGTTGCCGCCCACGGCGCAGAGGTTGATATCGACTTCAACCGGAATTATCCCGTCACCTTCAACCACGCGACGGAAACCGGCCACGCCGTCCGCATCGCCGGCGAGATTGCTGGCGCAGGCAACGTCAATGCGGAGATCGACCCGATGATGGGCGGCGAGGATTTCTCCTACATGCTGAACGCCCGTCCCGGCGCCTTCATCTTCATCGGCAACGGAGACACGGCCGGCCTGCACAACCCCGCCTACGATTTCAACGACGAAACCATCGCCCACGGCATTTCCTACTGGGTGCGGCTCGCCGAACAGCGCCTCGGCGCCTGAAATCTGACGTCAGTTACACATGCAAAAGAGCTTGGCTTCCGGCCAAGCCTTTTGTATGCATGACGCTCAAGTGGTCCCGTAGCTCAGCAGGATAGAGCATCAGATTCCTAATCTGAGGGTCACGCGTTCGAATCGCGTCGGGATCACCATTATTTTCAGTAACCGTGTCGTACTGCGCGCTTCCGCTCTGAGTTCAGGGCAACGGAACCGGCGCGTCGCTGAGCGTTCGCAGATATGCGATCACGTTCAGTCGATCAGTTTCATCAGGCGCTCCACGAATCTCCATGTTTACGCCTGGGGTTGTGAGGGTTGGACCGGCGAGAAAAATGTTGAGGTCCTCGAACGTCCAAGTCCCCTCCCACGCCAACAGGGAGTTGTCAGGGCGGCACCGGCGATCGGCAGACCGATCGCCGACTCCTTGTTCACGTTGGCGCCGCGCTTGATCAGCAACTCTGCCGCTTCGGGATGTTCGCTACGAATGGCCAGGAAAAGAGGATTGGCTCCCTTTGTCCTGCTCTTCGATGTCAGCCCCGGCGTCGAGGGCGGCCGCGATGGCAGTCGGGTCGCCGCTCTTCACCGCCTCGTGAAGTGGGCGGCCTTGCGTAGCCCACGCATCGGTCTTCCCCTCCGCCAACACGATGATCGCGAAGCATATACCCCGATCCCCCACCCGAATAGCTCGATCTGCCTTGCCGGCGGTCACGCGCGCCTTCTCGACCCACTGGGCGGCAATCATTTCCACGTGCCAGCGAGGTAGTCAGGCGATGAGGAGAGAAACGCTTTTGGTCTCCGACTACCTAAAGCCGTGACAAAAAACCTTCCAACTCCTCCCCATCGACAGACACGCGATGCCGTTCCTCCGGATAGGCGCCGCTGGCGATGTCGGTAGCGTATTCGCGGAATGCCGCGATCCGTTCAGCCTGGATGCGGTCATATTCGGCCGCCAGGTTGCGATAGACCTTGGCATGGCGCGGATATTTCCCGCGGTTTAGGCCGAGCACGTCCTCGGAGAAGAGATACTGGGCGTCGCATCCGCTGCCGGCGCCCATGGAGATCATGAGCATGGAGGTGCGTTCAGAAATCGCTGCCGCTACCTCGGCCGGCACGACCTCGATCTCCGCGCTGAAGGCACCCGCGGCCTCCAGATCCTTCACTTGCTTGTAGACAAGAGCCGCCGTTTCGGCCGTCTTGCCGACCGCGCGAAAGCCGCCCGTCCATGTGGCATGCGACGGGATAAGCCCCGTGTGTCCGCAGACCGGAATAAGCTCGTCGCGCAGCCGCCGGATCGTCTGCAGGCTGGCGGCGCAATAGATGGCATCGGCCGAGGCCGCCCGCATCTTTACCGCCGAGCGCAGGATCTCATCGGTGGTGGCGCCGCTCTGGCCGTATTCGCCACCCGGAATGGCAAAACGCCCCGGGGCGGCATCGCGGAACCGCGGATCGAAAAGAAGTTCCGGCGGCACGGAAATCAGGTCGATGCCGGCAGCCTCGGCCGCTTCCGCCTCTTCGAGCGACACGACGCGCAGCATGCTGAGCTGCCGCTTGCCCTTCATCGCTAGGAGGTCATGCACAGTCGGTCGCAGTTGTTTGCCCATCGCCGATACCTTGAGAATGCGGCAGCCAGTCAGGCGGCCAGGAGGGATTTAAGTTTGACGCTGCTTGCGACAAGCGCTGCGGGATCCGGATGCGCACGCGCCGCAATCAGCATTTCGGCAAGCCGGATATCGCGCGCGACCACGTTGCCGCGACCGATGCCGCTGGCCGCAAGCAGCCTGCCGGCTTCATCTAGATGAAAGAGAATGAAAGCGCCGTCGCCGAGGTCGCGGCGCAAATGGCGAACGGCGCCCTCCGCGAGGCCGACGATCTGCAGCGTTACGTCATACTGATCGGACCAGAACCAGGGAACGGCGGAAACGGACGTGCCAAGCCCCATCATGTTGGCGGCGGCCAATGCTCCCTGTTCCTGGGCATTCCGCCAGGATTCGAGCCGCACACGCCGGCCGCCATAGATCGCGAGGGGGAACGAGCAGCAGTCGCCGGCTGCGTAGATGTCAGGCGCCGAGGTGCGCAGGAATTCATCGACGGCAATCCCATTGTCGATTGTGAGACCGGCCCGCGCGGCAAGCTCCGTATTGGGAGTGGCGCCGATTCCGATAAGCACGAGGTCCGCGCCGATCATATTGCCGTCGGACAGGTGGACAACGGCCTTTTCGTCGTCTTCCGCAATGGCTGTTATAGCCACCCCGCAGCGGATATCGACGCCCTCGAGCGAATGCCGTTCGCAGATCACCCCGGCAACTTCCTCCGGGACGCCGCGCTTCAGCACGCGTTCCAGGCCCTCGAGGACCGTTACGGAAGTTCCGAGCGCACGCGCCGTCGCGGCAAGCTCCAGGCCGATAAAGCCGCCGCCGATGATGACAATATGCTTTCCGGGCACCATTGCCCTGCGAAGTGCCACCGCATCGGCATGGGTGCGCAGCGAGCAGATATGCTTGCTGTCCTCGGCAATATCAGGAAGCACCCGCGCACGGGCGCCGGTCGCGAGCAACAGCTTGTCATAGGCAATGGTAGAGCCATCGGAAAGCGTAACGGACTTTGCTTGACGGTCGAGATCCTGAACCGTCAGGCCGGTCAGCAGACTGATGCCGCCTGCGGCATATCTCTCCAGTTCGGCGATGAATTTCGGTTCCTCAGTCCCTTGGTCGGACGCCTTCGAAAGCGGCGGCCGCTCGTACGGCGCGAGCGCCTCGCTTCCAATCAGCGTGATCTCGCCGTCAAATCCCTTTTCGCGGAGGGCAAATGCCGCGCGGGCGCCGCATTCCCCTGCCCCGATGATCACGAAATGGGTCATGACAGCCTCCTCAGATCGAGATGAAGACAGCGCCGTCTTCGACCTTCACGGGATAGGTGCCGAGGTTGACGCAAACCGGCGCTCCCTTCGCCTGCCCCGTTTTGTAGTTGAAACGGCCATTGTGCTTGGGACATTCGATGATCTCGTCCATGACCAGGCCGTCGGCCAGATGGACCTGCTCGTGCGTGCACAATCCGTCCGTTGCAAAGAATTCATCGTCGGGGCTGCGATAAACCGCGAACGTCCTGCCCTGGTGATCGAACCGCATCACGTCCTCTTCGTCGATGTCCTCGACGGCACAGACCTCGATCCAATTTCCGCTCATCTCGTCCTCCCAGGCTTATGCTTGGCGTTGTTTATTGGGCAGCCGGCGCAAGCTCGGCGTGGAATTCCTCGCGATAGGGACGCGCCGTCGCCGGCAGTTCGCGCTTCAGGAAATAGTCCTCATTGCGCAGCTGGCGCAGGAATGCCGGGAGCATCTCGCGATAGCCGGACCAGATCGACGGGTTTGCCGCCGGCAGGTCGTGCTTGATCATCGCATGCAGGCGCGGCAGCGCATGGTAGGGCACCATCGGGAACATGTGGTGCTCGACGTGATAGTTCATGTTCCAGTAGATGAAGCGGCTGATGGGGTTCATGTGAACCGTGCGGCTGTTCAGACGATGGTCGATGACATTGTCCGCGAGGCCCCCATGCTGCAACAGTCCGGTCAGCACATGATGCCACGCGCCATAGAGCCTGGGCAGGCCAATCAGCACCAGCGGCAGGATGGAGCCCATCGCAATCGCAACGGCGATCGTCGCGACATAGATGGCAAGCCAGATGCGGGCGATAAGTATCGCGCGGGGCTGTTCCATCTCGGGGATGAAGGTCTTCTCCTCTACGCCGATGACGCCGACGGCATTGCGCAGCATGTCGACCATCGCGTGCCAGACATCGAGAATGCCGAAGAAGTTCAGGATCAGCCGCAGCAGATCCGGCGGACGCATTACCGCAATTTCGGGATCGCGGCCGACGATGACAGTGTCGGTATGATGGCGCGTATGGCTCCAGCGCCAGGTCACCGGATTGCGCATGATCATGAAGCAGGCGATCTGATAGACCGCGTCGTTCATCCAGCGCGTCTTGAAGGCCGTGCCGTGACCACACTCGTGCCAGCGGCTATCCGATGCCGAACCGTAAAGCACCCCATATGCCAGAAAGAAGGGCACGCAGAGCCACGAGCCCCAGAAGTAGACGCCAAGTCCGCCAAGGAGGATCATTGCGCCCAGCCAGATGATCGTGTCAAGGATAGCCGGAGCGTCGGAGCGCTGCATCAGCGCTTTCATGTCCTTGCGCGCAACCTCGGTGTGATACCACTCGGCGGCGGCCAATCCCATGTCAACGGCTGTGCGGCCGCTTTCACCGAGCAGGCTGTAGTCCCGCTTCCTCGTCTGATCAGCCATCTCAACCTCCCGCATGCCATCCCTCCCGGCCTATGCAGACGAGAATATGTTGACTTTCATCAAGCGACAATGCAGCCTTGATGTATTCTATCAAAAGACATCATTGCGACCACATCACAATGATGGATTCTTGCAAGGACCGAATGGTGAAGCGACCGACAATACAGGATCTGGCGAATGCTTCGGGCGTCAGCGTCGCGACGGTCGATCGTGTGCTGAACGGCCGGCATCGGGTTAGGGAGGAGACGGCACGGCGGGTCTATAACGCGGCGGCCTCTATCGGCTACCATGCGGTCGGCTTGCTCCGGCAACGGGTATTCCAGGACCTCCCGCATCATCGGCTGGGCTTTCTTCTGCAGCGTCCGACGCAGTCGTTCTACCAAACGCTCGCCAGGGAAATCGAGCAAGCGGCGCATGCCAACACATCGTCTCGCATAACCGCCCAGATCGAATATGCGACGGCGTCCACGCCTGCTGCGATCATTGAAAAGCTGAAGCTTCTCGCCAGCCGCAACCAGGCGATCGCATTGGTCGGTCCGGACTATCCGGCCGTCGCGGCCGAGGTTGAAGATCTGAAGGCCAGGGGCATTCCTGCCTTTTCCATTCTGTCCGATCTCGCCAGTGGCGTGCGACAGGGTTATATCGGGCTGAACAATCGAAAGGTCGGCCGCACGGCCGCCTGGATGATCGCAAAGGCTGCCAAGAAACCCGGCAAGGTCGCCTGCTTCGTCGGTAGCCACCGCTATCATGGACATGAACTGCGCGAGATCGGCTTCCGCTCTTATTTTCGAGAGAACGCCCCGGATTTCGAGGTTCTCGAGACGCTGATCAACCTCGAAACCCCTGAAATAACGCACGAAGCCACCATCAATCTCCTCAAGCAGCACCCTGATCTCGTCGGCTTCTATGTCTGCGGCGGCGGCATGGAAGGCGCGATCTCCGCCGTTCGCGAAGAAGGTCTCGCCGGCAAGCTTGTCGTCGTCGTCAACGAACTGACGCCGGACTCGCGCTCGGCACTCGCCGACGACGTGGTGACCATGGCGATCGCGACGCCCGTCAGGAACCTCTGCACCGAGCTGATCACATTGATGACAACCTCGATAGGATCAGAGGACGACGCGGTCCCGGGTCAATCGTTCCTGCCCTTCGATATCTACACCTCGGAGAACATCTAGCCCTGCCGGCGACCCGTCCTCCGCCTTAGCGCCGTGCGGCCCAGGACAATCCGCGTCGAAGAATGAGGCGCATATAGGGGTGGTCGAACTCGCTCGCGACATGGCCGAGAGCGGAATAGAACACTCGCCCCTGTCCGAACTGGCGCTTGAAGGCAACGGGCATTGTCACGTTGCGGGCGGCCGAATCATACTCTCCGGAAAAGCGCGTCGTCGCCAGGATTTCGACCGACGGATCGTAGTGGAGGTAGTACTGCTCGGACCGATAGTCGAAGTCGGGAATCCCCGCCATCACAGGATCATGCTGACGGGTCACGTTGACGCGGAAATCGATGATGTTGCCGGGATGGGAGACCCATGTTACCCCGGAGACATACCGGAACGGTGCGCTCTCCTTGAATGAAGTCGCCAGCGCGCCGTGATGCCCCCCGAGGCCGAGACCGCCGCGCACAGCCTCCACCAGCGCGTCTGCGTGCGCCTTCTCGATTTTCTCGCCGGTAACTACAGGCACGAGCAGATCGGCGCCCGCGATCACAGCTGACCCGAAGATGCCAAGGTCGCCGGTCACCTCGACGGCAAAGCCATCCTCGCGCAACAGGTCCGCGACGCGGTGGGCGCACGCTTCAGGCTCGTGGCCGCTCCAACCGCCCCAGACGATGATCGCTTTGCGCATAAGCACTCCCTTGCCGAACACATTGGGCCGCCGAGAGCGGCCAGATCTTCTTTACGACAAGACGGGTCGAGCAAGCCAGTGCAAGCCTTGCCGGACCATATTTTCTTCCGACTCTCGGAAGGCGGAACTTTCCGACCCGTTCTGCGTTTCGCGGAAAACGGAGGGAGTGCTCGCCATGCGTATGAAACTGACGTTGCTTGCATTCGCATATCTTGTCGTCAGCGGCCTGTTGCTGGCAACCACCTATAAATCGGCGGGACCGATCACGACGCCAAAGACAGATCGGGTCGCAGCCTTCCAGATGGAACGCTTCGCCGGCTGAGGGATAACTACGCTACCTTGATATCATTGCGCACGGGCCGCGTTCCCGCGAGAGCGCGCGCGACGGCGGTTGCACGCTCGATCTCGGCTGCCGTGGCAACCATGCCGGTCAGCACGACCTCACGACCTTCAAGCGTCACCTTCACATCAGCCGCATCAATCCCACCAGCGACAGCCAAGGCATTCGCTACGGCCTCCTCGAGCGCGGCATCCTGGTTAGCTCCAGTCTCGGGTTCGAAGGGTTCGCCATAGAACGTCGGTTGCTTGAAAACCATGTGCCTTCCTCCTGTCTCGATTACGAAACGCAGCAATTGGCCGATTGGTTTCGCGCCACCCTGTTAGACATGGCAAGGGGGCAACCGCCCTCTCCCGGATTCGCTGGATTTCTGCTGCGCCGCACACTTGCCGCTCATTTCAATCCCCTGTACAGCCAGAGCCAATGCAAGAGTTTTGGCGAAATCACCGATGATGGCAGGCGAAAGTGCGCCGAGGCGCCTCAGTATTTTTGGCTCAACCGGCTCGATCGGACAAAATACGCTCGACGTTATCGAGCAGTTGGGCGGTCGGGACTGCTATGAGATCTCCGTCGTAACGGGCAACGAGAACGTCCAGCTTTTGGCGCAGCAGGCGAAATCGTCAGGCGCCAAGCTTGCGGTCACCGCCAGCGACGGCAAATATCACTCGCTGAAGGAAGAACTGTCCGGCAGCGGCATTGCGGTTGCCGCCGGCGTATCGGGCCTGGCTGAGGCCGCCGACCTCGAGGCGGATTGGGTGATGGCCGCCATCGTCGGCACGGCCGGCCTCGCGCCGACACTGGCCGCCGCCCGCAAGGGCGCAACGATCGCGCTCGCCAACAAGGAATGCCTGGTGTCAGCCGGCGACTTGTTCGTCGATGCAGTGGCAAAGGGCGGCGGACGGCTGATCCCCGTCGACAGCGAACACAGCGCGATCTTTCAGTCTCTCGACGAAGACCAGCGGCACGCCGTCGAACGGATCATCCTGACGGCTTCGGGCGGTCCGTTCCGCACCTGGTCGCGCGCCGACATGGCGAATGTGACCGCTGCAACGGCGCGAGCGCACCCGAACTGGTCGATGGGACTGAAGATCTCGGTCGGAAGTGCCTCGATGTTCAACAAGGCGCTGGAGATGATCGAGGCGAAGCATCTCTTCGGCGTTCGCCCGGACCAGATCGAAGTGATCGTCCACCCGCAGTCGATCATTCACTCGATGGTCGGCTACACGGATGGATCGATCATCGCCCAGCTCGGCAGCCCCGATATGCGGACGGCGATCGGTTACGCGCTCGACTACCCGCGCCGACCGACACTGAACGTCGAGCGACTGGATTTCGCCAAGCTCTCGCGCCTCGACTTCGAGGCACCGGATGAACAGCGTTTCCCGGCGCTCAGACTGGCGCGCACCGCGCTGGAACGCGGCGGCCTACAGGGCGCCATCATGAATGCGGCCGAGGAAATTGCGTTTCACGCGTTTGTCGAGGAACGGATCGGCTTCCTGTCCATGGCCGACATTGCCGAAGCGGTGATGGACAAGATGATCGCAACCGGCGAAGCGAAGACGATGGACGACGTCTTTGCCGCCGATGCCGAAGCCCGCAGGCTCGCTGCCGAACTGGTAGCCCTCAGCGAAAAGGCCGCCTGACGGCGGCCCAATCTTTTCCCAAACAATGTACCTTTAGGCCACGTGCCGCGCCAGCGCGCAGCGCGCCCAGAGCGAATGCAGCGCCTCGACGAGATGTTCGATGTCGGCGTCGCTGTGCAGCGGCGTCGGAGTGATGCGCAGCCRCTCGGTCTTCTTCGGCACCGTCGGGTAGTTGATCGGCTGCACGTAGACACCGCAATTGTCGAGCAGCAGGTCGGAGATCCACTTGCACTTGGCGGCATCGCCAACCATGACCGGCACGATGTGGCTCGGGTTCGGCATGTGCGGAATGCCGCGCTGATCGAGCAGCGCCCTCAGCTTGCGGACACGATCCTGGTGGCGCGCCCGCTCGAACGGGCTGACCTTCAGATGCTGGATCGAGGCAACCGCACCGGCAGCAAGGGCCGGCGGCAGCGCCGTCGTGAAGATGAAACCAGAGGCAAACGAGCGGATGAAGTCGCACAGCGCCGTCGAGGCGGCGATGTAGCCGCCCATGACGCCGAATGCCTTGCCGAGCGTGCCTTCGATGACCGTCAGGCGGTCCATCAGGCCCTCGCGCTCGGCAATGCCGCCGCCGCGCGGACCRTACATGCCGACGGCATGGACTTCGTCGAGATAGGTCATCGCGCCGTATTTGTCGGCGAGGTCGCAGATCTCCTTGATCGGGGCGATGTCGCCATCCATCGAATAGACCGATTCGAAGGCGATCAGCTTCGGCGCCTTCGGATCGGCGGCGGCCAGCTTGGCTTCGAGATCATGGATGTCGTTGTGCTTCCAGATCACCTTGTCGCACTTGGCGTAGCGAATGCCTTCGATCATCGACGCATGGTTCAAGGCGTCGGAGAAGATGATCAGGCCGGGGATCTTGGCGCCGAGCGTGCCGAGCGCTGCCCAGTTGGAGACATAGCCGGAGGTGAAGATCAGCGCCGCTTCCTTGCCATGCAGGTCGGCCAGTTCGTGCTCGAGCAGAACGTGATAGTGGGTGGTGCCAGAGATATTCCGGGTGCCTCCCGCACCCGCGCCACAGTGATCGATGGCATTCTTCATCGCCTCGATCACCTTSGGGTTCTGGCCCATGCCGAGATAGTCGTTGGAGCACCAGACCGTGACTTCCTTCGGGCCGTCCGCCGTGTGTCGCGTGGCGCGCGGAAAGCTGCCGCGGTGACGCTCAAGATCGGCAAAAACGCGATAGCGACCTTCGCTGTGAAGGCCATCCAGCTCGCTTTTGAAAAACGC
>NZ_JBFTIN010000036.1:0-60877 GCF_056394785.1 Rhizobium sp. 10N414 | reverse complement strand
CTAAGCCTTCAGACCGGGCGACCGCCGAGACGTTCGCCCCAGGCTGCAGCGCCATGGCCAGGATCCGCGCCTTTTCGTCGTCCGACCACTCACGAGGCTTGCGTCTTCTTCGCACCGGCTCTGCGGTCAAAACCTCGAAGGTCCGAGGCCGATTCACACTGTCGTTCATAGGATTCTCCGCATGACTCATGCAGAAAATCGCCTATCAGCAGTCCGAAAGATACATGGGGTGGCCTACGCGCTTACTCGGATCCTGGAAGACGCAGACGTTCATCGCTGGCCTCAGATCGCATTCCATGGTCGCCCCATGGATCGTCAACGCACCAATGAATGCCGAGATATTCGAGACCTGGATCGAAACGCAACTCGTCCCAACTCTATCCAAGGGCGACGTCGTGATTGCCGACAATGTTCGCTTCCACAAAAGCGAAAAGGCCGAAAATCTCATCAGACAAAAAGGTGCCTGGCTGCTCTTTCTACCTGCGTACTCGCCCGATCTGAATCCGATCGAAATGGCCTTCTCGAAACTCAAGACGCTCCTACGAAAGAAAGCCGCAAGGAGTTTCGACGCAATATCAAATGCCCTGAGCGACATCTGTGCACTGTTCCCCGTCGAAGAATGTCGAAACTACTTCAGGGCCGCAGGGTATGAGGCGATTTAGACGCGACAAGCTTTAGGACGTCGAGCTACAGCCCCGCCAACGGTCAAGCAGTGCTTCGGCCGCACTCGAAGCATGACAGCATCCAGACCCGGCACCTCGATCCCCGTCCGACCGTCGACGCGTTCTTCATCCTTGCAGATATCTGTGACTTCCCATTCGTCTGGTACCGAGAACTCAATCGATCGAACTTCGCGGCTATGATTGATCAGGACGACAAACCGAAGTTCGGGCGAGAACGCGTGCTCCGTTACGGCAATTGCCGGATCGGCAACCTCTATCAAGCGCGACTTCCTGTTCGCCTTCGAGAACTGCGCATAGAGCCGCCAATAGGGATTGTCCTCACTAAACAAGGTTCCGGCAAATTCGACCTCAACTGGAAAAGCCAAAGCGTAAACATTACCCTTGCCGAGGCGATTGCTCCAGAAGACGGGATCGCCAGTATCGTCCCTCGTTGCAATGGCTTCGCCTGACGTCAATTTCACCCGTGTCTCGCCAGCTCCGAGTATTTCGATCTGATGGCCACCATCCAGGATCGTTGCGGACGCCGCCATCGGTGATTTAGACCGCGATACTATCTCGGCACCAAACGTTTCCACGAAATGGGGCACGATGCCGTCCTTGAAGGACACGTAAAGCGTCGCCCCTTCCCTGGCCCGCCGCAGCAGTTCGAGCCATACGCGCTTCGGTATGCAGTTGGGACCAGTCAACGAAGGCAGGATGTAGATGCCAGCTTCGGGAATCTCTTGATGAACGTGACAATAGGCGAGCTGCAACTTTGCTTGCTTGGCAAGGACAAACGATCCATAGGCGGCCGCCCAATCGTCCTGATTGTCCGACAGGATGCAGACAGCATCGATCGCTGCAGCAGGTAGCGTGCCATTTGGAACATGCCCCATCACCTTCTGGAATTTTGCGAACTCCTCCAAGACAGGTTTCGCCGTGTGGTCGGTCTTCACCAATCCGAGCTCGGTTTCGACGGCGAACCAATCATAGGGCGCATGACCGAGACCGGTTTGATCGTAGGCACACCACCATCCAAAGGCTCGGCAATCGTTCGCCCACAAGGACCACATGTTGACCCGAGCGAACTTCGCCGAAACTTCATCGCTGGCAATCATCGGACCCATTGTCCCGACTTCCTCGACGATACAGGGCTTGCCGCTGATATCGCGATAGAAGCTGGTTTCTGCGGTCGCGTGGAATGTCGTTCGGAAGTCATCGACGTGGCCGAGTTCGGCGTGGCGAACCCAGTACGGGTACGGATGCGTCGTCAGGATATCGGTCAACTCACCCTGATCTTCGATCAGCCACGGGTTCTTATGGCCTTTCAACCGCGAAGAAAGGGTATGCATGCCGGAGACGACCGACCGCGAAGGATCGGCGCGCTTGATGGCACTCGAAATGGCCGCGGTCCATGTATAGGCGACGTCCGGATTATCTGCGACGCCCATGCAATTGCATTCGTTTCCGAGATCCCATACCGCGATCGAACCCTCGTCCTTCAGGGCACTCACGAATTCTCGGACAAATCGTATCTGCCAGGCAATGCTCCTCGCGTCACTGATAGGATCCATGCCCTCCAGTGCCGGCGGAACAAACAGGCGGCCGCTCATCCATCCGGTAATCACACCGACAACGAGTTTGAGATCGTGCTTTTCGGCGAGAGCGCACATTTCCCGAAACCGGCCGATCATTGTCGAGGACAGTCCGGCCCGGCCAAGGGCATCGGTTCCAAGAGGCTCTTCGCGTAGCCGATATTCATAAGGGGCGGCGGAATGTGTTCGAAGCAGCTTGATCGGCTGAAAGTCGGGCCACAATGGGAAGACCCGCAACCAACGGACCCCATGCTTAACCAGGGCAGCCATGTCGGCATCAACGACGGACGGCTGCCAATCCTGCCACATGTTCGTCCCCGCATGGGATGCCCAGTAGTTGCATCCGAGTGCCAAGCCCCCCTGAGGAAAGAGCTTGATTGAATCATTCGCCAAACCGACCAAAACACATCTCCGAAATCGATTACGTAAGCGAATACACAAAATATCAAGACCCCACAAGTGCTGTAAAATCAGATATGTTTGACACTGTTCGTCGAGAGAATTAGGGGTAATCTCTATATCGTTTTCGGAGAGTTCCATGAGGAGCAATCGTGGTCGCGTTGATCGCCAGCCAAAACCAACGCTCAAAACGATCGCGCAGCTCACTGGGCTGACCCCTGCGACCGTCTCCCGTGCGCTCAACGATGCCGACGACATAAGCTCATCGACGAAAGAGCGCGTGAGGCTCGCGGCACGCCAGATAGGCTATCGCCCGGACCGCGCAGGGTTCAGACTTCGTACGGGCAAGTCACGCGTTATTGCCCTGGTGCTGAACATGGAAGATGAAATCCTTGGCATAGCCGGGCCGCTTGTAAACGGCGTCGCCGAGGTGCTCTCCCGTTCAGGCTATGGCATGGTGGTGGTGCCGGATAGCCCGCATGAGGACCCGTTGAAGGCCGTCGGAGAGGTTCTCGACAGCGGCATGGCCGATGGACTGATCATCACCCGTACCCAACCGATGGATCAGCGCGTTATCTTTTTGACGAACGAAGAGTTTCCGTTCGTCACCTTCGGTCGAACGCAGCTACGGAGTGTTCACGCCTCCGTCGATTTCGACAATGAGACCTTCGCTTATGAGAGCGTTCGACGGCTTGCGGACAACGGGCGGCGAAATATCGCGCTCCTGGCGCCACCGTCGCATCTGATGTTCTGCAAGCACATGTCGGACGGATTCCGCCGAGGCATCCGTGACTTTGGATGCGTGGAAGTACCGTTTGGCAACGTCGATCTCGACAGCCCCCTGGAGGATATTTTCAAGGAGGGGACACGCTGGCCATTCGAGAGCGGCTTGGTTGACGGCTTTGTCGCCGGCAGCGCAAGTACTGGTGTCGCTCTCCTTGCTGGACTCGAAAGCGTCGGAGCCCGGATCAAGGTCGATTTTGACATGGTTGCGAAAGAGCCGACGCGTTTCACCGAGTGGATCAGGCCCGAGATTATCGCCATAAACGAGGATATTCGTGCGGCCGGAAACGAATTGGCCCGCACTATCATTTCCGTAGCCAATGGCGTGGAACTGCCGAACCTGCAGTCACTCATTGCTCCGAAATTTCGTGACGCGTCGGTTTGATCCGACACCTTCGCTCCGGCCAATCCCTCTAGCCGGAGCCTATCTATGTGGGCTATTGCGCGCTCGGCGCCACCATCGGCGTTGGCCGATGAATTGTCATGCCCTAGTTGCCAAGCAGGCCGCGCGTGGCAAGGTTGCGCATGAGCGCGGCCGTCCCGAAGGTCCAGGGCGGGCATTCGGTCGACAAGGCCACCGTGTTGATCAGGCTGCCCAACTCAGCGTTCGAAATTGCTACCCTGTCGCCTATCTTGTGCGTAAAGCCCTGGCCGGGTGTATCGCGATCCTCGACCGGCGCAAAAAGGGTTCCCATGAACAGCATGAGCCCATCAGGATATTGATGGTGGCGACCAATCGTCTGGGCGACGAGATCGAGCGGATCGCGACTGATCTCCTTCATCGAACTGCTGCCATCAAGGACGAAACCGTCCCTGCCCTCGATCCGTAGTTCCAGTTCGGCGTTGCGCACGTCCGCGATCGAGTAAGTCTCGTCAAACAGGCGGATAAACGGCCCGATGGAGCAAGAGGCGTTGTTGTCCTTTGCCTTGCCGAGAAGAAGCGCCGAACGACCCTCGATATCGCGCAGGTTGACATCGTTGCCGAGTGTCGCCCCCTTCACGCGCCCCCGGCTGTCGACGGCCAGCACGATCTCGGGCTCGGGATTGTTCCAGTTCGACACCGGATGAAGTCCAACGGAGGCGCCCCAGCCGACGGAGGACAGCACCTGCGCCTTGGTAAAGACCTCTGCGTCTGGTCCGATACCCACTTCCAGATATTGCGACCAGAGGCCGACCTCGATCAATGCCTCCTTGACCTTTGCTGCTTCCTCCGATCCGGCACGCAGGTCGCGCAAGCTATCCCCGATAACCGCCGTCACGCGTTCGCGTATCGAGCGCGCCATGTCCGGGTTTCCGGCAGCTCTTTCTTCGATCACCCGCTCGAGCATCGATCTCGCGAAGGTGACACCGCACGCCTTCACCGCCTGCAGGTCACAGGGTGCAAGCATCGAAAATGGGGCATGGTCGGGTAGATCCGGGTCCATGATCGCTCCCAGCGACGCGACGATTTCGCCGGGCTGCGCGCGAACGAACGAGACCGGATCGTCTTTCTCCAGCAGGTCGCGCATCGTCGGCGCCTCGGCACAGGTGATATCGAACACCATTCCGTCGCGCACGACGACCACGGACGGACCGCCAAACTCGGAGCGGAATATCCGGCCAGCAAACGTGCCGCATTCGAACGAATTCAGTGCCATGAGGAACTCCAGTCCAAAGTCATCGAACTTGTGAGGGTTTTGCCGGGCTGAAGAACCGTCAGCCCGGGCATACCGGGAAGATTGTGCGCATCCACCGGATGAGAAACAGGCTCGAAACAGAAGAAATCCGCATCCGACCCGGGCGAATAGACGACAGTAACGTCGAGATTGTCAGATGCGCTCAAGCGAAAGGAGACGGCATCAGGGCCTTGTTCGACATCGCAGGAGCCCAGCCAGCCAGTGAACGCATTGTTGATCCACTCGGCCGGCAAAGGGGTCGGCGCCGAGAAATCCCAACAACCGTCCGCATCAATATCGACCAATGTCAGCGGCAGATGTCTTTCATTCTCCAGCCAGACTTTGTTCGCTGAAAACCGAACTGTTGTTCGTGCGCTTCGCGGAAACCAGGGATGAAACCCGATGCCGAAAGGCAAGGCCGTCGGTGATGTCGATGTCACCTCCAAACGCACGACAAGCCGGGTTTGCGACAAGACGAGCGTCTGCTTTGCATCATATCGGAACGGACCAATACTACCGTGAGGACAATGCAGCGTGATCGTCGATGTATCCCGCCCGGCGATCAGCCACTCCCGCATGAACGCATCTCCGTGAATCGGAAGCTCTTGACCGCCCAAATTGGGACTGACGGCGTGGAAGTGCTCGCCGAATACAAACCCTCCCTGCGATATCCGGTTGGAGAAGGGAACCAGAACATTACAGCCCAGAGCGAAAGGACCATCAGTGATCCGCCCGCTCCACGGCCGCAGGAGAGGCCGATACCTCCCCTCGGCGTCGCGAACATCAAGCCGCGCCAGACCGCCACCCAAGCTGGGAACAACGGCGACGCGGGCTTTGTCGTTCTCCAGAACGATCTCCTGCGGATGCAATTACCAGCCTCCGTCGATGGCAAAATTCTGGCCCGAGATCATATCGGACGCCGGCGACACCAGAAAGAGAACGAGGCTCGCGACATGGTCGGGCTCGATGCGCTTCTTCAGGCACTGACGGTCCAGAACCCAGTCGCTATATTGCTGCAGCCGATCCCCGAACACGCGCTCTTCTGCTTCGGAAACCACCGCGCCCGGCGAGACGGCATTGACGTTGATGCCATACGGACCGAGTTCACGGGCGAGCCCCTTGGTCAGACCGAGCATCGCGCCTTTCGACGCCACATAAGGCACATAGCCGTCCCACTGCCCGTTCATGGTGATTGACGTGAAATTGAGGATCTTTCCGCTTCGCTTCGGTTTCATGAACGGCGCGACTGCCCGCACCACCGCAAAAGCGGCGGATGAGTTGACCCGGATTTGATCCTCATATTCCTCCAGGCTAAACGCCTCGAACGGCCTGTTGATGATCAAGGCGGCGTTGTTTATAAGGATGTCGATGCCACCTAGGGCTTTGGCTTCCTCGCTGACAATTTCCTCCGTGACCTGCAGCTGGTTGAGATCGCAACCGAGGAACCGAACGCCGGCTCCAAGTTCTGCCGCTTTCTGCGCGCCGTCTTCGATGTCTGGCCGATCAAGAACGATCACGGAAGCGCCTTCGGCATGAAGCCGTAGCACCTGAGCCCTTCCCAGAGTTCCGAGGCCTCCTGTTATCAGGGCCGTCTTTCCTTCTAGCATTCCCATTGGCTTTTCCTCAGAGCACCGACTGAACTTCTTCGATCGTCGTGTCGCCGATCCGCTTGTCGAGCACGACTTGGCCACGGGCCATGGCGACAACCCGATCACAGCATTCGAAGACATGGTGCATGTTGTGACTGATGAAGATGCCGGTTACGTTCTGCTCTTTCAGGGAACGAACGAAACCGATGACCTTGTTGGTTTCCTTGACCGAAAGGTGATTGGTCGGCTCATCAAGGATCATCACCTTCGATTTGAAGTGCATGGCACGCGCAATGGCGACGCCCTGCCGCTGCCCGCCAGACAGCTCGCCGACAAGGGCATCCGGCGATCTCAGATGCAAATCCACATTGCTGATGGCCTTGACGCTCTCCTCACGCATCCTGCCCATGTCCATGACACCGACGCCTGCAATCGAAAACCGCATGGGCTCCCGACCGATGAAGAGGTTGCGCGCGATCGACATGGTCGGGACCATGGAGTTGTATTGATAGATGGTCTCGATGCCGAGCCGCATCGAGTCGCGAGGGCCAGAAATGGCGACCTTTTGGCCCTCCACGAAGATCTCGCCCTCGTCCTGTCGCTGGACGCCTGACAAGATGTTGATCAGGGTGGACTTTCCAGCACCGTTGTCGCCAATCAGCCCGACAGCTTCGTTCCGCGCGAAATCGATCGAAACACCTTTGACGGCATGAACACCCGAATACCATTTGTGCAGGTTTTTAACCGAAACGATGGGTTCGTTCATGGCTCACACCTCCACCTTGATTGCCTTGGCGCGCTTGCGCAGCCAAGAGTTTGCAATAACCGCGAAGATCGTCAGCGATCCGATAGCGAACTTGAACCAGTTGGCGTCGACCTGGCTAAGGATGAGGCCATTGTCGATGACGCGGATTAGCGCCACACCGATAATCCCTCCGAGAACAGCGCCGATGCCGCCTGTCAATGCAGTTCCGCCAATGACCGCAGCCGCGACAGCCTGCAATTCCATGCCTTCCCCGATGGATGGCAAGGGAGAGCCGAGGCGCAAGACCTGGATCAACCCAGCAAATCCACTCAGAACCGAGCATAGGATGAAGCAGGCAATTTTGACGCGCGCCGTGGGGATGCCCATCGCATTTGCTGCGGGAAGAAAGCCGCCAGTCGCACGCACCCAATTGCCGAAATTCGTGCGGCTCAGCAGCAAGGACACGAGGATTGCGACAGCGACGAACCAGATAAAGGACATACGGAAGAGCTCACCCGGTCCGACGAAACTGACAAATAGCCAGGTCGGTAGATCCGCCGACAGCAACGGCGGAAACCCACCGGAGACCACCACCGTTAGCGAGCGCGCCACAAACATCATTCCGAGCGTCGTGATAAAGCTCGGGATGGCGAACTGGATCGTGAGAAAGCCGTTCAGGAAGCCGATTGCGACGCACACTAGCAATCCCGCCGCCAGCGCCACGGAAAAGGGGACATCATGGGTCATTAGGACCGCGACCGTCATCGGCATCAACGCGAACACCGCGCCAACCGAGAGGTCGAACTCGCCACATATCATCAAGACGGTCACGCCGATGGCGACCAAGGCCATCTCGGGCAAGATTCCGAACACGCCTCGCAGGTTGCCAGCGGTAATGAATAGTCCTCCTGACCGGCTCTGAAACAGGAAGATCAAAACGACCAGCAGAAGGAGAGCGGCAAGCTCTGGCTTCTCCATATAAATCTTCAGAAGTCTTTTCATTAAGCAATCTCCAGAGTGGAAGGGGCTCATGAGTGATCCCCTTCCTGCCTTTGACTTAGCGCAGGCCCTTAGCGGACAGATCCATGATCATGCCTGCATCCGCCGGGCGCACGATGCCTTGGCCCGTATCGATGTTCGACGGCGCAAGACCCAGCTTCTTGGCGAGGTAAACTTCCATCACCGGCATGAAACCTTGCATGTATGGCTGCTGGTCGACCTCGGCCTGCACATAGCCGGCCTGCATCTGCTGGACCACTTCAGGAACGAGGTCGAAACCGCCGAGCAGAACCTTGCCGGGCGCAATGCCGCGATCCTTCAGAACTCGTGCGACCGATGCATGCCAGAAACCCGTGTCGAGATAGGCGGTGGTTTCGGGATGCGCGTTGAGGTAGGCGCCGACACGGTCTGCGGTCACAGCAAGGTCAGTTCCGCTGTCGATGCGGTCCCAAGAAATATCCCGCGCGGGGTTGGCAGCCTTATATTCTTCAAGAAAATCAATGACACCCCGCCCGCGCGCCTCCGACCAGTTCTGCCCAGGCGCGGAGACGCCAACCAGAACCTTGACCGGCCCATCCTTCGGAAAACTCTCGGAGATCGCCTTGCCGAGCGAATGACCGGCCGGCCGGAAGCCCTGGCCGACGAACGCCGCGCGTTTGTTACCGTCGGCCCCCTTACTGTCATCAACGTTGACGCCAATCACAACAACGCCGTCTTTGACCGCGCGATCAATCACGTCGTCGAGCGCCTTGTCGTCAACGATCGAGGTCAAGAGCGCGTCAGGCTTGCGAGCAAGTGCTGCTTCAATGTTCGACAGCTGCTGCTCGACCGATCCTTCGGTTTGCGTGAAGACCATCTGGCAGTTCGCGCCGATCTTCTCGCAGGCGTCGTCGAAGCCCTTCTTGACCGCCTGCCAGAAGGTATTTGATGCCGACGAATGGTGCGCAAAAACGATGTTCAGCGGTTCGGCCTGTGCGATGCTCGTAGTGGCTAAAAGGGCAAGCCCCCATGCACCGCAGATAATGCTCTTTCTCATGCCTTTTCCTCCCAGGTTTGCGTGTTACTTCAGTTACAAAGTCAGATGCTTACGGAGTTCGATATGCGGCGAGACACCGTGAATGCCTTATCGAGATCGGGATGCAGTTCCATGCCCAATCCGGCACCAGGCGGCACGGTGATCATTCCGTTTTTCACCTCGGGCAATGCCGTGACGAGATCGCGATACCAGGTTTTGTAGAAGGCCCGCACACTCTCCTGGACAAGCGCATTGGGCGCGTTGAGCGAAAGATGCGTCGAGGCGCAAAGCACGACGGGCCCGGTACAATCATGAGGCGCGACCGGCAGATGCCAGGCTTCCGCCATCGCAGCTATCTTCCTTGCTTCCGACAGTCCCCCGCACCAGCTGATGTCGAGCATCACAACGCCAGCCGCCCCGGTCTCCAACAGATCGCGGAAGGCCCAGCGCGAACCCAGCGTTTCCGATGCCGAAATCGGTGCGGGCGACACGGCCGCGTAGCGTCCGAGACTGGAGAGACTGTCCATCTTGATCGGATCTTCGTGCCAGAATGTCTGGTAGGGCGTCAGCGCCTTTGCGATCTGCATGGCAGGCAGCAGTTGCCACATCGAATGGAACTCGACCATGATGTCCATCCTGTCGCCCACGGCCGAACGAATTTTCTCGAACGGCTCCAGCGCCCGCCTGAGATCCGGTGAGGAAATGTACTGGCCGCGGGCCTTCTCCGCCGCGATATCGAAGGGCCATATCTTCATGGCCGTTATCCCTTCTTCAAGCAGGGAGTGGGCGAGTTCGTCGGCGTGAAGAAGGAAGCCATTCAGATCGTCGTAAGCGTTGGTCGCAGATGTCGCCAGATCGTAGTTAGCCGTCGTTTGGCCGGTTGCCTTCTTGATGTATTCCGTACCGGCGCAGGTATTGTAAGTGCGGATTTCGCGACGGCTGAATCCGCCCAACAGCTGTGCAATCGGCTGTCCGGTTGCCTTGCCAAAGATGTCCCACAGTGCAATGTCAAATGCCGAGTTGCCCCGCACCTCAGCCCCTGACGACCGAAATCCGAGATAACCGACGAGATCTGCGGCCAGGAGATCGATCTGCAGCGGGTCGCGTCCAATAACGCGTGGCGCTACGTATTCGTGAATGTAGGCTTCCACGGTCTCTGCACCGAAGAAAGTCTCCCCGAGACCGGTAATTCCTTCATCCGTATGGACCAGTACCCAGAGCAGGTTCTGGCGTTCCGCGACACGCACGGTCTCTAGTTTCGTGATTTTCATAAGATGCTTCCCTATGCGACGCCGGCTGCCAGCAACGCCTTCACGCTCTCTTCAAAATGCTGGGCCATCAATTGGCTTGCAGCCTGGGGGTCACCCGCAACAATCGCCTCGGCGATCGCGACATGCAGGTCGTTCATGGCATGCCGCTCATTGTCAGATGATCGACTGCGCCATCCGATTGGCCATGTCTGTCTCGAGACACCCTGAAATGCGCCGACAATCATCGCGAAGATCGGGTTCTTGGAGGCGCGAGCAATCTCAAGATGAAATGCCAGGTCGCTCTCCATGACCCGTTCCGCCGCATCGAAATTTGTACGCATCGCCTCGGCATGCTCAAGAATCGCACGGGCTTCATCATTGGAGCGGCGCAGCGCCGCGAGTGTTGCCGTCCGCACTTCAATGGTCCGGCGCACGTCATAGATTTGCTGGACATTGATTTGTGCGGTGTCAATGCCATGCTCGATCATCAGCGACATCGCACCATGATCCAGTTGCGCGACCATCGCTCGCTTGCCGACACGCAGGTCGATGAGCCTCATTGCTGCAAGCGACCGGAATGCCTCGCGCACCACTGTGCGCGATACGCTGAGCTCTTTAGACAACGCTCCTTCGCTTGGCAGGCGATCGCCCGGGCCCAGTTCGTTCATGCGGATATGAGCGGTGATCGCTCCAATCGCATTGCTGACCAGCCCCGCGTTTCCGACTACCTCCGAAACAGTCGCCATGATAACTCCGTTTAAAAGTTCAAAACCTGTATGACAGCTTTCATTGATTTATGCGTATTTTATGATTACCCTGTCTGTCAACAGTCAATATTCGGACCGGGGGTTTCTGTGGGAATAAATGTTGAGGTGGCTCTGACGGCGGCCAACATCGTGGGGGAGAGCGCAGTATGGGATGACCACAGGCAGCGCCTGCTGTGGGTCGATATTGTTGGACGAGCCATCCATGCCCTGACGCCGGCAACGGGTGAGTACCAAAGCTGGCCGACGCCTGACATGCCAACCTCGATCGGACTGAGGCAAGACGGCGGAGCGATTGTCGGCCTCGCCACCACGATTGCGCTTTGGGATTACGGAGACGTGTTCCGGACGGTTGCGACAGTAGAGCCCGGGACGACCGGCAATCGATTGAATGAAGGCGTCGTCGGTCCGGATGGCGCCTTTTGGGTCGGCACAATGCAGAACAACATCGCCGCTGACGGCACGCCATTGGCAATGAACGGCGAGAAGGGTCGGCTCTACCGTTACACCCCCGATGGCAGGGTGCTACCCTTGACGAACGATCTATTCGGCATCACCAACACCTTGGTCTGGCCGGGTGACGGTACCGTGCTGACGGCGGACACGCTTCAAAACACGATCTACTCTTATGAGATCGCCGGCTCTATGCTCCGCAACCGCGTTCCAGTATTTGCCGGCTTCGAGCGAGGCCTTCCAGATGGCTCGTGCCTAGACGACGAGGGGTTCATCTGGAATTGCCGCGTCGCCCGTGGTGGCTGCATCGTCCGCTTAGATCCAAAGGGACGCGTGGACCGGGTCGTTGACCTGCCGGTTTCCCAGCCAACAAGCTGCACTTTTGGCGGCCATGACCTTTCCACTCTTTTCGTCACTTCCGCCCGGTTTTCGATGACGGACGAAGAGGTAAGGGGAAATCCGCTCGAAGGCGCCCTGCTCGCCATTAACATGGGAAAGCGCGGCCGAAGGGCAAATCGCTTCGGGTAGATCCCATCGCCAGCGGCAAGATAGGTATAGGCTGCACGCACAATCGGGAATGAGGTATTACCCGCGCATCAGAACTTGATTGCCGGCGTACTTTAGTTCCGCCTCTGCAACCGATCGAACATTGGCAAGTTCTCCGGATGCCGCCTATTGTCCGGCAGCCTATGGTTACGCCACCTATGGAGAAGCGGTAGGAGCCCATGCGGCTCGTCTTTCACCTGCAGCCGTAACCTGCCAGCTCCCGGCCGCTCGGACATCGGCGTGCGGAACCACTTCCGGCGCTTTGTCGGCCTCTCTGAAATGCGGTAATCTCATTCGCTTTGCGAGCGATGGGTTCTTCTCCAGGTGTCGTTCTTCGAACGCGGTGCACCCCTCCGCCTTTTGCGCATTGTCGCCCAGCTTACAGCCAATGAGAAAGTCGCATGTGCTGGTCATGTCTACTTTCCAGGTCATGAATCGCAGCCGACTTCGAGCACCGCCGCATTGTCCTGGTGCTCTCGCAGCCCCTTGTAGGAGGCGTGCCGAAGCTTTCCATCATGCGTCCATGCTCGATACTCAACTTCGGCGATGAGGGTCGGCTGCACCCAGACAATGTCCTTCTGGCGGCCGTCGTACACGACTGGCGGCCGCCTTCTGACGATGCGGTCCAGCAGTTTCCGAAGCGCGGCCGCGCTATTTTCATTGAAACCCGTGCCAACGTTGCCAACATAAATCCACGCGTCCCCCTTTCGAGCAGCCAGCAGCAGACTGCCGATCCCTCCTCGCGCCACAGGCGATGGCTCGTATCCGACCACGATAAAGCTGTCGCGCTGGACGCATTTGATCTTGACCCAATCGCCAAGGCGACCTGATCGATAACTGCTGTCCTTGTGCTTGGCGATTATCCCTTCGAGCCCATGCCGGGATGCAGCGGCAAAAATCTCACGGCCATCACCATCAATGGTATCGGACAGGCGGATAGCGCCATCCTCGTTTCGCAAGAGTGACTCCAGAAAGTAGCGCCGCGCCGTCAGTTCCAAGCTGCGGATATCGTGACCGTCGAAATAAAGCAGATCAAAAGCCATCATCATCGCCTGGCCGGACCGAAGCTTGCCTCCTCGTCCCCCGAGCGAGTTCTGCAGCATTCCGAAGTGAGGGCGACCTTCGGGATCGAGGACTACCGCCTCCCCGTCGATGATGGCGCTCCCAACATCCAGTGCCTTAGCCGCCTGGTCAATGTGTGGGAAGCGATGCGTCCAGTCGTGTCCGCCACGCGTCAGGATGCGAACGTTACCCTTGTTGAGGTGGACCGCGATCCGATACCCATCCCACTTTACTTCATAGAACCATTCGTCGCCGACCGGCGGGCGCGGCTTCAAAAGCGCCAGGCACGGCTCGATCCGGTCGGGCATTGGGTCGAATGGCAGCTGAGGCTGCTTGGGGTCGCGCGGCTCTCGTGGACGGGAACGGATTGGCTGGTAGTCGGCCAGCAACGGCCGTTCACGAGGAGCCTTCACCATTAGCCAGCCTTTTTCATCTCGGCGATGTCGTCGGGAAGTACGAGCATGCCTGCCTCGTGGGCAGCATCGACGAACGCGGCCCTGGCTGTATCGGCATCGGTATAAAATTCCAAGGCCTCCACCGATCGCATCAGCGCACTGTGAAATTTCTCGCCGCCGCGATGATGCCATTTGCCGCTGAGCAGCATGGCCGCCAGTTGGTCGACGGTCTCCGCTTTTCGATATCGTCCCATGCCATCGATTTCGACCTGCAGGGGCTTAATAAACACGGGAAGATCGACGGCCATGGCGAAACTCCTTGACATATCTCCGCCCACTAAAATGCCAAGTGATTCGTTTGTCTAGGGGAGTGAAAATATATAAGTCCAGCGGAACAAAAGCGTCGCATGGGAGTTAACCTTTCCCCTGAAGGATAGCCGTTTCCATTTGGAAAACACTTCTCTGGGTCCACTCTGATGTGGCTTTTTGCGGGATTGCTCAACTCTTTATATCAGTCATCACTAAATCAAAGAGCGTTGTGTCGTTGCCCAGCGAGCAATGGTGCATCAATCTGCGCTGGATTCCCGTACCTCCCGGGCGCACCAACTGGCAGGTCCTTTTTGCGCTCAGTTCCCACAGTTGATCATCGCTCAGATCTTGGCTTCCAACCCCGCGTTAGACCGCTGCTCATGCATTTCTGAGCGGTATCGAGCTGGTCTCGAAGGAAGCGGCAGTCGTCGATCAGTGTGGCAATCGTGGCATGCAGATCGCCATCGTGCCACTCTATAGCTTGATCGACTGGACTAATTTCCTCGCGCACTTGCTTCATCGCAGACATGACATTTCCTTTGTCGTCTTCGGTTTCATCGGACAGGATTTGTTAAGGTCACCCGGCGTCACTGCTCGGCGAACATGCGCGTCATGCGGCGTGTACCAGCAAGGTGGATTAGATGAGTGATCCTGGTAAACTCAACTGGCATGGGCGGATCGATTTCCTCCGGTACTCCAAGTTCCAGCCGACGTTGGGATCGCAATGCGACCGGACAAATCACAAGCTTCGACTTCGAACTCGGCACACTCGCCAGCTTTCACTCTCATTAACTCCAGCATCCAGCGAGCCCTCCCCACACCAGGAACAGGAAGCTCTTCCGATGGCATAACGCTTACCCTCCATCGCGTGGCCGAGGCCGTTGGCTGACCGAAGTCCGTTGCCTCGCTCTGTCGGCGCCACCGCCGAATAATCAATCCCAGTGTGCCGGACTTTTCCGCCGCCAGTTGCAGCCGTCGGGACGCCGTCATCGGCAGTCGAACCAATTCAGCAACGACGGCTCCTAGTGCACCGTAGGAAAGGGCTTCCTCCATCGACGCGAGAACATCCTCCTCTCGATCCGCTTCGACGAATATTACCCGGTTCGGGTGAAGGCCGACCTGCGCCAGCGCAGGAAAGAAGAGATCCGGTCGGGTAAGGCACCAAATCACTTTCCCTTTCGTGCGAGCGGCGACCCCGGCTGCAAAAAGGGCTGCGGCTGCCCCATCCACGGCCCCCGCACCACCGCCCGCGAACTCGTGGATCGCTCCCAATGCCAGCCCCCCACCAGGCAGATGGCTATCAATTTCCGGCACACCAAATGGCAGGGCGCATTTCCGTCGCGATAGGGCGCCATCAAGATGAGAAATACGCTCGCGAAGCTCGGAAATAACGGGGTTTGCGCTCGCATGCGCCATCTGTAGCCTTCGTCAATTCATGGGTTCCATCTCGCTTTGGAAGCGATTATGTTCTACATGTGTTCCGGTAAGGCAGTCTAGTCAATAGGGCTATCTGCGGTCACCATGGGCAGCTCGGCTTTTCTAGGGGTGGCATGAAAATGATCCGCGAACGAATCCAATGCCGTAGCCGGTCGAAATTCAAGTTCGTACGATATCTAACGATGAGAAAAAATTCCTGCGACGAGAGAACCTCGCGGAAGTATCGCGGCTCAATCATACCTTGGTGTGCGGCGTCTGCGACCGGAGTATCGAACTCGGCCGCAAAGCTGGCAACACGTATCAGGCCACTGATCTTGCGCTAGCTTTCCACTTCCGACCCAACTTTAGGATCAACCCCTTCAGCTCTGGCTCTTGCACCAAGACGGCTGCTTCTCGCGGATGTCTCCAAATCAAATCGCGCTGGTCTTGCTCTGGAAACTTTAAGCGCTCCCGCCTGACCTCGAGCAGATAAACGCCGACGATCGAAGTTACGTGCTCGTTGTCCTTCAGGTACTTCGTATACGTGTAATGACCGAAGGTCTTCTTCCTGATCTTTCCCCGGACGCCGGCCTCTTCCCACGCTTCCCGCTCTGCGGCCTGGTACGCTTTCAAATTAGCGCACGGCCATCCCTTGGGAATGGTCCACCGCTTTGTTTGGCGGGTCGTGATCAGAAGTATGTCGATACCGCGGAGAGATTTCCGATAGCAAAGCGCCCCGACCTGCTCCGCCAGGTCGCCTGCAAAAACCCTGTGCGTGTAAGGCGTCAGCTTCGAGAAATGTCGATCCGGCTGGTCCATCGCGCGAACATGGAGCGAAGGCCGATACGCGGCAAGGCTTTCGAGTAAGTGGCCTCGCCCCTGCGGCCATGGCTAGGTAGGCAACGGCTCTCCCGTTTGTTCCTTTACCATGTATTCCGCATACCAGATTGGCCAACCTTCATCGTGTTGCCCGGTCAGTTTCTCGTGTTCACCATGGGCCTCTGACGCGCGCCGCAGCGCGGCCTCGAGTTCGGCGGAAGAAACGAAGGCTGCCCCGCCCGTGTCTATGCGACCCGGCAAGCGGCCGGTGACCTCCTGCAACAACCAGCCGTTCCCATCAGGATCATTGAACGAGGCGTAGGTCCTATAGGTGCGGCGCTCAGGGTCGCGGCCGCTTACTCTCCGGCTCCCGAAAAGGTACGGCTCGTCGGTACCAATCTTTTCTTCGCCTGCATGAAACACTTCGCTGATCCGTACACCGCGCGCCAGAAGTTCCTCGCGCGCCGCGCCGATGTCGGAGACGATCAGATATAGGCCCCGCGCAGAACCGGGCGCAGCCGAAGTGACGTTCTTTCCGAAGATGACCGAGCATCCCGAACCGGGCGGCGTGAACTGGATTACGCGCCACTCGCTACCAGCGGTGAAGTCGCCGTCTAGCCGCCAGCCAAGGCTCGCGTAGAAGCTCTTGGCCCGATCGACGTCGGCTACGGGGATTACGACCACTTCCAGCTTCATGTCGACGCCTCGATCGCGCGTGGGCCGGGGTGAATTTTCGCTGCGAACCTCGGTATTACCCATCTCGAGTCTCCTAGATTGTTTAGCTGCGAGATAAACGGCAGGTGGGGAGCGCTCACGGATGACGCGAGTTATCAAACTCTACAAACCTGCACTACGGCCGACATCAACGCGATTGCCCCTATGGTGCCCCCAGACCCGAAGTCGGATTTTAGTCGGCACGCCTCATCGAGACAACAATCCGGCAGTTGCGAGGATTTGCCGCCCATTTTCGCTGGCGTCTAAACGGAGGTTATGGCTCCGATTTCCTTGCAAGCACCAACGCTGCTTCGATGCCCGCCTCTAGTATGTCCTCAGCCAGAGACATATCCGAAACAGCGCGTGCGGTTTGCAGGGTCATCGTCATCGGCGCGACGAACTATCCGCACTTGATCGACGCCGTATTACTGCGCTCTGGCCGTCTCGAGCGCCATTTCGAAATCGGGCTTCCGGACGAGAAACCACGCGCGGATATCTTCCGGTTCTACCTTCGTGGACGCCTTTCCGACGAGGAGATCCGGACTGTGGCGTCGGATTCCGAGGCGGGTCTGGCACGGCACTACAACACGAAATGCAACATGTGACATGCCTCGGCAATACTATGGCCCGGCAAACAGTTACGACCCTACAATCTATCCTAGGATGCGGGCTGCGCCACGGCCTCGGCAATCGGAGCGGGTCGTCGTTCCAATTCAGGTGGAATCCGGAACCACAGGACATAAAGCGCCGGAAGGAAGATCAACGTCAGCGCCGCGGCAACGACCAGACCCCCCACCACGGTAAAGGCAAGCGGCGACCAGAACGGATCGCGGATGATCGGCAGCATGCCGAGGATCGTCGAACCGGCGGTCAGGAAAACCGGCCGCAGACGCTGCGCGGTGACGTCGATGACGCCCTGCCAACTCCTGCCTTCCTCCTCCATCCGTCTATCGATCTGGTCGATGAGCACCACCGAGTTTCGGGTGATCATGCCGATGAGAGCGATCATCCCGAGGACGGCGATGAAACCGACTGGCACGCGAGTGATAAGCATGATCAGCACGACGCCAATCAGCCCGAGCGGAACAACGCTGACGACCAGGATAAGGCGCTGCACGCTCTGCAGCTGAAACATCAGGACGATGAGGATGATGACAGCCATGACCGGCAGCATCGCTACGACTGCTGCGAGCCCGTCTTCCGCACCCTCAACGGAGCCACCCACCTCGATCAGATAATTGGGATTGTCGCGAATGAGTGCAGCGATCTGCGGCGTGGCGGCGTCGACGATGTCAGTCGCCAGCACGCCTTTTTCCGCGTCGGCCTGGACGGTGATCGTAGTCGAGCGGTCGTGCCGCCAGATCAACGGCTGCGTTGTCTGGTATTCCACTGTCGCGATGCTTGAAAGCGGCACGGTGTGATTGGGACCGACCGGTATCTGCAGCGAACGCAGCGTATTGATGTCGACGCGTTGATCCTCCGTCGCGCGTGCGACAACGTTGACCAGATAGATGGAATCGCGCACCTGCGTGATCGGCAAGCCCGAGGAGGTCGCAAACAGCGTCTGCGCGATAACGGACGAGTTCAACCCGACCAGCCTGGCGCGGTCTTGGTCGACGTTGATGACGACCTTCCGGATAGGTTCGTTCCAGTCGAGGTGCGGTTGAACAGCGCCTGGGACGGTATGGAGAACGTCAGCAACCTTCCAGGCGAGATCGCGCACACCGACGATATCAGGGCCGCTGACGCGATATTGAACGGGCCAGCCGACTGGTGGGCCCATTTCCAGCGGAGAGACACGGGCGATGATATCTGGGAACTGCTCGTCGAGGAGTTTTTGCAGCCTCTGCTGCAGGGCATCCCGCTGGGAAACGCTCTTGCTGATGACAACTGCCTGCGCGCGGAAGGGGGCCGGCGGATTGAGGTCCATCGAGAGATAGAAGCGGATCGGGTCGGAGCCGACGTAGAAGCTCCAGTTGGCAACCCCTTCGTCGGCGGCGAAGATTTCCTCCACCCGCTTTACCTGGGCGGCAGTCGCCTCTTGCGAGGCATCTTGTGGCAGGACGAGCGACAGAAGCAGTTCCGGACGATCTGACGATGGGAAAAATTGCCGGCGCATATACTGTGAGCCGAAAAGCGACGCGGCAAACAGGGCGACGGTCGCCAGAATGACGAGAACGCGCATGCGGACGCAGGCGCCGAGCAGCCTCTTGAAACCGCGGATAAGCTTGCTCTCGGTCTTTTCGCCGGCTTTCTCGCTCGGCTTCAGGACGGCAAGGCCAACGATCGGCGTCAGAAGCACCGCCACCAGCCAGGACACGATCAGGGAAAAGCCGATCACGAAGAACAGCGAGCGCGCGTATTCGCCCGAGGAACTCTGGGCGAAGCCAACCGGAATGAAGCCTGCAATGGTGACAAGCGTTCCCGCAAGCATCGGAAAGGCGGTGGATGTATAGGCGTACGCTGCCGCCTTCACGCGGTCCATTCCTTCCTCGAGCTTCGCCATGGTGATCTCAACCGTCACCATCGTGTCGTCGATCATCAACGTCAGCGCGATGATCAGCGCACCGAGCGAGACACGCTGCAATGCAATGCCGGTGATGTCCATGAAGAGGAAGGTCAGCGCCATCACCAGCGGGATCGAGACTGCGACGGCAAGGCCCGCTCGCACGCCGAGTGCCAGGAAACTGACACCAAGGACGATGACGACAGCCTGCGCCAGCGAAGTCGTGAAGCCGCGAATGGCGGTTTGCACCACTGTCGGCTGGCTCGCGACCCGCGTCAGATCAATGCCGATCGGCAGATCGTGCTCGAAACGATTCATGACGCTATCGATGTTTCGGCCAAGCTGCAGAATGTCGCCGCCGGAGGCCATCGAGACGGCAAGCCCGATCGCCGGCTTGCCATCGACGCGAAAGCGCGGTTGCGGCGGATCGACGGTGCCGCGCACGATATCGGCGATGTCGCCGAGGCGAACGAAGCCGGAGGCGGTCGGAATATTGAGCTCGCGCAGATCCTTTTCGCTGGCGAGACTGCCCGAAACCTCCAAGACCGTGCGATCGCGCTCGGTCGTCAGCTGGCCGGTGGGAAGAACGGCGTTCTGCGCCTGAATCGTCGAGATCACGCTCGGCATGCTGAGGCCGAGGCTGGCGAGCCGATTGGTCGAGAACTCGATGAAGATCGTCTCGTCCTGCGTGCCAATAAGCTGAACCTTGCCGATATCGTCGAGCTTGAGCAGGCGGTTGCGCGCCTCGTAGACCCAGTCACGCACCTCGCGGTCACCGAAGCCATCAGCAGTGAAACCGTAGATGATGCCAAAGGTATCGCCGAAATCGTCGTTGAAGAACGGCCCGCGGACGCCAGCCGGAAGCGTCGAGACGATGTCGCCGACCCTGGTTCGGGCCTGATACCAGGATTCGCCGACCTGGTCGGGCGGCGTTGCGTCGTCGAGCACCACGTAGATCACTGACTGGCCGGCGCTGGTCAGGCTCCTCAGGTGATCGAGATGCGGCACCTCCTCGAGTGTCCGCTCCAGCCGGTCCGTAATCTGGTCTGTAGTCTGCTCGATGGTGCCACCCGGCCACGCGGCAGACACGATCATCGTCTTGAAGGTGAATTCCGGGTCCTCGTCGCGGCCGAGATTGAAATAGGCGAGAATGCCGCCGACAGCGCTCAGAAATGCGAGGAAGACGATCAGGCTTTTGCGCTGAATGGCCCATTCGGAGAGATTGAATCCTCCGTTCATTGGACGCTTCCTTCAAGCAGGCGAACCGCCATGCCGGGACGCAGCTGCTGGACGCCGGCGACGACGACCTGATCGCCGCTCGACAGCCCCTTGCTCACGAGGAAATCCTGCGTATCGAATCGATGGACCTCTACCGGCACGAGCTTGGTGGTGTTGCTTGCCGGGTCAACCACCCAGACGGCCGGCTGGTTGTTCTGGTTGAACAGCGCCGTCATCGGCAGCCGCGCGACGGGCGCGCCTGCGATCTGGATCGTACCACGCACCGAACTGCCGAAACGGAACTCTTCAGGCGCGTTGTCCAGGCCGACGCGGACGGTGAAATTGCGCGTAACCGGATTGGCGGTCGGCGATATTTCCCTGACGGATCCACTCGCCGTCACATTTGGATTGCTTAACAACCGAACTTCGACGTGGGCATTGCTGTTGGCGGTCTGGATCGTCGCCTCCGGCACCTGGAACACCGCATCCCGCGGACCAACCTGCGCCACGCGGACGACCATCTGACCCCCGCCGACCACCTGGCCCACTTCGCCGCCAATGCCAGTGACGACGCCGGCACCATTGGCTTTCAGCGTACGGTTGTCGAGGTTGGTCTGGGCAATCCGCAACGCCGCCTCAGCGGCATCGACACCGGCCTGGGCAACATTGGCCTGCGCTATGGCCGCGTCTAACTGCTGACGGGTCGACGTCCGCGGGAAGAGTTGCTGCTGGCGATTGCGCTCGATCTCGGCGTTCTGGAAGGTCGACTGCGCGGAAAACAGATTGGCTTCCGCCTTGCGGAGCGCATCCTGGGCATCTTCGGAATCGAGCCGGGCGATCACCATTCCGACCTCCACGCGATCACCGACCTCGACGTCGCGCTCCCGGATTTCCCCGCCCTGGCGGAAGCCGAAGCTGGTCTCGACCCTTGGCTGGATCTCGCCAACCAGGGAGCCGAACGTATCCTCGGGATTGAACGAGACAGCCTGCGTCTTGACTGGCCGCGTCGGCAGCTCTTCCTTTTCCTCGCTTCTCTGGCAGCCGGAAAGGACAAGGGCGGTAAGCCCCGCGTAAACGAAAATCGCTTTGTGTCTCGACATCAAGGAACGCAACGGCATGGCGGCCTCTCACTTCTCGAACACACCCACAAGTTGGCGCGGCTTACACCGCGTCAGCGATCGGTAACCCGGGCGACCGGAGCACGCGTAAAAGGTCAGTAATCGACCGCGTCGCGGATGATCGGGCAGGTCATGCAATGCCCGCCGCCGCGCCCGCGTCCAAGTTCAGCACCGGTAATGGTGATGACTTCGATACCTTCCTTGCGAAGCAGCGTGTTCGTGTAGGTATTGCGGTCATAGGCATAGACGACGCCCGGGGAAGCGCAGACAAGGTTGGCGCCGCTATCCCACTGGGTGCGCTCGCGCATGTAGTCATTGCCCCCGGTCTGGACGACGCGCATCTTCTTCAAGCCGAGGGAGTCGCGGACCGTCTCGACGAAGCTGCCCTTGTCCTTGTGCAGCTCGACGCCGCCTTTGCCGTCCGGGCGGTAGGAGAAGGCATCGATCTTGTCGACGATGTCGGGATAGATCAGGACGCAATCACGGTCGGCGAACGTGAAGACCGTGTCGAGATGCATGGCCGCGCGCAGCTTCGGCATGGCCGCGACAATAACGCGTTCGGCTGCACCCTTTTCGAACAGCGCCTGGGCAACCTGGCTGATCGCCTGGCGCGAGGTCCGCTCGCTCATTCCGATTAGCACGTTGCCTTTGCCGATTGGCATGACGTCGCCGCCCTCGAGCGTGGCAAGCCCCCAATCCTTGGTCGGATCGCCCCACCAGACGTTCACCTTTCCGGCGAAATCCGGATGGAACTTGTAAATGGAGCTGGTGAGGATTGTCTCCTCGTGGCGGGCCGGCCAGTAAAGTGCGTTGAGCGTTACCCCGCCGTAGATCCAGCAGGTGGTGTCGCGGGTGTAGAGCGTGTTCGGTAGCGGCGGCAGCAGGTATTCGTTGACACCCGCCGCGTCGCGTATCAGCGCGAGCTGCTCACCACCGATCGATTCCGGAAATTCAAAGGTCGAGAGGCCGCCGATCAGCGTTTCGGCGAGCTCGCGGTTGGAAAGCCCCTCCAGATAGGAGCGAACCTCGTCAAGCAATCCGAGCCCGATCTGGTTCGGCGCGACCTGGTTATCGAGGATCCACTTCTTCGCTTCCGGGATGGCAACTGTTTCGGCGAGCAGATTGTGCATCTCAACGACTTCGACGCCGCGATCGCGCATCTTCGTCATGAAGTCGAAATGGTCGCGTTTGGCATTGTCGACCCAAAGCACGTCGTCAAAGAGAAGATCGTCGCAATTGCTCGGTGTCAGGCGCTGGTGAGCCCGGCCGGGCGCGCAGACCATCACCTTGCGAAGCTGGCCCACTTCCGAATGCACGCCGAAAGGGATGTCTGATGTCATGACGCTCCTGCCTTTCTGTTCAAGGTGTGATGATGCCCGTCAACAGGCCGTAGGCCCCGATCAGGCCGGCAATCAATGTAACGGCGAAGATGATGAGCTCGGTGGAGGTAAACAGCTGCAATTTCTGCTCACGCCGCGCCCAGACATAAAGAATGGTGCCAGGCACCAGGAGGACGGCGACGAGAAGCACATATTTGAGACCGGCGGCAATGAACATGAAGATCGTGTAGATGACGGCGATCCAGGCGAAAATCTGGTCGCGACCGCGCTCATTGGGCGTCGTTTCATAGCCCACGCCGCTGCGGGCAAGCAAAACGCCGTAGCCGGCGACGAGGAGATAGGGCAGAAGCGAGGTGACGCTCGTCATGTCGAGCATGAAATTGAAGGCGTCGCGTGACCAGTAGGTGGAGATGATGAACAGCGACACGACCAGGTTCGTCAACCACAACGCGTTGGCTGGTACGCGATTGGCATTCTGCGCGGCAAAGAGCCTCGGCATGTCGTCGGACTTGGCCGCGGCGAAGAGCACTTCGGCGCAGATCAGCGACCAGGCGAGATAAGCGCCCAACACCGAGACCAGAACGCCAATCGAGATGAATACGGCGCCCCAGTGCCCGACAACGGCTTCGAGAACCGCGGCCATTGAAGGTTGCTGGACCGCGGCAATCGCCGATTGCGGCATCACCGCATAGGGAAGCATGGTCACCGCCACCATCAGACCGGTGACGCCGACAAAGCCCAGTATGGTTGCGGCGCCGACATCGGAGCGTTTTTCGGCAAAGCGTGAATAGACGCTTGCGCCTTCGATGCCGATGAACACGAACACAGTGATCAACATGGTATCGCGGACCTGCGCGACCAGCGGCTTTGCCGGCATGTCCGCACCGCCAAAGAAGTTCTCGGAGAACTGCGTGTAGTTGAAAAAGAAGATCAGCAGCAGGATGAAGACGAGGATCGGCACGATCTTGGCGACGGTGACGACGGTGTTGATGAACGCTGCCTGCTCCACTCCCTTCAGGATCATGAAATGGAAGGCCCAGACGCCCAGCAGCGACACGATGATCGCAATCGCGCTGCTTCCGTCGCCGAAGATGCCCGGGAAAAAGCGCCCTAGCGTCGACCCGATGAGCACCCAGTAGAAGACGTTGCCGAGGCAACTTCCGAGCCAGTAACCGAAGGCCGAAAGGAAGCCCATGTAGTTGCCGAAACCAGCCTTGGCATAGGCGAACACGCCCGCGTCGATGTCCGGCCGTTTCTCGGCGAGAGCCTGAAACACACGCGCGAGCATGTACATGCCGGTACCCGCGATTGCCCAGGCAATGATGGCTCCGAAAGGCCCCGTGGCGGCGCCGAAGCGACCGGGCAGGTTGAAAATGCCGGCCCCGACCATGGATCCGACAACCATGCCAGTGAGTGCCAACCGGGAAAATTTCTGCGTGGATTGAGATGCCATGTCGCCCTCTCATGCCAACTGATGTTGCTTTTTAAGGCTTATGCACGTCGTGTAATTATTTGCTCTGGAACGATAATTCGTTTCCCCGCGACTGTGATCCGTATGAAGTACCACGAATATGCGATGCCTGCAATTTTTTGCGACCACTGGCTGTAAATGCGCGACCACTCATCGCGTTGCGCGATCGACTAAATGCTAATACGTCCTGTCGCGATGCCGAGGATCGCGACAACTGCGCCGACGGCCGCAACCATAAATATGGCGGTCTCCGCCGGAGTAAAGGCTCGCGCACTCTGCTCGCGTCTGGCCATGAAGTAGAGGATGGTTCCAGGTCCATAGATGGCGGCCGACAATAGCAGGTGCTTGGCGCCCGCGGCATAGATCAGCCCGGCGGTATAGAGAAGCGCGATACCGGCCCGCACGAAGTCGCCACGATGACCGGACGAATCCCGCTCGTATGTCTCGCCGGTCCAGGCGAGCTTGAAGCCGTAAGCCGCAACTAAGAGGTACGGGATCAGGATCATCGAGCTCGTCAGCTCCAGCGCCAGGGTGAAGGCGTATTGCGCAAAGAGAGTGAGGATCAGGAACACCTGGACCACAATGTTGGTGAGCCAGAGCGCGTTCGAAGGAACACCGCTTTCGTTCTCTTTGGAAAGAAAGCGCGGCATCGTGTCGAACTTCGATGCCGAATAGAGAATTTCGGCGGCGAGCAGCACCCAAGAAAGGTAGGCGCCGGCGACCGAGATTATCAGAGCGGCGCTGACGAACAGCCGACCCCACGGTCCGACCACCGCTTCGAGCACGCCGGCCATTGAAGGATTTCTGAGCGTTGCGAGATCCGTGCGCGGCATTATCCCGTAGGACAGGAGCGTAATCAGAACCATCAGCGAAAGCACGCCGAGAAAGCCGGTCAGCGTTGCGATACCAACATCGGCCCGGTTGCGTGCGTAACGCGAATAAACGCTCGCGCCCTCGATACCGACAAAGACGAAGACCGTGACCAGCATGGTCGCGCGCACCTGGCTGGAAATGTCGGCGAAGGTCGGGTCACCGCCGCCCCAGAAATTGGCGGCGAACAGGTCGTATCTGAAACCCGCAATCACGAAGACGATGAAGAGCAAGATGGGAACAATCTTCGCAAATGTAACGATCGTGTTGATTACCGCGGCTTCGCGAATGCCGCGCAGGATGACGAAATGCATGCACCAGAGGAGGATCGAAGACGTTGCGACCGCGAGTATCGTGTTGCCATCGCCGAAGATCGGGAAGAACAGCCCCAGTGTCGATTTGATGAGCACAAAGTAAGAAACATTGCCCAGCAGCGCCGCCGACCAGTAGCCAAGAGCCGAGAGGAAGCCGAGATAGTTGCCGAAGCCGGCCTTGGCATAGGCATAGATGCCTGCGTCGAGATCGGGGCGGCGCCGCGACAGTGATTGGAAGACGAAGGCGAGCATCAGCATGCCGACGCCGGCAATCGTCCAGGCGATGATGGCACCGAACGGTCCGGTTGCGCGGCCGAAGGCCTGTGGCAAGGAAAATATCCCTGCGCCGACCATCGAGCCCACACACATCGCCATCAAGGTCCAAATCGAAAACTTTCCTTCAGAGGGGGAGGTCATGACACAAACCGAGTTGTTGGATGGGTGAAGTTTAGCGCGTCCTTTGACGCAAAGTGCTCAGCAAGAAATCCAGAAACTACGCCTCCAGTCCCATTTGCAGGATTACGCACGGGCCGCGCCTGTATTGGATGCCGATCATTAACCACGTGCATAGGTCCCGAAAAGGTAAAGGACGATGATGTAACAGAGTATCTGCAGTGAGTAGGTCTGGCCATTGCCGGTATAGGCCTGGCGAACCCACTGCGCCGCTCCAATGACCGTCGCGCTAGTCCCGTTCCAGACGGCCCTGGCCAAGGGTTCGGTGACCGCTGCCAACGCCGGTTTATAAAAGCGATAGAAGGCGTCGATGCTCGTTTTCGAAAAGCGGCCGAGATTGCCCCGGTAAATAAGCCAGGCGACGAGAAAGATCGCAGCCGACAGCATAAGGGCGACCGTCATCGCTGGCAGTGGATTCCAGTGCGCATAAACCGCTTCGAGCGACATTCCCTGCCAGACGAGCCTTGAGGAAAATTGCGGGTCGATTGCTGCCGAAATCGGACCCATCACGAGTTTCGGGAAGAATGAGAGTGCCAGAATGGCGACCGCAAGCAGCGCTTGCGGCGCAAGCAGGCTGATCGGGGCTTCACGCAGATATAGCCGGTCTCCTTTCGGTTGGCTTAGGAAGATCGCGTAGGCGAAGCGGAACATGTAAAGCAGACCGAGCAAGGTCGCAGCCACCCCAAGCGCGGCCAGCCCGTACCACCCACGATCGATCATGGCACTGAGGAGCAGCCATTTGGCGCCGAAGCCGACGAGTGGCGGCAGTCCCGACATTGACAGCAGCGCGACGACGGCAAGCACGAACGTGAGCGGCATTGCCGTCATAAGTCCGCTGATCTCGTCGAAGCGGCGCGTGCCGGTTCGCAAAATGACGGCAGCTGCCACGAGAAAGAGAATGCCCTTGACCATCAGATGGTTGGCGATGAGATACATCGCCGTCACCCAGCCAAGATGGCTCATCATGGCGATGGCCGTCATGATATAGCCGATCTGGCTCATGCTCGAGTAAGCGAGCATGAGCTTTACGTCATCCTGCTTGAGCGCCATCGCTGCACCGCCAAGCGTGGTCAGAAGGCCGATCCAGGCCATCACATGTGCAAGCTCCAACCCCGTGTTTGCCCTTATCGCCAGATAGGTGACAAGAAACAGGCCGACGATCGCGACCTTGCTGACCACGGCCGATAGCATCGCCGACATGTCATCATCGGCTTCCGCATAGGCGCCGGGAAGCCAAACATGCAGGCCGATCGCGCCGGCCTTGATGAGAAAGCCAATCCCCAAGAGGGTGAATGCCATCGACGCCATGCTGGATGAAACGAGGGCGTCCAGGGAGATGGTGCCGCTCGCTGCAGCCGAAAGCCCGAAACCGGAAAGAATGCAGAAGGCCGAAATCAGGGAAAACATCAGGAAGGGCAAGGCATGCGGGTGCGCACTTCGCCCTTGCATGATGAGGAAATAGGTCGACAGGGTGATCAGTTCCCAGTTGAAGAAGAACTCGAGACTGGTGGGCGCCCAAAGCAGTCCGACGATCGCAAGCGGCAGGACCGTCATGAATGGATAGTAGCCGGGACGCTGATCGGTGCGATAAAGCCCCGCCATGGCAACGACGAGCCCGCCCCCAAGCAGTAGAGCCGCGAACAGCTGATTGAGCCCGGACATCAAAGAGACTTGTGCCATACCGAGAAAGAACACGAGCGCGAGCATCAGCACGCATTTGATCCGGCCGGGAAGCCCGTCCACGCAGAAGACGACGAGACCCGCCAGGAGCGGCAGGAAAAGCTGGAGCGAGGCAACCCCGGCAAGGCGTGATGCGATCCAACCTC
The DNA here is from genome assembly GCF_056394785.1 of Rhizobium sp. 10N414. Lineage (NCBI taxonomy): Bacteria > Pseudomonadati > Pseudomonadota > Alphaproteobacteria > Hyphomicrobiales > Rhizobiaceae > Rhizobium > Rhizobium sp. 10N414. The sequence continues at coordinate 32,591 of NZ_JBFTIN010000036.1, read as the reverse complement.
CCGCAGTCAGTAACATCACGCAGACAAGCGACGGCGCGAGTGCAGCGATCCTGGGCCAGGCTTCGGCAATCTCGGCCGACGCCCGTGTCGACTGCTTGAACCAGCGAAACATATAGGCAGCTTCGAGAAGCGACCCAGCCAGAATGAGGATCACCCAACCGTAGCGCTCGCCCGCGGCAAGGCGCACCACGAGTTCCCACTTTGCCCAGAAGCCGGGGAAAGGTGGCAGACCGGAGATTGCAACCAGCAACATGGCAAAGACGAGGAGCGTCAGCGGTCGGTTGGCGATGGCAGGCCATGCCGCGGTGCGTGGGAGCCCAACCGCACCGACCAGCCAGAACAGGCCGGCCTTCGCGAAAAGATGGTTGAAGAACAGCCCGCCGACCACAAGCGGCATCGCTGCGTCGGCGTCGAGTTCTCGCAGCAAGGCAAGCGACAGCATCAGCAGGCCCATCTGGGCAATCGACGAATAGCCGAGCAGGCGCTGCACCTTCGTCTGCGGCAGACCGGCGAGATTGGAGAAGAGAAAGGTCAGGCCACCCGCCCAGGCGATGAGGTCGTAATGGGTCGCAAACAGCGGCAACAGCTTGAACAGCGCAAAGAAGACGCCCGCCGACACGCCGCCGGAGATGAGGGCCGCAATCCCGGCGGGCGCGGTTTCGTAAACGTCAAGACCCCAGCCATTGGCGGGGAAGGGTTTCAGTTCGAGTATCAGCGCCGACAGGACAAAGAGAAGCGCCGTCGTGCCGATCGGGCCTGATATCAGCGCCCTGTGTTCGATCATGTCGTCGATGTTGAGGGTTCCGGTGACGTGGTAGAGCAGCACCGCGCCCAACAGGAAGCATGACGAGGCAAGCACCGTCGCCATGATATACTTGAAGCTTGCCGAAAGTGCCGCAGGGCTGCCCTCCATCCCAAGCAGGCCGTAGGTCGCGATCGACATGATTTCCAAAAAGACGAACTGGTTGAACAGATCGCGGGTCATCACCATGCCGTTGATGCCCATGACCAGTATGAGATAGAGCAGCAGTGCCGCATAGGAGTTACGCAGCCGGCCCCACAGCTGCCAGACGCCGAGCATTGCGGCGAGATTTACGCTGACGGCGAAAAACCCCTCCCAAAGCCCGAAGCGCAGATTAATGGAAAAGGGTGGGATCGCTCCGGCGGTATAGATCTCGTTTGTCGAGCCGCCACGGAGTAGCCACCACAATTGGACTACAGAGACCAGCGTCATACCGGCAAGGGCAGCGAAGAAGACGATGGCCGGGAGCGGCTTGGCAATGCGATAGACAAGCGGGATCAGAAAGCCGCCGCCAAGGCCGAGCAGGAAGATCGTCAGCGGTTGCAGCACGCCTCCTACCATTTCGATTCCGTCAGCGCATCGATGGAGAGAGTTTTCCTGGCATCATGGATACGGATCGCAAAGGCGAGCATCACGGCGGTCACGGAAAAGCCGATGACGATCGCCGTGACCACCAGCGCGGCGGGGATGGGATCAACCGAACGCACCGTTGCTTCGGAGATTGAAAGCGCCTTGTCGATGATCGGCGCCGTCCCCCCGGTTACATAGCCTGTCGCGACCATCACCAGATGCAGGCCGGTATTGATCAACGAAAAGCCGATGATGATGCGCAGTATGTTGCGATGGCCAAGCATCCCCCAGAAGCCGATGAGGACGAGCGCGAAGCCCGTGACCATGAGAATGTGCGACACCGGCAGCCCCATGTTTCCTCCTTCAGCTTCTGAAGCGATCGATGACGACGCTGAGCTCCGCCCCTACCTTGATACCCAACAGCGCCGAAATCACCGGGATCGCCCCGGCGCTGGCGAGCGAGCCAAACTCACCCTTGGGCAGGATGTGGCTGTCGAGAAACCCGCCTGCGAACCAGAGCCCGCAAATCCCGAGCAGGACGTAAATGACGCCCGCCAGCGATTCCGTTACGCTTAGAAAGCCTTGATGGAGGCCCGTGCCGGGGCGGGCGAGCACTAGCAGCATCACGCCCGACGCCACCACGGCCCCTCCCTGGAAGCCGCCGCCGGCCGAAAGGTGACCGTTCATGATAACATAGGCGCCGAACAGGAAGATCAGCGGCAGGATGATCTTCGCGCCGTTTTCCACGAGCTCGCTTGGTCGCGGGGCTTCGTTCGTGCGGTCTTGCGCCGGCGATCCGCCAAGCAGGATGCCAACGCTCGCAGCCACCATGAAAAGGACGGCCACTTCGCCGAGTGTATCGAAGCCGCGAAAGGTGATCAGGATGCCGGTGACGACGTTCGCTCCGCCGAGATCCTGTGGCACCGCGGTGAGATAGTGCCGGGCAAGCGGCGAGAGCGTCTGGCGTTCGCTATATCCGCCTGCGACGCCGGCGAAGATTAACGCGAAGACGAGGATGGCAAGAAGGCTGAAGACGCGTTTTGTCATGCCTTGCCCTCCTTGGCCGCCTCATCTGCATCGCGAAGCGCGTCCACAACCGTCGTCTCCGCCATCGGCGTGCGTACTGCATGGGCCGCGCGCGACAGCGCGTGCGACGACAGGGGGTTGGTTATCAGAACGAAAACGGCGACAATCAAGAGCTTGAGCGACCAATCGGGATGGTAGATGCCAAGCCCGGCGACGACAAGAATGTTGCCGAGCGTCGAGGCCTTGGTCCCCGCCTGGATGCGGGTGAAGACATCGGGCATGCGCAAAAGCCCGAGGCCGGCGGAAAAGAGAAAGAACGCGCCGACGAGGATGACGATGCTGCCGACTAGCTCCTGCACATCTCACTCCTTCTCACTACCGGCGTCTCCGCCGCCGGTTCTGCGAATGGCATAGAGAAAGATCAGCGTCGCGAGCCCGGAACCGATTGCTGCTTCTGCCATGGCGACATCGGGCGCGGCAAGCAGCACGTAGGAGACGGCCGCAAGCAGGCTCGCGAGCCCCGAACTCACCATCGCCGTCATGAGATTGGGAAGGCGCACAGCAAGAACCCCGCTGATCAGGATGYACCCGCACACCAGCATAACGAGAAGCTCCAGCATCGTGTCACGGCCCCTTTTCCAGGAAACGAGCGATAGCAAGCACGGCAAGGAAGCTGAGCAGCCCGTAGACGAGCGCCACATCGATATACACGAACCGGCCGGAAAGATGCGCATAAAGCGTCACCAGCGCGATCGAGACCACGGTCAGCATGTCGATTGCCACGACGCGGTCCATGAGGGTTTTGCCGATGATCAGACGCAGCGCCCCAAAAACGATGCTGAAGAAGATGAGAACGGCGGCAATGCGAACGATGAAATCAGCCAAACGCCGCCCCCAGGTGCTTTTCGAAGGGTCCGGCGATCATCGCGGCGGCTTGCTCCGGGTCTGTCGTCTTCACATCGAGCCAATGAACGAAAAGGGCGTCGTCCCTGATGTCCATGACCAGCGATCCGGGGGTCAGCGCGATCGCATTGGCAAGGGCAAGGCGACCGATCGGCGATTTCAGCCGCATCGGGATCCTCACGATGCCGGGGTGAATGTCGATGCGCGGCGAATAAACGTAGCGCAGCATGTTGACGTTCGCCTTCACCAGTTCGATGAAGAATACCGATGCAAAGGCAAGGAAATGGTATGCCGCGCCCGGTGTCAGCGCGGTCTGCTGCCATAGTCCATAGCGACGAGAAACGATCGCTGCGATGGAAAGGGAGATGACGGCGCCTGTCATCACGACCGGCAGAGCGAGTGAAGCGTTCACGATCAGCCAGAGCGCGAACAGCAAAACCCAAAGGCCGATCAACCCCTTGAGGGCTTCAGGCAAGCCGTGTTCGGTAGTTTCGCTCTCCGCCGGCATAGCATCGACCTTCGTCGCCACTGCTAGTAGCAATCAAGCAGGGTTACCCCTCGAAATCAAGGGGGGCCGCCCTCCCGTAGGCCGACACCGATCGAACGAAACCTGACATCGCCGACGAAGGTTGTGGCATTGCTTGCTCAAAATCTCGAAACCCGGGAAGCCCCAAGATGATCAGAGCCTCAACCAAATGTCATCGAAATCAAGCTTGAAATTTGCAGCAGAGCCGTTCGGACTTTCAAAGCTTTTCAAAGAAATCGTTCAAAGGCCGGATTGCGTAGAAGACAATTCGAAGACATTCGATCCTCGAAATTATCTTAATGCTCCGCTAACATTTCATAAGTTTAATCAGAGTTAGAAGCCGGGAAGTAACTTGGCGGCAAGACGCTCTCTGGCGAATTGCTGCCTGTCTTGCCGTTAGCAGCCACTTTTCTCCCCGACAGCTTCATTGAAGCAATCAATGATCGACGAGTGGTGATCAAGATGTTTGCCAGGCTATTGGTACTAAGCCGTTATATCATGATCCTGCCAGTGGTCGTGACGTTGATTGGAGCCATATCGCTGATAGTTTACGAGACTGCGGTCATGGCTCTAAGTATCCGCGATACAGTGGAGAACATTGCTATCTCGACGCAAGCAGTCAAAATGTTTGCGATCGGAGTGGTCGAGGGCATTGATGTCTTCCTAATCGCCGTAGCCGCCTACATTATCAGTCTCGGCCTTTATACGCTTTTCATTGACGAGAATTTGGAGCGCCCCCGATGGCTCATGCTGAAAGATCTCGAAGACCTGAAAGCAAATTTGGTCAGCGTGGTGATTGCCGTGCTTGCGGTACTGTTTCTTCGAGAGGCTGTTGCGTGGGATGGGTCGCAAAGAATTGTCTATTTGGGCGTGGCGACAGCCCTTATCATCTTTGCGCTAGCTTTCTACCTTTCTAAGCACAAAGGCTCCCCGCCATGATGCGTGGTCGTTCGTCGGCAGGCCGCTTCTTCGTCAAGCCGGCCGGCGGCTGAGGACGGAAAGTTCTGGCCTGCGCACCATTGCCGGCCCGGCAAATTGCCTGGACAGCACGAATAGCATCTATTGCGCCGGAGCCGTTTCCTCTATCCGCTCGCTTCCGCCGAGCGCCCACCGGGTGACTGGGCGAGCGAGAAGGACGAGGACGATCCCGAAGCCGGCGCTGATCAGGAAGATGCGGGTGAACGCGTCCGGAAGTCCGGCGGCATGTTCGGTGTCCATACCTGCGGCCAGCAATCCCGCCATCAGGTTGCCGAGCGACGCGGCGACAAACCAGAACCCCATGATCTGGCTGGTGAAGCGCTCTGGCGCAAGGCGGGAGAAGGTTGAAAGCCCGACCGGACTGAGCATCAGTTCGCCGACTGTGTGCAGCAGGTAGGTACAGACGAGGAAGAGCCCGGTAACCTTTACGCCCGTTGCCGCTGTGTGCGCCGCCGGCACTAGGATCAGGTAGCCCAGGCCCATCGCGACGAGCGCCAGTCCAAACTTCACGAAAACGGGAATGGTCCAGCGTTTCTCGGCATAGATCCAGAACGCCGCAAAAGCCGGGGTCAGCAGGATGATGAAGAGGGAGTTCAAGTTCTGGAACCATGAGGCAGGCACCGTGAAACCGCCAAGTTGGCGCTGTGTGAGGTCGTTTGCGAAGAGGTTGAGCGAGGAGCCGGCCTGTTCAAAACCGGACCAGAAGAGCGCGGCGGCCACGAAAAGGAGCGCAAGGACGATCATGCGCCGTTTCTCCGAGCCACTCAGGTCCCCTGCCAAATAGATGTTGAGGAAGAAGCCGATGGCCACAGTCACGATGATCAGGCCCATGGCCTGTGCCAGCCCTTGCGCGCTGGTCAGATTGATCTGACCGGTTAGCGCTGCTGCGGCGACCAGGACGACGACGAGGCCACCGATAGCACCCGTGAAGAGGTGGTCACGACGGCCGGTCGCCGCGTCGGGGTGATGGTGCACGGCGGGCGCCCCACCTTTGTCGCGAAGCGAGGTGCGGCTCGCCCGCAGGAAGTTGATCAACCCCAAGAACATGGCAACGGCAGCCGCGCCGAAACCCCAATGCCAGCCCCAGTTCTCGCCGAGATAGCCGGCAATAAGTCCTCCGAGGATCGCGCCGATGTTGATGCCCATGTAGAAGAACGAGAACCCTGCGTCGCGGCCGCCGATATCGTTCTTGTCATAGAGTTGGCCGACCATGGTCGAGATGTTTGGCTTGAGAAGCCCGGTGCCGATCGCGATGCAGAGGAGGCCGAGGAAGAACACGATTGCAGCGGAGCCGGAGACCGCGAGCAGGACATGCCCGATCATGATGACGACACCGCCAACGACGATCGCGCGCTTGCAACCCCAGAAGCGGTCGGCGATCCAACCGCCTGGCAGCGCCAATATGTAGGCCGACGCGGTATACAGGCCATAGATCGCTGCGGCGTCGGCCGTGGCGAGACCCAGGCCGCTGTTTTCGACCCGATCCACGAGGTAAAGGATGAGGATCGCCCGCATGCCGTAGTAGCTGAAGCGCTCCCACATCTCGACGAGAAAARGCGCAACCAGTCCTGGTGGATACTTGACAGACGTCGTCATCGGCTCCCCCCGACTTTTTCATCTGCGCTAGTATAGCGCGAATCACCGCGGAAAGCGCGCGCTACCTACCTCGCGCTATGGCGAGGAGAGCGTCCAATACCCGCGAATGCTCGTAAGTCCTTTGCCGCAACATTGGAGTCGGCAGCATATTGGATGAATTTGATTTCAGCTTTGAGCGATCACAAAGGCGATATCAGGTTGGGACAAGGCGTGGCAAAACCGGACTTAGGGCGGCGCAGTAACGGAGTGTGCAACCTCGCTAAGGCGATGGGGTGGATTGCAAGGGCGGTGCATTGAGCCGGCCGCGTGCCTGCTGCGAGGAGGTTTTTTGTATCAATGCTGCTTGGCGCGAGCACGCCCACACTCTGGAAACGAATTTGCTTCATGCTTCTTCCCTAATATTTGCTATATAGATACGCGATTGATACTCGTGGTTGGCGCACCATTATCCTCCGTAGGAAATCTTGCTCGAGCAAACATAGTTGGTGGAAGAAACGCGATCATGTTACGCTCATTGCTCCTAGTCATCTGCGTGACCATTGCAGGAGGCTCCCTTTCAGCGTGCGCTCCTCATACCGAGCCCATCGATGTTAACAGCAATGCCGCGCTCAGCACGAAGTCAGCAAATAGGAGCCCAGGCCCTAGGCGCGTCAAAGGCACGACTGACTGCAAGGCAAAGCCCAATTACGCAGGGATGCTCCGTACACTCTGCTATTGACCGCTTAGAGCCTCTTTCAACGGACTTGGGCGGCCGAGCCAGCGGGGACACTGGCATGGCCATCTAACGTCGAACACGAGAAGTTGCTGCTCGTCGTGACGCGTGCGGCTTGAGACGAAGCGGACCTCGCAATCAAGGGTTATCGAGCACGCGTCACAGTTCCTCGGCTTCGAGCGATGACCAATCCGCGAAGATTTCGACGCGAGCACGTTGCGGCCTTGAAATCGATTCGTCAAAGGCCGGCATTGGTGACAGAAAGAAGAAGGCAACTGCAGTACCGACAAGGCCACTACCGCAAAAATCAAGCAAGGGAAATCTGTCGATCCGCCATATCGATTGTTGATTGCCGGTGCGCGACGATGACTCGAGCAATCCTCAAGGCCCCGACTGCGTTGTTTATCGTCGCTTCACTCTTGGAATCTAGATGACTGGTTGCTTCATCGAGAAAGAGGATCGAAGGCCGCCGGTACAAAGCCCGCGCCAGAAACAATCGTTGTATTTGGCCGCGCGACAGAGCACTCCCCATATCCCCCACGAGTGTCTCGAAGCCCATGGGCATCTTAAGGATGTCTTCGTCAATGGCTGCGATTCTGGCACACTCCTCAACCCATTTGTCATCGAACTGCGGATCAAACACAGCAATGTTCTCTGCAATTGACCCCGCAAACAACCGGTCCTCCTGCAACACGCAGGCTATCTGACTCCGGTAGTAACTTAGACCCATCTGCCGGATATCTTGCCCGCCGAGGCTGACGGTTCCGCTCGTCGGCGTGATCAACCCTGCCATGATTCTCAGGACGGTTGTCTTTCCGGAACCGGACGCACCGGTTATCGCCAAACTCTCTCCCGGTGAAACAGAGAGGCTCAACCCGTTTAAGACGAAGGGTTCGCTGTCGCCGTAGCGGAAACATATGTCTGTCGCGCACAATGCTCCAAGCCTCACTGGATTCACGAGAGTGGCAAAGTCACGGCGGGTCATTTCTTCTGGTTCAGCCAGGGCAATGTCGGCTACACGCTCCGTGTGGAGGTTCAACATTCGCAGTTTGATCACAAACCCAATTAAGCTTTGAGATCGCACGATGAACATCCCTTTGTATGAAATGAACGCGATTAGCATGCCGGTCGTCATATTGCCGCCGATCACCGCTCTGGCACCCATCCAGAGCGTCACGATGCCTTCCACACCTGCCACAAAGGTCGCAACTGTTCCAAAAAGTAGATCCAACTTCTTGATCCGGAGTCCAGCATTGATGGTGTCAACAAGCAGGTTGAGCCAGGCGTTTTGGCGGCGCTCGCAAATACCCAACGCCTTGATGCTTGCAATGCCGCGTATCGTCTCCATGAAGTGTGTGTCTTCTTTGGCGTTATGGACGATTGCCGCCTCATTCGCCTCCCTGTAGGGGACGTATGCGAGAAGTCGAAGGATCAGATCGAGACCGAGGCTAACGAGCGCGACAGCTGCAAGCTGACCGCCGAAGAGTACCATCATCGCCGCTGAAGCGAAGATGACGATGACGTCAAGCATGGTGACAACGAGTTCGGCGGTTAGTGTCGTTTGAATTGGGGTGAGCGACCCAAACCGCGAAACGATATCCCCTATGTGCCGCTTTTCGAAGAAATCCAACGGCAGTCGCAACAAATGATCGAAAAGGCCAATTTGCCAATGAACACTCAGCGATGTACCTAGCATCAAGCTGGCCCATGACTGGGCAACGCTGACCATCGTTTGGACGAAGAGGAACAATCCGAGCCCAATGGCAATAAGGCTGAGGAGGTCGAGGTCGCCCGCTACGATGGCCTGATCCACAATGATCTGCGTCCCTATTGGTATTATCAGCCCTAAGATTTCCAGAGCGAGGGACAGGGTCACAATTTGAACAAGTGCTCGCTTCAGTCCGACTATACGACGAAACAGACAAATAAGAGGGAGCCGCTGACGCTTGCTTTGCCTTTCAAAATCGCTCCCGGGCCAGGCTTCTAGGGCAACTCCAGTGAAGCTGCTTGAAAATTCGCTTAGCGGCACACGTCTGCGGCCTCGGGCGGGATCGACGATCGTAGCGTGGTTTGTTGCAACACGCTCGAGCACCACGAAATGCCGGAGATCCCAATGCAATACGCAAGGCAGTCGCAGATTGCGCAATTCATGTAGGTCGAGCCGAAGCGCCCGAGTTGTCAATCCTAACGAAGAAGCAATTCGAACCATACTGTCCAGCGTGATGCCCTTCAAGGAAGCGCTGAATCGCCGGCGAAGGCTTGCAAGATCAACCTCGTATCCGTGATGTCTGGCCACCATTGCCAGGCATGCCAGACCACATTCCGCGACCTCCGTTTGCAGGATGACAGGGATCGTCCGTCCGAAACCGAAGGACAAGCGACGCAATACGCTCATTTCGTTCGGTCTTCGAAAACGTCGGCGGCACGGCCGCGCAAGCTGTACAAGGGCTCTAAAACCCATTTCCACAATGGCCGACGGTCAAGAAGAATATCGGTTTCAACCTGCATCCCCGCCTGAAGGGGTCGGGCTTGGCCGTAAGCCGTAACGAATTGGGTCTTCGGTACGACGGTCACACGATATGAACCGGCCATGGACGGATCTCCGGCAAGCGCCAACTCCGCATCGCCCGGCTGAATGGTCACCCGCGATACCTTTGTCACCGATCCCGTATACTGGCCGAACCTCTCATAGGGAAAGGCGGCGTAGCGAAGCAACACTTGGGCCCCCACTTTCACAAAGCCGATCGCACTGCTGGGAACGGAAAAATAGATCTCCTGCTTTGATCCCGACGGCAAGAGGAACAGAAGCGGTGCACCCGCGAGCACAAACTGTCCTCGTTGGGCGAGTATAGCTGTGACTACACCTTCGCGTGGCGCGTACACGAAAACGCGTCGCCTCGCCTCGCCCTGCGCGATTTGAATTTCGATGTCGGACAATCGACATTTCAGATCGCTAATGAGTGACGCGGTGCGCGCTGGCCTGCTTGCCAGTCTAGCGTGGACTTCAATCAGTCGCTGATCCAACTGCGTACGCTGCCGTTGCAACGTGGCCAGGCTGGCTCTGGTTTGCATGAAATCCTGTTGGCGAGTTTCGAATTCCCTTTGAACTGTGATGCCCTGCCCCGCCAAAAGACGATGCTTCTTCATCAGGGTTCGCAGGACATCCACGTAATCGGAGGTGCCATTAATCTGGTTTCCGATCACCTCCACTTCGCGAACCAGAGCTTGTTCTTGATCTTCGAGCTCTCTTTTTTCGATCTCATCGAGATCGTTGCGACGGTGTATCTCTGCAAGAATTTCCTGGCGCTGAATCTCCAGTTGTGACAGCACTATCGCCCCTGTTTCCCCCAAACTGGTCCAGCTATCAAACCCGAGCGTAGAAAGCGTCGCACCCTGACGCACGGCGACACCTTCCGCGACGCCGATGTTTATCACGCTACCGGCCTGCGGAGCGACGACTCGCACAACGCCGGCGCTCGGCGTCACAATGCCCACAACACGGACTCTGCGCGTGTATTCGCCGAAGATTATGAGGAGCGCCACCAGGCAGATGGCTATCGTTGCCATGCTCGCCACCATCAAGATCGGAAGGGGCTGCAATAATTTCGGCCTACCCAACCAGTTGACGCGCTGTGCGGCGATGACTTCGGGGCGAAGAAAAGAGGACGCAGTTATTTGCGATAAAGGATGACCCGAGTTTTCTGGCGGCGAGTTGACCATCGTCGACGTCATTTTAGAATAGCGACGCGCAACCTGTCGCACATGAACTCAACAGAATAGCCCGTTGGCGAAGCACTCCAAAAGGGCAATGACAATGCAATGACCGCTCTCGTCGTACCTCGCACTAGGAGCGTAGTTTGAATTTACGGACGCACGAGTACGCCTTCCAGGTATTTCGACATCTCATCGACGGAAAAGGCACCGGAATAGCGCTTTGCGTTGATAAAGAACGTGGGCGTCCCATGCACGTCAAAAAGTTGCTCAGCTTTCTTTCGCCCGTCAATGATTTGATCCAACAAGGTCTGGTTTGATAGGCATTTGAGAAACGCAACTTCAGACAATCCTGCAAGTCTTGAAATGCGCAAAAGAGCTGCCTTAGCATTTGCGCCCCGAGCCCATTCATTCTGCTGCTCGAAAAGCGCATCAAGCAACGGCTGCCGAGCTTTCGCCGGAACGCATCGCCCCAACATGGCGGCGCCAGCTGATGCCGTATCGAGCGGAAAGTCCCGCATAACGAAATTTGCCTTACCGGTGTCGATAAATCTCTCCCGCAGCGCTGGAAAAACCTGCGTGGCGAACGCTGCACAGTGTGGACATCCCATCGACGCATACTCAACTATGGACACGGGCGCATTCGCGTTGCCGATGATTACATCGTCAAGGGGCTCGTTGCTTACTAGAACCGCCTGTCGCGTGAATTCGCTGGATTGTGGCGCTCGCGAAAGCAACCAAAGCCAAGCGCCACCTGCCAAGAGTATAACGAATGACAAGAGAATTAGGCGCCGAACGCTCATGATTGATTGTTTATACAACTAATACCTCGTTTTCGGCACCTAAGTCTCGTGCTGCAATGCGGTCTGCTACGAGGTCGGCGCCCCCCCTGGCGCGCAACGATCCTTTCCGTTAGAGCCTGTGGAAGGACGCCCATTCAGGCCCTTGCCATCAGATCCAAATACTCCGCCGGTCGGGGACCTGCTGGAACTCTTCGAAGTCGACTTCCCAGGGTTGCCACTTCCACCACCCCTGCCCCCGCTGATGAGACTTAGTTCGTGACTGTTCAGTTCGCGCATTCGATCTACCTCCTAGCGTTAAGCTTTTCAGACAGGCAACACTACTTATAAGGGCCTATCTTGAGGATGCTATCCGTAGATGTACCTAGGAAATATCATCGGCTTTGGCTTTTACTTATCGATTTCAAACGGACAAATGTCATATGCCCATTAGGGTTAGCCACCAGATTCCGGATGCCCCACCCGCTCGACGTCTCCCAGATCGACAATGCCTCCACGGACATTCATTTCCTGGAGGTGGTCGACGGAGCGGTTGTGGTCGTCGGCCGTTCGTATTTGGCCGTCGTCACCCGATATGGCGACACTGGCCATCGACTTCTGCCTCACCTGGAAAAGCCATCGGTCTTGTCGGTCGCGCTTTGTCTTACCCAGGCCATCCGCGAAAAATGGCTTGCGGCGCGAAATCTCAGTCACCCCTGGCCAATGTTCGGCCGGCCGCGTCTGTTCGCGGATCTGGAGCGCTGCGTGCCGTTGGCCATTGTCAATCACAACCTTCAGGAAAACCCCAAGATGCTGAAGTGCCGTTCATCGAATGGCAATACAACACTGCGGCTCCGACTACTTGCGGCGACGAACCCAGCGGGTGCTGTTGTCGTTTCTGCCGGGTACGGCAATTGTCGCCATAAGGGATCAGCATGTTTGCCTTGCACTATTATTCACCGTGGCTCGGCACCGTCGTTTCACAGCCCTACCGGCTTCGCAAAGCTGGAGGTCAGATACAATCCCCGCGACACTAGTCGTAGGTGGATTTAACAGATCGCCCAAAATGCCAAGCCACAGGCGTCCCGGGATGCGGCGATTTCTCGCCGCACCCAACGCATCTGGCTTTAAGCTTTGATGAAGGCCAGCAGATCGGCGTTCAGGACATCGGCGTTAACCGTCAGCATCCCGTGCGAAAAGCCTGGATAGGTTTTGAGCGAACCGTTTTTCAAAAGCTTGGTCGACTTGAGTGCCGAATCCGCGATCGGCACAATCTGATCGTCCTCACCGTGTAGGACAAGCGTCGGCACGGTGATTTCCTTCAGGTCTTCCGTTTGATCGGTTTCGGAGAACGCTTTGATGCCATCATAGTGGGCCTTGGCGCCGCCCATCATGCCCTGACGCCACCAATTCTGTATCACGCCTTCCTGGATCTTCGCACCGTCGCGGTTGAAGCCATAGAATGGGCCGGCCGGAACATCGCGGAAGAACTGCGCGCGGTTGGCGGCAAGTGCCGAACGGAAGCCGTCAAAAACTTCGATCGGCAGGCCCTCGGGGTTCGAGGCCGTCTTGACCATGAGCGGTGGAACGGCGGAGACGAGAACCGCCTTGGCGACCCTGCCGGCCTTTTGACCATGCTTGGCGACATAGCGAGCGACTTCACCGCCGCCTGTCGAGTGACCGATATGCACGACATTCCTTAGGTTCAGGTGCTCGACGACGGCAAACGCATCGGAGGCGTAATGGTCCATGTCGTGACCTTCGGAGACCTGGGCCGAACGGCCGTGACCGCGGCGGTCATGGGCGACGACGCGATATCCATTGGCGAGGAAGTACAACATCTGTGCGTCCCAATCGTCGGACGACAGCGGCCAGCCGTGGTGGAACATGATCGGCTGTGCGTCCTTCGGACCCCAGTCCTTGTAGAAGATCTCAACGCCGTCCTTAGTGGTTACAGTGCTCATGTTTTTGCTTCCTTCAGTGGAGTGCTTCGTGGATGCAGCGTTGGCTGCAACGCTGAAAGAGGTTGGAATTGCAAGGGACGCAGCGGCGGCAGCTCCAGTGACGAGGGCAGCGCGGCGTGTAACAGGGAAGAGGTTATCGGTCATTTCGGCTCCGGTTTCCGTCGGGTGTGGTGCGCGACGGGTGTCTGATGGACGGATATTGTCGAAGAACATGGCCATCAACAATTGCATCAATAATTCAGATTTAATTGCGCATATTGAAATTATCGGCGGGCAACTACTCCCGCCACCAATGACGAGAATCAGGCAGCCCCCGGACGGTTGATCGTCAGGAAATGTCGGACGACTGGTCTTTCCGAGCCTGAATGATACGTCAGAACCTTGCTCTGCAGGTCCGCATCCGCTTGCGACACACGCTTGTGCTGGCGCAGATGCTCGGCCCAGGACTCCACCATGAACCATTCGACAATCTTTTGAGGATCGGCCGAATCCTCGGTGATGCCCCAGCCGTAGGCGCCATCGCGGCGACGTTCCTCGGAGAGTTCGTCGATTGCACGAAGGAAGGCAGTGCGGTGATGTTTTTCCACCTGGTACTCGATGAGGATCAGGACTGGGCCACGGTCATGGGCGACCGGTTCTGCGACCAGCGGTTCTGGCCAATGGTTTGAGGCCACGAGATCAGCATCGCCGGCCGGCAGTTTGATGCGATGCATGATGATACCAGCGACCAACAGGCCCGCAGCGCCGATCAGCAGTGTACCGGGTACGCCGGCAACCTCACCGACTGTGCCCCAGCCGATGCTGCCAGCCGTCATCGCGCCGTTGAAGACGGTCAGATAGACGGCAAGGCCACGGCCTCGCACCCAGTTGGGCAGGATTGCCTGGGCCGCGCCGTTGAGAGTCGTCAGCGCGGTGATCCATGCGCCCCCGAGGAAAAGCAGGACGATGATGGCGACCCATTGCGGCGGGGCGAGCGAGAGCGCTGCCATAACGAGAGCCGTAATGACTGCGGCGCCGAGAAGCAGTCGATCGGCGTCGAAGCGTTCACGCAACTTCGGCATGACGAGCGCACCGCCGATGGCACCGGCACCGACCGCACCAAGCAGAATTCCGTAGAAGCCGGCATCTCCGCCAAGCAATTGCCTGGCGACGAGCGGCAGTAGTGCCCAGACGGCGCTGGCGAAGGCGAAGAAGATTGCCGCGCGCAGAAGCACGACATGCAGCGGACGGCTGGCGCGGGTATAACGAAGACCGGCACGGAAGGCGCCAAGGAAGCCCTCGGCGAGCGCGTCATCGGCATTCTTTGCTCGTGGCCACCAGACGAGGGCAGCGATGACAACGAAATAGCTTGCGACATCGGCGCCATAAGTAATGCCGGCCCCAAAAGCTGCCAGAAGCAGGCCACCAGCAGCAGGTCCTATCGAGCGGGCAATGTTAATGCCGAGCGAATTGAGGGCGACGGCGCTCTTTACATCCTCCCGCTTTACCAGTTCCGGCACGATCGCCTGCCAGGTGGGGCCCATCAGCGCAGCACCAATGCCGCCGAGGAAGGTAAGTCCGATCAGGGCGCTGACAGAAAGCATTCCGGTGTGTGCCAGAACCATCAGCGTGATGCTGACTGAGGCGAGCAGGAATTGCACGGCGATCAGGAACTTGCGGCGATCGAGGATGTCGGTCAGCACGCCGGCCGGAATGGCGAGAAGGAAGATCGGCAATGTGCCGGCCGCCTGAACCAGCGCCACGGCAGCTGGCGAGGCCGAGAGGTCCGTCATCAGCCAGGAGCTTGCGACATCGCGCATGAAACTGCCTGTGTTGCCAAGCACCGTGGCTGTCCAAAGAACTGCGAAGACAGGTTGAGCGAGTGGGGCGAAACTGCCCCCTGAGGACCGTGCGGGGCTCATTTGGCTGCTCCTTTGGTGAGATCAACGGCGGCGACGAGAACGAAGGCGCCAGTCAGGCCCAGATGTTCGAAGAAGGCATTCGTTGCCATCATCCGCTCCATGCCAGGGGCGAGTTCCCAGAAACGCAGCGCCACGAGGGTTGCGAGAAGTGTAAACCCCGACAATGCCAACGCCCCTGCCCAACGCAGCAGGCCCGAGACCACCATTGCGGAAGCGGTGAGCTCAAAGGTGATCACAGCCACGGCAAAGAAAGGCGCCGGATGCAGGCCGAAATGGTCCATCTCGGCGATCGCACCATTGAAATCTGCGATCTTGAAAAGCGGTCCCTGGATATAGGCCGCGCAAAGCGCCAGAAGCGCAACCGTGCGCGTGGTGGGAGCGGTGACGACTGCTGCGAGCGCGCTCCGCTCTTTTTTGAATGATGCTTTGTCAGTCATGTCTGCTCCTTTGAATGTGGCCGGTCGTAAGAAACGGCGCTCTGTATGGCTGTTGGAGCGATATTGGCTGGAATTATTGCCGCCAACAATTGCATCAATAATTTCGTATTAATTGCGAAATTTGCAATTAAGTGGAAGGTGGGAACGGGGCAGCGGTGATACGCTGCCCGCGCTAGACGCCTGTGGTCGTGACGGGTCTTAGACGGCCCAGCAGGAGCAACCAAGCGCGCCAAAGAAGCCCTTCAGGTCGGCGATCGGCAGTTTCGAAGTCCAGGCGCCGGCATGGTCATGGCCGTGGACACCGCAGTCGTTGGCGCAGCCGCACGAAGCGATCGCGGTGCGGCGCAGCGAGTGGCGACCAGCGCCTTCCGGTTCGCCCCAGGCGGCATAACCGCCAAACTTTCTGACCGGCGACCAGTCGGGCATGGCTGGAGGCACGTCGCTTTCGTCGAGCGCCTTGAAGTCGCCGGCGCCATAGACGACCTTGCCGCCGACCATGGTGAGATCCGATGTCAGGAAGGAGATCTCGTCCTCGGCGCAGGAGAAGAAGTCCTTGTCTGGCACGACGAGATCGGCGAACTGGCCCTTCTCGATGCGACCCTTCTTGCCTTCCTCGTTGGAGAACCAGGTCACCTTTTCCGTCCACATCCTGAGGGCCGTTTCGCGGTCTAGGCAGTTGGCACGTGGATAAAGCTGCATGCCGCCGACTGTCTTGCCGGTGACCATCCAGGCAAGCGAAACCCAGGGGTTATAGGAGGCGACGCGCGTTGCATCGGTGCCGGCCGAGACGTTGACGCCTTTGTCGAGCATGCGGCGGATCGGCGGGGTGGCTTCAGCGACGCCGTGGCCATAGCGCTCCACGAAATATTCACCCTGAAAGGCCATGCGATGCTGGGTGGCAATGCCGCCGCCAAATGCCGCGATGCGGTCGATGGAGCGCTCCGAGATCGTTTCGGCATGGTCGAAGAACCAGTTCAGGCCTTCGAGCGGAATATCCTTGTCGACCTTCTCGAAGACGTCGAGCGCGCGCGAGATGGTTTCGTCATAAGTGGCGTGCAGACGCCAGGGCCAGCGGTTCTGAGCCAGCACCCGAACGACCTCTTCGAGCTCGCCTTCCATTTCCGGTGCCATCTCAGGTCGCGGCTGGCGAAAATCCTCGAAATCGGCTGCCGAAAAGACCAGCATCTCGCCGGCGCCGTTGTGGCGGAAATAATCATTGCCCTGCTTGTATTTGACCGAGGACGTCCAGTTGAGGAAGTCCTCCTTTTCCTGCTTGGGCTTCTGGGTGAAGAGGTTGTAGGCGAGGCGGACAGTGAGCTGGTTTTCGTCCGACAGTTTCTGGATGACTTCGTAGTCATCGGGATAGTTCTGGAAACCGCCGCCAGCATCGATGACGCCGGTAATGCCGAGCCGGTTCAGTTCACGCATGAAGTGGCGGGTAGAATTGACCTGGTAATCGAAGGGCAGTTTCGGGCCCTTGGCCAGCGTCGCATAGAGAATGCCGGCGTTCGGCTTGGCGAGAAGCATGCCGGTCGGGTTACCATTGGCGTCGCGGGTAATTTCGCCGCCTGGCGGGTTCGGTGTGTCCTTTGTGTAGCCGACGGCACGAAGGGCTGCACCATTCAGCAGTGCCCGGTCATAGAGATGCAGCAGGAAGACAGGCGTGTCGGGCGCAACCGCATTGATCTCCTCGATCGTGGGCAGGCGCTTTTCGACGAACTGGTGTTCGGTAAAGCCGCCGACAACGCGCACCCATTGCGGGGCGGGTGTCACGGCCACCTGGCGCTTCAGCATGTCCATGGCATCGGCAAGCGAGCGAACGCCATCCCAGCGCAGTTCCATGTTGAAGTTCAGGCCGCCACGCACGACGTGGGTGTGGTTATCGATCAGGCCCGGCAGGACACGCTTGCCCTTGAGGTCGACGATCCTGGTGTCGGGGCCGGCGAAAGCCATGATTTCGGCATCGGTGCCAACCTCCAGAAAGGTACCGTCCTTGATCGCGACGGCAGTGGCATTCGGTTTCGAACGGTCGAGCGTGGTGATCAAACCGTGGTGGAGGATGAGGTCGGCGAACATGAGATATGCTCCTGGCTTCACTATTAAGATCGATTTCAACGCTTTGCGCCGGGGCAACTGGGCATCGGCGGCCCCATCGCAAGCGAATCTCCTCTTGCGGCCTCAGCTATCAGACTTCGTCTGAGCTTGGCGAGACACGACGATGTCATTGCGGACGTCGCCTTTCGGCATATGGCCGAACATGTGCGGCTTGATCTGGTTGATCCACGACACTGCCGCGGGCTCCTTGGCGATCAGCGTTCTTGCGAAGGGAATGAGCTGTTCGCCAACCAGAATGCCAAGCAGGCCGACCAGCGCAACCACCGGCGGAGCCGGAGAGCGGACATTGAGCAGGCTGTAGACAATGCCGACCAGAAGACCGGCGCCCAGGGAAAAGAGATAGAGTTTCATTGGAGCGTCCTCGACGATGGAGGCGCCGCTTCGGCAAGACATCCTTTCATGCTGCCGAAGCGGGCCGAATGGGTTGGATGGCGGACTTACTTGGCCGGGTTCGGGCCGATGCGCTTCCGTGGGTGACGCGTTCGTCTACGTCGTGGACCATCGTGTAGGCATAGTCGATGCCCATGCCGTAGGCGCCGGAATGCTCCTTGGCCAGCGAGGTGACCGCGTCATAGGTCTCGCGGTGAGCCCAGTCGCGCTGCCATTCGAGCAAAACCTGCTGCCAGGTCACCGGAACCACCCCGGCCTGGACCATTCGGTCCATCGCGTATTTGTGGGCCTCGGAAGACGTGCCGCCGGAAGCGTCGGCGACCATGTAGATCTCGTAGTCGGGCATGTCGTGCATCGCAGACAGCGCGAAGGTGGTGTTGCAGACTTCTGTCCAAAGGCCGGAAACGACGATCTTCTTGCGTCCTTCGGCGGCGTTCTTGGCCAACGCATCGCGAACGTTCTGGTCATCCCAGGAGTTCATGGAGGTACGTTCGAGGATGTCGTTTTCCGGGAAGACGGCGAGGAGTTCAGGGAAGGTGTGGCCGGAAAAGGACAGCGTCTCGACGGTGGTGATGGTCGTCGGGATGTTGAAGATCTTGGCAGCCTTGGCGAGGCCGACAACATTGTTCTTCAGTACCTGGCGATCCATCGACTGGACGCCGAACGCCATCTGCGGCTGCTGGTCGATGAAGATGAGCTGGCTGTTCTTCGGGGTCAGGACTTCGAGCTTCTTGGACATTTCAGGTTTCTCTTCCGTCTGCTTGAACCGCTGATGCGGCGGGTTGACATGTGAAGCACTTTTCTGGTCGGCGCGGAGTGGCTTTCAGAATGCTCTTGGGTGGCCGGAGCCGGTTAATCGGTGTTAGCGGCCCATCTCTTTTCGTTCGTCTTGGCTGCTGAAATGGAACCTAGATCGGTTTGGTGTGCGGCGGAATTGCAATATTAATTCCGATTGAATTGCTCCAAATGCAATAATCTACGCGATGAAAGCCCTTTCCAGATTGCGGGCGCTCACCGAAAAAACCTAGTTTGAATGGGTGACAAATCGCTCAATTGTCGAGGCGGGTCTTGTCTAAAAGTCAGGTCGATTGGACGAAATGCACTTGCGGTCAATCAAAACCTGGAAATCGCCGCTGCCCCAGGCGTGGTCCTCAGCAACTGCGCCGCCAGCTTCCAGGCGTCGTGCCGACAAGATTGGTGAAAACACGAGTGAAATGGCTCTGGTCGGCAAAGCCGCATGAGGTTGCGACTTCCGAAAGCGGTATATCGGGCGTGCGCAAGAGTTCTCGAGCACGCGAAACCCGTTCGTTGAGAAGCCACCGGTAAGGCGTCATGCCCGTCGTCTCGCGGAAGGCTTGAATGAAGTAGCCGCGCGAAAGGTTGCATGCCCTGGCGACGTCGAGGACAGATATCTCCCCATCGAGGTTGTCGAGGAGAAGGCTCTTGGCCCGCTTCTCCTGAACACGCGACAGCATTCTGGAGCGGAGCGCCAAGGGGGTCGATCTATTGCCATAGCGCTGCACGAGATAGCTGCCGATTGCGGTGGCCATCTGGTCGACAAATAATTGCGGTGCTTTTTCGGGGCTTTCCAGCGCGGGTATCAGCACGCGGGCAAGGTTGGAAAGCACGACATCCTTCGACGCCGTTTCCGCAGTGAGCGAATTCACTCCGGCTAGCTCGGCCTCCTCTGCTATCCGTTCGAGCGAAGTCGGTGAGATTTGAAGGAGCAGAAAGTCGAAAGCGCCGCCAAGGTCAGCCTTGTAATGGTCGGACATGTCTCGGATGTAGATCGCGTCCCGATCGAAGGCATGATTGGTCGCGTGGTGCTCATGGAAGACACGCCGGGTATGCCTTCCGGTGGTGGATAAGCCCACGACAAAACCGCGATTGCTGGCCTCGGCCTCGATCTGCTGCAGATGGCCGTCGCGACTACCCTTGCGGAAAAAGACAATATCGGCCCCCACAATCGACTGGTCCTTGTAGAGCTTGTCGAACGGGCAGCCAAAACTGTCCGTTGGCTTTGACTGGGCTGGTTTGATGTGATCGATAGAGATGGGTCCCAAGTCAGCAACCTTCCGTTCGAAGCATTCGGCACGGCATCTCGATGCCGCGGCTCACGACGGGATCGCCTGGTGAGCCGAAAGTTCGTTTACGGGCGGCGCCTTGCCTCTTCAAGACAGGTTTGCGGCAATCCGCAGAACACAAAATCGTGTAACGCCGCAGGGGGTTAGTCCTGCGGCGCTTTGAATTGTCGGTGTCTGCCAAGGGCTCCCTCAGGCAGCCAGCGGCTGGAGATTGGCTTCGATCCTATCGCGGAACGGCTCGTAGCGGGTCGGCAATTTCAGCACTTCGCCGAGATGCGCGGTGTCCTCATCACGATTAAAGCCAGGTTCATTGGTGGCAATCTCGAACAAGACCCCACCCGGCGTACGAAAATAGATGGCCCAGAAGTAATCGCGGTCGATGACAGGGGTTACCTGATAGCCCGTATCCATTAGCGCCTTGCGCACTTCGATCTGCTTTTGGCGATTTTCGACGGCAAACGCTATATGATGGACCGATCCGGCGCCCTGGCGAGCAAAGGGCGTTTCTGGCAAGGCGGCGAGATCGATTGTGTCGGCACCATTACCGTCGGGCATGATAAAGCGGGTAACATCCCCTTCCTTGTCGGCGCGCTCGTAGCCCATGAAGCTCAGCAGTTCTTCTGTCGCAGCCGTGTCACGCACGTTGAGGCGAGCCCCGGAAAAACCTCGGATCGCAGCCTCGTGCGAGACATCACCGCCAGTCCAGGCCGGTCTGGCGTCATCGGCAGTCTCGATGAGTGCAAAACCGTCGCCGTCCGGGCCGTTGAAGCGCAGACGCCTGGCGCCGAAGACCGTGTCTTCCTGCAGGCCGCCAACATTCTGTGCGGCAAGGCGCTCACGCCAGAAGGCAAGCGAGCCCTTCGGTACGGAGAACTGGGTTTCGCCAACTTCGCCGACACCGGCCCTGCCGCGCATCATGTGCTCGAAAGGGAAGTAAGTCATGACTGTTCCGGCCGAACCGTTCTCATCGCCATAATAGAGGTGGTAAACACTCGGGTCGTCGAAATTCACGGTCTGCTTGACGCGGCGAAGGCCGAGCGTGTCGGTGAAGAATTGGTTGTTCTGGCGGGCATCCGACGCCATCGATGTGACGTGATGCAGTCCAGTGATATCCTTGATCATGTTCCTGGCCTTTCTCTCGGGCGTTGTCTGTTTGATGCCCAAGATGTATGTCAGTTGATCAATCCCCGGAATTGCAATATTCATTTCGATTGAATTGCTACTTTTGAAATAATCGAGATGAACGACTATAAAGCCCTGAAAACATTCCTCTTGGCGGCCGAGAAGCGAAACTTCGCCCAGGTCGCACGCGAACTCGACATGACCCCCGCGGCGGTGACGCGAACGATTGCCGCACTGGAGGCCGATCTCGGCCTCCAACTTTTCGTGCGTACCACGCGGCAGGTGTCGCTGACGACTGACGGTGCTGTGTTTGCCGCCCAGATACAGCCGGCGATGGCGATGCTGGAAGATGCGCGCAAGGAGGTGATGAATGCTCACAAGGCCGATGAAGGGCGGTTGCGGATCAGCGCGCCGACCTGGTTCGGCAAAGCTGTGCTGCCGCCGATACTGTCGGGCTTCAGGGAGCGTTATCCAAGGATAAGCTTCGAGATTTCGCTGTCGGACGGGCTCGTGAATATCGTCGATGACGACTATGACCTGGCAATCCGCATATCCTCCCAACCGTCCGACAAGTTCACCATCTGGCGCAAGATTCGCGTCGTTCCTCGTATTCTGGTGGCAGCGCCGGGAAGCCGGTACGTGACCATGCAGCACCCGGGCGAGCTGACGCCAGACGATTGCCTTGCCTATAGCGGCGAGAGCCGAAGAGAGACCTGGGTGCTTTCGGACGGCGGATCGAGTATGACGATCTCGGCGGGGCGCTCCTTCAGTTCCAACAATGGTGAAGTGCTGGCCGACATGGCTGCCGATGGAACCGGTGTCGCGATGCTGCCCGGATTTAATATTGCCGAGCATCTGCGAAGCGGCCGCCTTGTGCACGTGTTCCAGGGCTGGGCGCCGCCCGACCTGTGGCTAACCCTCTATTACCCGCCCTATCAGGCGCTGCCACCGCGCATTGCTACCTTTTCCAAATTCTTCGAGGAGCAAGTGGCCTCGCAAATGACGCTGCTCGGCTAGTATCGAATTTGGAGTTTCAAGGTATGATTGACGACGGGGGAGGCTCTTAGGAGCGCTGACCTGGAGTCATTGAACGTGGCTCGGCATCATTGACTGCTCTTGAGGAGAGGCGCTCTGATGGATCCGGCGCAACCTCTCGGTTGTGCTTCTCCAATAGACGCAAAAAGCTCTTGCGCTTTTTCTTTCCCTGAAGAAGGTCGATGTCGCTGACCAGCTTCGCACCGCCATCGCGCCGTTCCAAGGTTATCTTGCGGCTATGGAAGGCCTCCAGTTCGGCGCGGTGCGCAACGCTGACGATGGTGGCGTTCGGCAACTCGTCGATCAGCATCTCCATCATCTTGTCCTGGCTCTTCGCGTCGAGTGCCGAGGTCGCTTCATCCAGAACGATGATGTCGGGATCGTGCAGCAGAAGTCGCGCGAACGCGAGCCGTTGCTTTTCCCCGCCCGAAAGCGTCTGGTCCCATGGTGCCTCCTCCCCGATCTTGTCGTTCAGATAGTCGAGTCCTGATTTCTCCAGCGCACCCTTGATTTCGTCGAGCGTCCAGTCCTCGGCGCCACGCGGATAGGCGACCGCCCTGCGTAGCGTCCCGGATGGGATGTATKGCCGTTGCGGCAGCATGAAAAGCTGTCGGTCGGCATGGAAATTGACACTGCCGTGCCCCCACGGCCAGAGCCCGGCTATCGCCCTCACCAGCGTGCTCTTTCCCGATCCCGACTCTCCAGCAACGAGCACCCGTTCACCTGGCTCGATGGTCACCTGTGTCTCCTTGACGACGGCAGTGCCGTCGTCGAGCGATACGGCCAGATCATTCAGGCTGAGCACCACCTCACCTTCGGTTTCTCCGCGCTTGATGCGCCCCAAGGCTTCGCTCTGTTCGGCACGTTCAAGTCCGTCAAGAGACATCATCAGCGATGCGATGCGCCGTGCACAGGCGTTCCAATCCGCAAGGCGCGGGTAGTTGTCGACCAGCCATCCAAACGCGCTCTGCACGATGGCGAAGGCGGACGCCGCCTGCATGACTTCGCCAAGCGTCATGCTGCCATCCAGAAATTTCGGAGCGCAAAGCAGAACCGGTACGACCGGCGCAAACAGGCTCGATCCCTGCGACACGAGGGTCGTGCGCATATGCTGGCGTGCAAGAAGCGCCCATTGGCCGAGCACTTTGATGAAAGTCCTGTCGAGGTCGTTTCGCTCCTCCTCCTCGCCTCCGAGCAGTGCAATACTCTCCCCATTCTCCCTTACGTGCGTCAGAGTATAGCGAAACTCGGCCTCCGCCTGGTTCTTGGCCTCGGAGACCTGAACAAAGTTGCGGCCGATGAGGGCCATCGAACTGGAGGTTATCCCGGCGTAGATCACCGCAGTAACGACGAGGAAACCGGGAATGGTGATAGTCGAACCTGCAACAGTGAGGGTCAGCGCCCCACCGATCGTCCAGAGCACCATGATGAAGGTCGAGGCCGACAGAAATGCAGCGATGACGCCCGCGACGAAATCGACGGGAGCTTCAGTAGCGATCCGTAGATCCTCCGCAATACGCGCCTCCGGATTGCTGTGGTCGCCGCCGATGAGGTTCAATTGATAGTAGCGGCCATTTGCGAGCCACCGCCCGATCACCGACGTCGTAAGCCACGAGCGCCAACGGCGTTGGATCATCATCCGGACGGCGACCTGCGCCGTGACGAGGCCAACACTGCCAATCACGAGCGGCAGGAAGACTACGCTTAGAAAATAGACGGCGCTTGCGTTGCGCTGTTCTATCGCGTCGAAGATGGAGCGGTTCCAGACGTTTATGCCGTACTGGAAGCCGACGTTACCACCAATGAGGATCAACAGCCCGATCGAGCATGGCCATGCCAGCTTGTCGCCTCGGCGTCCCCAATAACGCATCGCGCTGATCCAGAAGCGCTTGAGCAGATATTTCTTCCGCGCCCTTTCGACCTCCTCGGGCGTCCACTTGGGGTCTGGCTCAACAATCTCCGGCGGCGGCTCAACCTCGGTGTTGGTTGGCTCGTCTGCGCGGATGTCGCCATTGGAGGGATTGGTCCGATCGACCGATTTCGAATTCACATTTCTGTCCACCATCACGCGATAACGGACTGAGAACAGAAAGGTTTCTTTGGCCTTCAATCCATGTGGCTGGATAAAGCCGCTTTCATTTATGATCGCGGCGCTTGGATTTAGCCGCGATCCTGCAGGGTCCGCGTATATTTGAAATCAGGAACAGGAACCGTGCAGGAAAACCAATTGGGCCGCATGGCCACCCTGCTTGAATGCTGGACGCTCGAGACCTAGATTGGCTAAATGCTTGACCATTCGTCTCAACCGTTGTCGCCATCAAACATTCCCATGGATGCGCTAAGCGAAGTCCTGCAAGACTTTCGCTTGAGCGGGGTCAACTATGGCCGCTGCGAACTCAGACATCCGTGGAGCATCGCCTTTCCACAAAAACAACTGCTTCGTTTTCATTTTGTCAGCCAGGGTCCGTGCTGGATCCACACGGAAACCCAAGGATGGCAGGAGTTGAACGATGGCGATCTGGTCCTTCTGCCGCAAGGCATCGAACATCGATTGGCCAGCGCACCAGATGTTGAGGGCGACTCGCTTAAAGGCTGTCAGATAACGAAGGTTGGAAGCAACGTTTGCGAAGTGGTCCGCGAAGGAACGGGTGCGACGAGCACCCTCTTCTGCGGCTCCATGGCTTTGGGTGCGCATGCGCTTAACCCCTTGATCGCTCTGATGCCACCGATCATCAAGGGCTGCGATGTGGCCGGCAATGACGCTGTCGTTGGCCCCCTGCTGCTAGCTATGTCGGCGGAGGCGACGCAGCCCCAAATGGGGAGTGCGACTGTCTTGTCGCGAATGGCGGACCTGCTCGCAGCGAGGCTTATTCGCTGCTGGGTCAATTGCAGCGGAGCATCGACGACGGGCTGGCTCGCCGCCATCCGCGATCCTCACATCGGTCGTGTTTTGGCAGCCATGCATCGAGACCCCGGCCATAACTGGACCCTTGAAAGCCTCGCCGGCGTGGCGGGCCAGTCGCGCTCGATCTTTGCCGAGCGCTTCAGCGCTATTTTGGGAGAGGGCGCAGCACACTATCTCGCCCGTCTGCGCATGCAGCTTGCGCGCGAGTTGTTGGGGCAAAGCGGTTTGTCCGTTGCCGAGGTTGCTTCCCGCTTAGGCTATGAGTCTGAGGCATCTTTCGCTCGCGCCTTCAAGCGTATCACGAGGGTCTCACCGGGCGTTGTGCGCCGCACCAATTCCGGACGAATTGACATGGATTTCGGATTTTAAGGTACATATCATCCCGAACAGTTCGTTTATGACATCTCCAACCTAAGGAGATGCACGGGATGACGGACACAACATCGCAACTTGACGTAGCAGCAATTGGCCTGGATACCGCCGAGCCGTCCACGTGGAGCGCGGCAACCTGGTTTGCCGTACTTTCGATGGCGGCCACCAGCTTTGCGCTGGTATCGGCTGAGTTCCTGCCGGCGGGTCTGTTGACGCCATTGGCGCACGATCTCGGAATCACCGAAGGAACAGCTGGCCAAGTCGTCACCGCCACCGCTTCGGTCGGTGCGGTCACCGCTCTTTTGAGCAATGTGCTCATCGGCAGATTGAACCGCAAGACGGTGCTGGTCAGTCTCAGTGCATTGGCGATCGGCTCCAATATACTTGCAGCGTTAGCGACCGATTTTTGGCTGTTGTTGTTGGGCCGGGCTGGATTGGGCATCGCACTTAGCGGTTTCTGGGCCCTCTCAGTTGCCGTCGTGGCGAGGCTGGTCGGCGCCAATGCGACGGGCCGGGGCATGGCTATCGTCACCCTCGGCGTGTCGCTCGCGACAATAGCTGCACCATCGTTGGGTGCCTTGATCAGCGACTGGCTGGGATGGCGCACCGCCATGGCCATGACAGCGGGGCTTGCCGCGCTTGCAATGCTTCTTCAGGCACTTAGCTTGCCAACACTGCCTGCAAGTACGAGCAACAGTCTCGCTGATGTTTTCAGGCTGACACGGCGGCGTGGAATTCAACTGGGCATGCTTGCTATCCTTTTGCTCATGACGGGCCATTTTGCTGGTTCGGTTTACGTGCGTCCCTTCCTTGAACAGGTGACGCTCCTTGAAACCAGGTCGATCGCCCTGGCGCTGCTTGGGTTTGGCATTGCCTCCGTCATTGGTAATGTCGCTGGTGGCAGAATGGCCGACGCCAGTATCCGCCTGGCGCTCGCTGTCACGGCAGCGTTAATGGCGTTTGCTGCACTTTCTTTGGTACTCTGGGGCGCTCATAGCGGTATTGCGTTCGCCCTCGTCACGCTTTGGGGCTTCGCCTTCGGCATGGCGCCGGTGGTGCTGCCCACCAATCTTTCCCGCGGGGCACCCGACGCTCTGGAGGCGGCAGGCAGCCTGATGGTCGTCTCGTTTCAGATCGCCATCAGTATCGGCGCGGTTTTCGGCGGCTATATCGTCGACCACTATGGCGCTGTTGGACCCTTGACCCTTACCGCGGTCCTCGCTGCGTCGACGGTCGCCTTGGTGTCGACGCAGCCCCGCAGTTGATCCTTACTTCCGCGTTGAGAAGCAAGGCAATCGGACCGAAGTTGCTGTGAGAGAGTGGCGCTCTTGCCTCGCTCTGGATATGAGGCCGCCCGGCGATCGTCGGCGGCCTTTGTGGTTGCAGCGCCGAACGAGCGAATTCATACAAGGAATGCAGAGGGGGCAGCAGGATAGCATCGTCAACTTGGGGCTTGTCGGGTGCTCAGTTTTGACGAATGTGCTGCCGCATGAGATCCTTCAGCCGTTCGGTCTCACCGGCAGCGATCGCATCAACCATCAAGTGGTGCTCCCGGCCCGACTGTTCGACGCGGGCACGCGTGCGCCATTGGGAGACCGGCGCGGACGAGGTTCTCTGGCGGATCTCGGTGATGAGATCGACGAGTTCCAGATTGCCGCCGAGCACCAGCAGCTGGCGGTGAAAGGCAAGATTTGCTTCATAGAGCTCCAGCATCGTGCCGTTCAGCGCCATTTGATCGAAGTGCTCGGCAAGCTTCCTGAGAGTGCTGACATCCTCTGTCGAGCCGTTCTGGATGATTGTTCCAGCCATAGCCGTTTCGAGAATGACGCGTATTTCGCTGACTTCCCGCGCCCGGCGGCCGTCCGGCTCATAGACGTGATAGCCGCGGTTCTGCACGTGCTCGACTAGCCGTTTCTGCGCCAGGCGATCGAGCGCACGGCGCACTTCGGGGCGGGTACAATTGTATCGACGTTCGAGGTCAATCTGCTTCAACCACGTCCCAGCAGGCAGAATGCCAGCCAGGATGTCCTGCAGGATGAAGTCTGTCACGTCGCGCGTGCCGGGCGCTTCCGCCTTTTCTTCCATCACGACATCTGCCATGCGATCTCCGCGGTCGATGCAGGAGTAGATCGCACAGTGATCAGCGATCTCGAACGAAGCAAACACAATGCGTCAATTGATCTGCTTGATCGCCTTGCAAGGGCTCTCAAGGTGGACGTTGCGATCTTTTTCACCTCGCCTGATCCGGCCGATCCTAGGCCGGAGCCATTGAAGCCCGGTCGCAAATCGCACAAGTAATGTTGGAAAAACCTAATCGGTCGCCTTGACGAGAAGCGAACCCACAAAACGGCATGGTTTCTACACTGGTTACAGCAAGTTAGAAACGACTGTAAGTGCGCTGCGCCAAACGTCGACAAACTAAGGTTGGGAGTTCATCGCGCTGTTGAGATCATTCAAGCCGATCATCAGCATCATGGAATCAGATGGCGAAGGCAGAAAGCCCACCGCCTCATAGAAGGCTCGCGTGTCATCGGAAATCGCATGCACCAGCACGCCGCGGATGCCGAGGATCTCTACGGCATTGAGCGAGCGCAAGCCTGCGTCGCGCACCAATGCTCTGCCGATCCCGYGCCCCTGATTGGACGGATCGGTGGCGAGGCGACCAAGCACGGCAACCGGAATTGGATCTGGCATGTTGCGCCGAAACCGGCCGGGCACTTCCGGCTGCTTCACTGCGCCGGAAGCGAGTGCGTAACAGGCGATGACGCGATTTTCTTCACACACGACAAAGGGGCGCGATGCGCCACTTGCCTGATTGGCGCGGGCGCGGTGAGGCAGCCAGTCATCCAGTTCAAAGACGCCGGAATTGAATTCTGCCAGCTCGTGGTGATGGGCCAGTGGTATCGGTGCGCTGAGGGTCACGCCTCATCCCACGGCGCTTTGGTCGACATGGTGCGTTTCAGACGCTCACTGGGCTGCGTGGGCGCATCCAGTCGCGAAAGGTATTCGGCATAGATTTCGGGGCTGACCGTGAAGATAGTACGGTCGAGCAGCACTTCCTCTGCGCGGCGTTCAGAGGCCTCCAGCATGAAATCCGTGCGCGTCTTGCCAAGTAATTCAGCAGCGCGGTCTATCAAGTTGCGGGTCGCAGGCTTGATCCGCATATTCAGCGGCACGCTGGCGTCCGGGCTTTTACTCCTATGCGGGGTGGTGGGCATAGACATCTCCTGTTTCCACCGACCATATAGCGGAACGACGTCATCTTTACACGTTTCGTGTCGCGCTGTTTCGACACCTCAACTTCATTGCCGGTCTTGAACGGATCCGAACCGACGCACCGCCAATAAGGGCCGATCTAGCTGGTCGGCAGGGAGTCTGGCCATTCCTGCATGCCATGAAGGACGCGAAGAATGCGTACGGTTGTTTCACTCACGGTGTACGCCGCTACATACGGCGTCCCGTTGATCACAAGTTCGCGCGTGCCAGGAATTCTGCCAATGCGACCGCTTGCAGGAAAATCGATCAGGCGGCGAGTTACGGCCACAATCCGTTCATCGATCAAGACGGCAGCTGAAGGATTATCTGTCTCGATATATGTGAATATGGCATCGCGATCAGATAACGCGAACGCAGACCAAGTAAGCTTCACGATTTGCGCGCGCTCGCCCTAAGTCGGGCTGCCGCTCGACGTTCCGCAAAATGGGCATCAACCTCATTATCTGAGATGTCCGGTCGGGTATCGTTCAGCGCCTCAAGCACCCTAGTGCGAAACCAAGCGTCATGCGCCTCGCTACTCGAAAGGAGTTCGAGGGGCAGCGCGCCCTCGTTTGCCGTGCGGGTCAGCAGGATACGGACTGCGTCCGATACCGTAAGGCCCATGCTCTCAAGCACGGCGGAGGCACGATCCCGAATTTCGGCATCAATGCGCGTTTGGACAAGTGCATTTGCAGCCATAGCTTTCTCCACGTCTGAAGAGAAGGTAATGCATTTGAATGACAAATCAACAAGAAGTTTCGAACCATCATCAATCGCTTGCGGCAATTTTGTGCTCTTGAAAGGATCCGAACCGTCGCCACCTGATTTGGCTAAGCTACTGGATTATTGGAAAATCTGCCACATAAGCCGCTGTTGTGGAATAATCGCTACGACTATGCGGGCTGCAGGAAGACCGGCCCCGGTATTTTATCGAGCCGGCACATAGTTTGCCGCAACCGTTTTAGCGCTGGATGAGCTTTGAGCCGAATGGCGGCACATCTCGATTAGCCTCGAGGCGGCCTTGCTGCTGTGCCGCTCCTTGTGTCTCAGGAGTCGGAACTCGCGAATCGGCCGGCAGAAGTTGATTTCGATGAGCTTGCCGGCTTCGATGTGCTGTTGGGCAGCAAGGCGGGAAACGGCGGCGGCACATATGCTGTCTTTCAGCGCCGACAAGATCGCCTCGTTGGAGGGAAGCACCATCGCGACATTCAGATCATCGGAATTGACACCGATCTTGGCCAGCGCATGCTCGAATACCGAGCGGGTTCCAGAACCAACCTCGCGCATCACCCAGCGGGCGGTCGTGAGATCGCTGGCGGCAAGCGTCTTGGCGTCAGCCCAGGGGTGGGTTGCCGCCACAACGACCACCAGTTCGTCCTGGTCGATCACCGATGCGGCAAGCGCCGGCTCATCGAGATCGCCCTCGACGAAGCCGACATCGGCCTCGCCATTGATGACGGCGTCGGCCACTGTACGGGTGTTGCCGATGGTGAGGTTGAGGTCGATGCCGGGGTGAGAGGCATGAAACCGCATGAGACGGGAGGGCAGCCAGTAGCTTGCGATCGTCTGGCTGGCGAAGACGCTGAGCGTTCCCCGCTGCATCCCGCCGAGTTCGCTGAGTACGAGTTCGGTTGCGCGCGCTCTCGCCAGCAGCGTTTTCGACTCGGAGAGAAAAATCCGGCCGCTCTCCGTCAGCTCGATGCGCCGGCCGACTCGGTGAAAAAGCTCGACGCCATAACGGTGCTCCAGGTTCTTGATGGCCGTGCTGACGGCGGATGGCGTAAGATTGATCGAGGCGGCGGCCTTGGTGAGATGCTCGCGCTCCGCCACCGCGACAAAAATTGCAAGCTGTTCAAAGGTCATGGGAAATCATTCTACTTTCTCGAATAAAATGTAGAAGAATATTCGATGGAAGTCGACGCAATTAGCTGAAAAATCTGAAGGGCAATCTCTGAATTCCAGGTGCCCCGATGACCCTCCAGAACTATTTCAAACATAGCAGCCAGATCGTTCCTGGCCTGCTCGTCTGTATTGGCGTTGCTACCGCTGCTGATCTGTTCGAGCGGCTCGAACTTGCGGTGTTCGGCGTCGGTCCATTGGAAGCGCTCGTCTTTGCGATCGTTATCGGGATCGTCACGCGAACGGCTTTGCCCAGCAGGAAATCCTGGCAGCCTGGTATCAGCTTCAGCTCCAAGACATTGCTCGAGATCGCCATCGTGCTCCTTGGCGCGTCCCTGAGTTTCGGGACGCTGTGGAGTGCCGGTGCGACACTTGTTGTCTGTGTCGTGGCGATCGTGGTCATCTCGATCTGCGTCAGCTTCCTCGTCGCTCGATTGTGCGGCCTGTCGGACCGACTTGCCATGCTGATCGCCTGCGGCAATTCGATATGCGGCAACTCCGCCGTCGTCGCCGTAGCGCCGGTCATCGACGCGGATTCCGATGAGGTTGCTGCCGCGCTCGCCTTCACCGCGGTCCTGGGCGTTGCCTCCTTGCTCATTTTGCCGCTGATTTATGTCTATGCGGGCATGACGGCGAGACAATATGGTGCGCTGGCCGGCCTGACCGTCTATGCGGTGCCGCAGGTCCTCGCTGCGGCCGCTCCTGCGGGGTTGGTCGCCGTGCAGACCGGAACAGTGATCAAGCTCCTGCGCGTCTTGATGTTGGGGCCGGTCATCTTCGTTCTCGGCCTTCTCCGGACGGACCACAGAGACTGCGCGCAGGCGCAGCGCGGTCTTGTTCCCTGGTTCATCATCGGCTTCATCGTCGTCGTGATCGCCCGTTCGATGGGGCTCATTCCCACCGCCCTCATCCCGATCCTCCTGACGATCTCGGGCGGCCTAACGGTCGTTGCGATGGCCGCCCTCGGCCTCTCGGTCAATATGCGGACGGTGGCCAGCAAAGGGAAACGAGTGCTTTTCGCGGCATCGGCTTCGCTGCTATTACTGACGACCATGAGCTACTATTGCGTTGTCCTCGTCCTCGCGAAGTGAAAGTGCACAAGAGTCGGAGGCAGAACGGCGTTGTCAGGTAAGGGTTTGAAGCGCGCTTTCGCCATGGGGCGTGGCTCAACCACTGGTCCGGTCACGGCCCTCAATGCGCGATCGCCCTGAGGCGATTCAGATGGGCGGCGATGGCTGAATGTT
This sequence comes from Rhizobium sp. 10N414, assembly GCF_056394785.1. NCBI lineage: Bacteria > Pseudomonadati > Pseudomonadota > Alphaproteobacteria > Hyphomicrobiales > Rhizobiaceae > Rhizobium > Rhizobium sp. 10N414. The sequence continues at coordinate 265 of NZ_JBFTIN010000036.1, read as the reverse complement.
GCAAACGGGCGGCATGAAGAGATTTCGGACTATTTGGGCGAAGCAAACTATCATCGCTGAAGCCGAAGATTCTAACGTTCGACGAAAGCAACATTGTTCGTCGGCCGTGAAGAACACGGAAGCTGCTGATTAGACATAGGAATCGAAGGATCTGCAGATCTTCTAATTGCCGGAAACAGCCACCGAACGGGCTGTTTCCTTGCAAAATCAGTTTGAGGTTTCCCTGGTTGGCGAAGCGTGATTGAACGAAGGCGCTAGCGCGCCA
>NZ_JBFTIN010000035.1:0-61843 GCF_056394785.1 Rhizobium sp. 10N414 | reverse complement strand
TGGGGCATTGAGAGCTTCTTCGCCAAGCTCAAACAATGGCGGCGTATCGCAACGCGCTACGACAAGATCGCCGACAACTTCCTCGGCTTCATAAAGCTCGCGAGCATCATGCTATGGATCAAATAGTTAAATTGTCACCACAGCCTAGCCGAGTTCCAGGGTCGTCACGCCGAAAATGCTCCTGAGCGGAACGACCGGCGCTGCGCCCCGATACATCCGCGCCGTTTCGAAGACGGGCGCCAAGCCCAGGCTCTCGGCAAGTTCAATGGCCTCGCCATTGTTGGTGGGAACATCGATGAAGACCTTCGCTCCCTTGGCATGCTGCGCCAGAACCGAAATCAGAGCCGCCGCGCTATCCCTGTCGCCTGCAAACAGCGGGCCGATCTTGTAGCCCTCGTAGCAACGGCGGATGGTTCCGTAGCCGCGAATCTTGCCACGCTTGCGCACCACGGCCGAGTGCCTGTCCTTGCGAGTAGCACACCATGACGCCACGAAGGTTGGCCGCGGCGCCGGAAAGATCATCGCGTCATAGCGCAGCAATCCGTCGAGTCTATCCGAGACAGCGTGGGCAACCAGTGTTGATTCCGGCAAGGCAGAGATCACGCCACCATAGCGAACCGTCCGATAGGCCTCTTCGAACCCGGCCTTTCGGTAATTGTCCTGTTGTGCGGGCACACCATCCAGACCGATGCTACGGCCCTCAGCCGACATCATCCCGGCATTCCAAATGGCCTTGCCGTAGCCCCTGCCCCGAAAATCGGGATGGACGATAAAAAGACCGAGGAAAGCAAAATCCTCGCCATATTTGACGACTGAGATCGAGGCGACGGGCACCTCCCCGATCACGCCCACGAAAAATCCCGACGGGTCCGCATCGTGAAAGGCAACCGAATCGTCGAGGCCGGGATTCCATCCCTCCTGACGTGCCCACTCGAGCACTAGCTCCAACTCACCGGGTCGCATCGGACGAACGGTAAACTCCGAATTCATGCAACGTCCCTAATCAGATCGACCGCAGTTGAGAGCCTGCGGGATAAATAAAGATCAAAGTCTAACAGCCGTAAAGCCACCCGACGGCAAAGAAACATGTTCATGGCTGAAGCGATCTGCAGCGATCGTCATGAAGTACGAGCCGAAATTCTTTGCATCGCAATCATCATGGAACAGGGAGATTACAATCTCAAGATAATTACTTAATAGAGCATGAAGACGGGTTAAGAGCCATAAGCTGTTCGAAAATCGGACAGCCATCGCTTTCGCATCAGCTAAGGAAAAAGCGCCTAACCGATGGCGATGACCTCGAGTTCTTGACCGCCGACGCTGACGACATCTCCAACCGTCTTGCCGGTGAGAGCCCTGGCCACCGGGGATACGAAGGAAATCGATCCGGTTTTCGGATCGGCTTCATCCTCTCCGACGATACGGTAGGTCTGCACGCGTCCGTCGTCCCGGCTGAAGGTCACGCTGGTTCCAAAGGCGACGACATCAAGCGAAATCGGCTCAGGGATGACCTGCGCCGTACGGACTCGGGCAGCAAAGTAGCGCAGATCCCGCAACGGATTTGCCGCCTGTCGCCGCCGTTCGTTCACGTCTTCAATGGAGTTCGCGGCATCGTAGGCCTCGCGCGCTTGCTGCAGCTGCAATTCCAGGGCCTTGAAGCCCGCTTCCGTAACGAGGTTCGGATGCGGCGAAATTGGACGGTCCGGCAAAAGTGTTTCCGAAGCAGCTTCGGCACTTTCTTCTTTGACGAAGGCTACACTCAATTTCAAAACTCCGCTTTGTGGTCTCTGGTCTCGCAGCGCATAGGCGATGGGTCGCCACCGCGGTCGATCTTATACCATCTCTTCCACTGGTCACAGCCGCACTTGAAGAACGACTGCCCTTCGCCCTTCCAAACAAGCCATTTGAGCCAGTGATTGCCACAAACCGCCCGGTCGATTTCCGCAGACTAGTCGGTCGCCGAGTGGAATTATCCCCGCTTTCTCCAGCCGAAATAGGATCACATTCCCATTCATTACTGTGGAGCCTTTTATGTTTCTCGGTCTCAGTGTCAATCCAACGCAAGCAGCGCGTCGCGCCATACCAAAGCGGCGTTCTATCGTCGCCTTCGGGGACAGCCTGACAGCAGGCGCGGGCGCGTCAGACCGAGAGCGGGGCGGAGATGATCGTGTCGGAGAGACCGCGACCGTGCGGCTTCTCAACTTCACTCCCCGCCTGATCGGGCGTGACCGAGGCCAGCGGGACATTCAGGACCGCACTCACCTGATCTTCGCTCGTGAAGCCGCCGATGGAAAACTCTCGTAGCAGGGCACCCCCCGACGCCCGCACCCAACGCCACGATGGCCATGATGGCCATGATGCCGAGCACCAGACCTTTCCGCGGATAGGACGGCTCGATCGGGGCAAGGGCTGCGGAAACCACGCGACCGTCAGCCACCTGGAGGCTGGCTTGGGCTTCAAAGTCCTGCAATCGCGTCAAAAGGTTCTGGTATTGCACCCTCGCGACCTGTGCCGACTGCTGGAGCGCGTAGAATTGTGTCAGGACCTCCGCCGATAGACCGCGCCCGTACCCCTCTGGTGCGCATCGGATGTCGTCTCGCCAAACTGCGCATCCGCAAGCCGCAGTTGCGAGAGAGAACCGGCTGCCTGGAGATCACTATGGGATGTGACGAAAAGGTAGAGATTGCGTTCATTCTGCGCAAGCACATCTCTGGCGGCCGTCACCTGATGTTCAAGGATCTTCCCGGCTGAAACGGTGTTCGCCACTTTGGCTTCGACCTGCTTCCTGATGTAGACGGTCGTTCCAAGATTCGCGAGACGCGCGGCTTTGTCCGCATCATCCGATGTCACGCCCACACTGATAAGATAGGTCAAGCCTTCGCGGCGAACCCGAACGGCATCCTTGAAAGCCGACAGCACTTCACCCGGCGCCGCATCGCCTGAGGGCGTGTCGGCAGCGAGCCCAGCGGCGGAGAGTAATCGGCCGTTGAAACGGTTGAGAGCAAACTCTGGATCGGAGAGAAGCTTGCCGTTCCTGATTGCCTCCAGCAGCACCGCATCGGATTGAATGATATGAACCTCGCCTTCCACCCGGGAATTATCGGTAAGGCCGCTACTCGTGGCAGCGTCCGGGTCGAGCAGATTCTTCGAACTTGTATCGACAAGAACCAACGATTGGGCGGTGTAGCGAGGTGTGAACGAGAAGACGATGACGAGGCTCAGCAGGAAGATCGGCAATCCCACCAGCAATATTGTCCGAGCCTGTCGGTGGGCCAATCCAATCAGCATTCGAACGTCTGCGACATCGTTCATGCGAATGCAACCCTTCAACTCGTTACAGCAAAATACTCGCTAAGGTTTCGTCGCGCGAACAATCATCACAACAAAAAGGCTTCACAACCAAAAATAAGCCTATTGGATTATCACCCTCTGCATTCGAAGGAGCCCTGTCGGATGGCCGATGACCATCCGACAGCAGTGGCTTACCGGTACGGCTCGAAGAGCCTGTGGATGGCGTCGATTTCATTCTGCCTGATATCGTGACCACCTGCATGCCATTCCGTCTTGACGGAAGCGTGTTGGCTCTCGAAGTAATCCGCCAGGGCCTTCGTCACGGGCGCAGGGCTGATCGGGTCGCGTTCGCCTGCCGTGATCAGTATCTTGCGCCCGCTCAAGGCGGGATTTGCCATCGGTTGGAACGGGATCAACGGATGCATCAGAACCGATGCATCGAACAATCCCTTCTCGATCAACACATTGGCGAGGATATTTGCCCCATTTGAGAAACCCAGGCCGAGCACGTCGCTTGCCTCATGTAGCTTCGCCAGCGCCGCGACAAAGGATGCAAGCTTCTCGGTTGCACGGGCGAGGTCCGCCATGTCGTAGACGCCCTCGCCGGTACGCTTGAAGAAGCGTGCGGCACCAAACTCCGAGACGTCCCCACGCGGAGAGACAATCGTCGCCTCCGGCAGCAGGCGCCGCCCGAAATCAAAGAACTGGTTTTCATCCCCGCCCGTTCCGTGCAGCACGAACAGAATGGGCTTTCCGGGTGCACCGGCCTGCAGCCGGTGCACATAGCTGTTATCGGTCATTTGTGCGTCCCCTTTAAGCCTCAAGCGGCTGCAAGTGCTGCTCGATGAGAGCGCGCAAGTGCTGGTGCTGCTGTGGCAGCTTCAGTGCCTCGCCAAGATGCGCAGTGTCTTCGTCCCGGTTGAAGCCGGGCTCGTTGGTCGCAATCTCGAACAGGATGCCGCCCGGGGTCCGGAAGTAGATCGCCCAGAAATAGTCACGGTCGATGACGGGCGTGACCTGGTAGCCGGTATCCATCAGCGCCTTGCGGACCTCAAGCTGTTTCGCACGATTTTCTACGGCAAAGGCCACGTGATGCACGGACCCTGCACCTGGCAAAGCGCGTGAAACGTTCGGCATGGTTTCCAGATCGACGAGATGCGCGCCATTCCCACCCGGAATAGTCAGGCGCTTGACACCACCACGCTCTTCCTGGACTTCGTAGCCCATGAACTTGAGCAGTTCTGACGTGGCGCCATCGTCACGCAAACGCATGGCCACCGAATGGAAGCCACGAATCGCGTTATCCTCGCTGATACCACCGTGTGTCCAAGGCTGGCGGCTGTCATCCTTGACTTCGACAAGGGCAAAGCCATCACCATCGGGACCGGCAAAATTCAGACGCTTCTCGCCGAATGTCTCCTCAGTCTTCAGGCCGGTGACATTCAATTTGTTCAAGCGATCGCTCCAGAAGCCGATCGAGCCCTGCGGGACCGAGAAAACGGTGGTTCCAACTTCACCGGTTCCCGGACGACCTTGCGCCATCTTCGGAAATGGGAAGTACGTCATGATCGTGCCGGGTGCACCGGTTTCGTCACCATAATAGAGGTGATAAACGTCGGGCGCGTCGAAATTCACGGTCTTCTTGACGCGACGCAGACCGAGGGCGTTAGTGAAGAATTGGTTGTTTGTGCGGGCATCCTCCGCCATGGACGTGACGTGGTGCAGACCCTTGATTTGATCGAGCATTTAAGACCCCTTTCTTGCCCGCCTCGCGGGCTTCGTATGGGGTATAGATGATCGCTCCGGACCAATTGGAATAGCCCCGAGGACCGGAACGCATTGTCTCTTTTTAGTGAACGACAGAAGACAATCGTTCAGAAGAGTTGGGCGTCGCCGGGGTTCGTCGGCAATTGCCAGTCGATTGGCCCTCGACCGTGCGTCTGCAAAAACGCATTGGCCTTGGAGAAATGGCCGCAACCGAAAAAGCCGTTATGAGCGGAGAGCGGAGAGGGGTGTGGCGCCTTCAGCACGAGGTGACGCCTTATATCGACGAAGGCTGCCTTGCGCTGGGCATAGGAGCCCCAGAGCATGAAGACGACGGCATCGCATTCATCGTTGACCTTGGCAATGACGGCGTCGGTGAATCGCTCCCAGCCCTTGCCCTGGTGCGACGCGGCTTGGGCCTCCTCCACTGTGAGCACGCTGTTCAGCAACAGGACGCCCTGCCGTGCCCAATGCTCCAGAAATCCGTGTCGCGCCGGTGTAATCCCCAGATCGCTCTGCATCTCCTTGTAGATGTTGACGAGTGAAGGCGGAATGCGAACGCCTGGTCGAACACTGAAACACAGGCCGTGCGCCTGCCCTAGCCCGTGATAGGGATCCTGGCCCAGAATCACGACCTTGACGTTTGCCAGCGGCGTCAGATCGAGCGCACGGAAATATTCCGATCCCTTGGGAAATATCCGTTTGCCTCCCTGCTTCTGTGCGACGAGGAACGCCTTGAGCTGCTGCATATAGGGGCTGGAAAATTCGCCGGCGAGAGCGTCCCTCCAGCCCTCCTCCAGTGCGATTGATTGTTCATTCATCGACGATCCTCGTCGGCGCGTGGGCGCCTTCGGCTTGTCTCGAGCCGGGAATTGGCAAACATTTTATTGTTCACCGGAGTTCACTATCTACGAACACCTAGTAGATTGAGGTCGAATCGCTGGCGAATTCAAGCGCATCCGGGGCTTATTCAGAATGAAATTCGGAACCAGTGGGCTTCGCGGCCTGTCTGTCGACCTTAAGGGCCGGGCTTCGGCGCTTTATGCCACAGCCTTTGGCCGCTATCTGCTCGACCGTGGAATGGCCCGCCCGGGTGACACCATCCTGATCGGTCAGGACTTCAGGGATTCGAGCCCGGAGATCGTTGCAAACTGTGCCGATGCACTTGATCGCCTTGGATTCAAGGTCCGCGACTGCGGCACGGTGCCAACACCGGCGCTGGCGCTTTACGGACTTCAGAAAAAAGCCGCGGGTCTCATGGTGACAGGCTCGCACATCCCCGCCGATCGCAATGGCATCAAGTTCTATCGGTCGGACGGAGAGATCGACAAAACGGACGAAGCAGCGATCACGACGGTCGCGACAGAACTTGACCGTGCCGGCTTTACGTTTGTCCCCCGCAGTGCCGGGATGCAAAGCCAATCCGTCGAATGCCTGGCGCTCTTCCGCGAACGGAATGCCAATATTCTTCCCACGGAAGCGCTCTCAAGCTTGAAAGTCGGCGTCTACCAGCACAGCACGGTCGCCCGTGACCTGCTCGTGGAACTTTTGGAACATTACGGCGCAACGGTCGTGCCGTTTGGCCGCTCGGAAACATTCGTTCCGGTCGACACCGAGGCGGTTTCGGAGGAGACGATCGCCAACCTCAAGCAGGTCGCAAGACAGCATGGCCTCGACGCCATGGTCTCTGCGGATGGTGATGGCGATCGCCCGTTGGTGGCGGACGAAACCGGGACGCCGCTGCGTGGCGATTTGCTCGGCCTGATCGCCGCGAACTTTCTCGGTGCGACATCGGTTGTGACACCCGTGACATCGAATTCCGGCATCGAAGCCGCCGGTCGCTTCAGCGTCATTCGCACGCGTGTTGGCTCTCCGTTCGTCATATCAGGGATGCAAGAAGCACTCGCGGCTGGCCGGACTCGCGTGGCAGGCTTCGAAGCGAACGGCGGCCTGCTCACCGCGAGTGAATTCGAGGTCAACGGTCACACGCTGAAGGCCCTGCCGACACGCGACTGCTTCGTCCCCATCCTGGCGGCGCTTTCCCTTGCTGCCTCCAAACGGCAGCCTCTTTCGGTGGTCGCCGCGTCCTTCAATCTGCCATTTGCCGCGGCCGACCGGCTTGAGAATTTTCCGGTTGAGACCAGTGCCCGGTTGATGGCCTATCTTCGCGCCGCACCCACCAATCTCGCGGCGTTCCTGCAGCCGATCGGCGAGGTTGGCAGCGCCAGCGATATTGACGGCCTTCGTGTTACGCTGGCGGATCGCCGCATCATCCATTTCCGCCCGTCCGGCAATGCCCCCGAAATGCGCTGCTACGCCGAGGCGGAAACCGAAGAAGCCGCCGCGACGTTGCTGCACACTGGTCTGGAGCGAATCCGCTGGTGGGCGCAGGTGGGTTGATCGGCGAAGCAAGACAGATATTCGAGGACACTCCATATGACACAGAAGATCGTTCCCGTGATAATGGCTGGCGGCAAGGGCACTCGTCTCTGGCCGCTGTCACGCGCCGCAGCGCCTAAGCAGTTCATCCGCTTTATCGGCGACAAGACATTGTTCCAGGAAACGCTGCTGCGCGTGTCCGATCCCGCGCTTTACGAAGCACCCGTCATCCTGACCAACGAGGAGTTTCGCTTCCTCGTTGCCGAGCAGGCGCGTGAGTTGGACATCGGCCTTGCGGCAATCCTGCTCGAACCGGTTGCTCGAAACACCGCGGCGGCAGTTGCGGCGGCCGCAACGCTCGTGCGTGATCGCTTTGATGAAGACACGGTCATGCATGTGCTCGGCTCCGACTACGAGATCGTCGCTGACGACACCTATTTTGAGTGCGTTCGCATCGCTGCCGCCACCGCCGCCCAGGGTAAGCTGGTAACCTTCGGCATCCAGCCTACCGAGCCAGCAACCGGCTACGGCTACATCGAAGGTGGGAAGACACTCCCGACGGGCGCACGAACGGTCGCGCGCTTCATTGAGAAACCGCCGCTTGCCAAGGCCGAAGACATGGTCGCGACTGGAGGTTTTTACTGGAACTCCGGGATGTTCATGTTCTCGGTCTCAGGCGTGCTTGCCGAGATGCGAAGCTATGCCGCGCCGGTCCTCAAAGCTGCGGCCGACGCCATTGCAAAAGGTGTCAGAGATCTCGACTTCATCCGCCTCGACAAGGCAGCGTTCGCAACCAGCCCGAACATCTCGATCGATTATGCCATCATGGAAAAGACGAGCAACGCCGCCGTCGTCCCCTCGCCCTTCAAGTGGTCCGATCTCGGCAGCTGGGATTCCGTCTGGAAGAGCGGCAGCCGCGACGAAAATGGCAATGTGGCAGCCGGCAACACGACGGTCGTCAACACCAAGAACTCGCTCATCATGACCCATGGCATACACCTCGCCGTCCAGGGCATGGACGACATCGCTGTCATCGCCAGCGAGGATGCCGTCTATGTTGGGCGGCTGCAGGATAGCCAGGACGTCGGAAATCTCGTGAAGATGCTCGCCGCCGCCCCCACGACATCGCAACTGACCGAGACGCACCCGACCTCTTACCGGCCTTGGGGCGGCTACACATCGGTGCTGAATGGCGACCGCTTCCAGGTCAAGCGCATCTTCGTCACTCCGGGCAGGAAGCTGTCGCTGCAGAAGCATCATCACCGCTCCGAGCACTGGATCGTCGTCAAGGGCACGGCAGAGGTGACGATCGGCGAAAACGTGCAGATGCTGAGGGAAAACGAGTCCGTCTACATCCCGCTCGGTGAAGTCCACCGTCTCGCCAATCCCGGCAAGATCATGCTCGAACTGATCGAAGTCCAGACCGGATCCTATCTCGGCGAAGACGATATCATCCGCATCGTCGATGAGTTCGGCCGCAGCTGATCACTGTTGTCTTGAACTTATAAACTTCCCCCTGTAACACCATCGCGGCCCCGCCAATTGGCGGGGCCGCGATCGTTGTCTCAGGGAATGATTCCATGCGTATTGTGATGATTGGCTCGGGCTATGTCGGCCTCGTCTCCGGTGCCTGCCTCGCCGATTTCGGCCACCATGTCACCTGCGTCGATAAGTCGGCCGCGAAGATCGATGCATTGGAAGCCGGTAAGGTTCCGATCTTCGAACCGGGCCTTGACACGATCATCGACCACAATCGCACCGCCGGTCGCCTGGATTTTTCGAAGGAGCTGGCGCCTTCCGTTGCCGACGCGGACGTAGTCTTCATCGCCGTCGGCACGCCGTCACGTCGTGGCGATGGCCACGCCGACCTGAGCTATGTCTATGCCGCCGCTCGCGAGATAGCGGCCGCCGTGTCCGGGTTCACCGTTGTCGTTACCAAGTCCACGGTTCCTGTTGGCACTGGCGATGAGATCGAGCGCATTTTCCGCGAAGAATTCCCCGAGAAGGACATTTCCGTCGTTTCCAACCCGGAATTTCTGCGCGAAGGCGCGGCAATCACGGACTTCAAGCGCCCCGATCGCATTGTTCTCGGCACTGAGGAGCCGCGCGCAATCGAAATCATGCGCGAGGTTTACCGGCCGCTCTACCTCAACGAAGCACCACTCTATTTTTGCGAACGCCGCACCTCCGAGCTGATCAAGTACGCCGCCAACGCCTTCCTCGCCATGAAGATCACCTTCATCAACGAGATCGCCGATCTCTGCGAGCAGATCGGCGCCGACGTCCAGAAGGTCGCCAAGGGCATCGGCATGGACAAGCGCATCGGCGACAAGTTCCTGCATGCAGGTCCGGGCTACGGCGGTTCGTGCTTTCCCAAGGATACGCTGGCGCTGGTCAAGACCGCACAGGATCATGACAGCCCGGTTCGCCTTATCGAAACCACGGTTGCGATCAACGACAACCGCAAGCGCGCCATGGGCCGCAAGGTCATCGCCGCCTGCGACGGCAATGTCCGCGGCAAGAAGATTGCAGTCCTCGGCCTGACCTTCAAGCCGAACACCGACGACATGCGCGACGCGCCATCGATCACCATCATCCAGGCCTTGCTGGATGGCGGCGCCAACGTTCACGCCTATGATCCAGAAGGCATGGAAATGGCGAAGGAGGTTATCGGCCCCATCACCTACGGCCGCGACCCGTACGAGATTGCAGAAGGCGCGGATGGCATCGTCATCGTCACGGAATGGGACGAGTTCCGAGCGCTTGATCTCAAGCGGATGAAGTCGCTGGTGAAGACCCCGACCATCGTTGACCTGCGCAACATCTATCCCGTCGCCGAAGTCACCAAGCATGGCTTCAGCTATTTCGCCATCGGAAAGAAGAACGAGAAGAAGTAGAGATGCGCTATTTCATCACCGGCACTGCTGGCTTCATCGGCTTTCATCTTGCCCGCCGCTTGCTGCAGGATGGCCACGAAGTCGTCGGCTTCGACGGCATGACGCACTACTACAACATCAAGCTCAAGCACATGCGCAATGCGGCGCTGGCGCAGTTTCCGGCCTTCCGCCCGGTGACAGCGATGCTCGAAGATCGCAAAGCCCTGGAAGAGGCCGTGGCCAGCGCGGCGCCTGATGTGATGGTGCATCTCGCAGCACAGGCCGGCGTCCGCTACAGCCTGGAAAACCCGAAAGCCTATCTCACATCGAACCTCGAAGGCTCCTGGAACATCCTCGATATCGCCAAGGATGTTGGCGTCAACCATCTCATGCTGGCCTCGACATCGTCGATCTACGGCGCCAATCCGTCCATTCCCTTCCGTGAGACAGACCGGGCCGACGAGCCGCTGACCTTTTATGCGGCGACGAAGAAGTCAATGGAACTGATGGCGCACAGCTACGCGCATCTCCACAAGATCCCGACAACCGCCTTCCGTTTCTTCACCGTCTACGGCCCCTGGGGCCGTCCCGACATGGCCCTCTTCAAGTTCGTCAAGAACATGCTGGAGGATCAACCGATCGAGATCTACGGCGAAGGCCGGATGAGCCGCGACTTCACCTATATCGATGACCTCGTGGAGGCGATCGTCCGCCTGTCGTCCGTCGCCCCGTCGGAGGCCAACCGCGTGGCCGACGAACGGGTGGAGACGCTCTCGCATCAGGCGCCATTCCGCGTCGTCAATATCGGCGGCGGCCAGCCGGAGAACCTGATGACCTTCGTCGAGACGGTCGAAAGGGTCCTCGGCCAGCCGGCAAAGCGCAAGATGCTGCCGATGCAGAAGGGCGATGTGCCACGCACCTTTGCGAGCCCCGATCTGCTGGCGGCTTTGACAGGCTACAAGCCGGAGACGACACTGGATGTCGGTGTGAAGGCTTTCGTCGACTGGTATCTGGAAGCACGCGGCGAACTCGAGCCTTAGGAGGCCCCACCGTTAGGCTAGCGTCGGAGGTGGGCCGCCTGCGTCGCCTTCTTCGAAGCGAAAATATCATCGATCTCTGATGCCGGCAGCGGATGGCCGAGCGCAAAACCTTGCAGCGTATGACAGCCGAGCTTGGCAAGCGCCACGGCATGGTTTTCCGTCTCGACGCCCTCGGCGATCACATCGACGCCGAGGGCCTTGCCGATCTCGACAATCGATTTGACGACACGGCGCTGCTCGGAGGAGGTATCCACCTCGCTTACCAGTTGCCGATCGATCTTCAGCCGAGCCGGGCGCAACCGCACGAGACCGATCAGCGACGCGTGGCCCGAGCCGAAATCATCGATCTCGATTTCGATACCCATCTGCTTGATGCGGTCAACCGTCTGCAGAAGCTCGTCGTCGCAGTCGTCCAGAAAGATCGTCTCGACCAATTCGAAAACCAGGGCGCCACGCGGTATCTCGAGTGTCTCCAGATCATCAATCAACTGCGGATCGTAGAGGCGCTGCCCCGAAATGTTGACCGAGACCCGTGGCAGGGTTGTGCCGTGCTGCTCCCATGTCACACGGTCGGCGAGCACGCGTCGCAGGATCGAAGCATCGATCTCCGAAGACAAGCCGAACTCATCGGCGATCTTCAGGAATATGCCAGGCGAGAGGGTGCCGCGCTCGCTGTGATGCCAGCGCGCCAGGGCCTCGATGCCAACGATGTCGCGGGTGTGGGCATCGAGCTGCAATTGGTAGAATGGAATGATATCGCCCTGTTCCAGTGCAAGCTTCAGCTCTTCGGCAAGACGCCGCTTGCCCATCAGATCGTCCTTGAGCTGCTGCGAGAAGAACTCGATACGATCGCGGCCCGATGTCTTTGCCTGATATACCGCGATATCGGACTCGGCGAGCAGATTGGAGCCGGAGCGATCTGCCGACCAGGAAATGCCGATCGACGCTCCACTTTGCAGCATTTCGTGGCCGAAACGGACCTTCTTCTTCAAGCGCCGCTGCACCTCACGCGCCATGCGGTTCAGTTCCGTCAGCCCTCCGAAATTGACGAGCAGGATAACGAATTCGTCGCCACCGATGCGTGCCACCATCGTAGCTTTCGGAATGGCGGCCYCGATCCGCAAAGCTGCGGCACGCAATACGGTGTCGCCCGCCGCATGGCCATGGCTGTCGTTGATCTGCTTGAACTCGTCAAGGTCGAGATGCAGGACGGCGAGCGTCGAGACTGAGGCATCCTCGGCCAGTTCCGCCAGGCGCTTGTCGAAAAGCCGGCGGTTGGGAAGGCCCGTCAAATAATCGTGTTCCGCAGCATATTCGATGTGGGCACTGCTCTCCTCCAAAGCGAGGGCCCGTGCCTCCGCGACGGCGCGCTGACGCGCCGCCTCGTTGGCAAGAAGCACGTCCGAAGTGACGTCCCACTCCGCGCCGATGAAAGAGGGTGACCCTTCCTCGCTGACATAGAAATGAGCCCGCGAGCGGATGTGCCGTATCTCGCCGTTCGGCCAGACGATCCGAAACTCCGAATTATACTGCCCGCGTCTGGCAATGGCGTCCTCGAACTCCAGTTCGGCACGCTCGCGGTCGTCGGGGTGAATCGCATCCGACCAGATTGTAGCGGCGACCGGCCCGCTGCCTCTTCCGGTCTGGTAGATCCGGTGCATCTGAACGTCCCAGGAGATTTCGTGCCGATCGAGGTTGTGCTCCCAAACACCGATCTGTGACGCGTCGAGTGCAAGCTCAAGGCGCCGCAGGATGTCCTGAAACTCTCGTTCGGACCGTGTGGGACTGCTCGATGCCAACGCCGTTCAAGCCTCATGCAGCTTCGAGTAACAGTATGGTGTCAGGCCTCCAAGGAGGAAGCCCATTATGGGTGCAGAACCAACCTTTTGGCGAGAGATTAATTAGGATGCACTAAAAATCCATCAACAATTGCAAGCCGAATGCATCATCGATCTTCTCAGAGACTCGAGTGTCTAGGCAATTCAGCCTTTCGACGAACGGCGGTTCTTTTCTTCAAGCTGCAGCAGCAGGCCACTGTGATCGGTCTCACCGCCACCATGTTCGACAAACTCGGCGAACTCGGCACGGACCGCCTCCGTCAGAGGCAGCGTCAAAGCGAGACCTTCCGCCGTTGCGACGATATTGTTTAGGTCCTTGAGCTGCAATTTCGAAGGGCCGGCGGTCCCAAAATCGCGATTGACCATCCGCTGGCCGTGAACGTCGAGAATGCGGCTTTCGGCGAAGCCTCCCCGGATCGCCCGGCGGAACGCCTCGCGTGAACCGCCCCCCGCCTCGAAGAGCAGCATCGCTTCGGCAACGGCGCCGATCGTGATGGCGACGATCTGCTGGTTCCCGAGCTTCGCGAGCTGACCGCAACCGCTTGGTCCAACATGCGTCACGCGGCCAAGTGGTGCAAAGACGTCGGCCAGTTCTTCGACCAAAGCGCCATCGCCGCCTGCCATGATCGCAAGTGTACCGGCAGCCGCCCCCACCACACCGCCGGAGACCGGCGCATCGAGATGGCGGATGCCACGCCCGGCGAGCTTTGACGCATGCTGCCGGGCCGCGTCAGGGGTAATGGAACTGGAATCGATGACCACCGCGCCGACATCAAGCGCCTCCGAAGCACCTTGCGTGAACAGCACGTCCTCCACTGCCTTTCCGTCGGTCAGCATGGTGAACACGACCGATGCCCCTTTGACGGCGGCAGCGGGCGTATCCGCCAGGACCGCGCCATCCGGAACGAGGCCTTCCGCCTTCTCGCGATTGCGGTTCCAGACCGTGACGGCAAAGCCGGACTGCAACAGCCTGCGAGCCATCGGCGCGCCCATCAGCCCAGTTCCCAGAAACGCAATGCTGCGTGATTTGCCGATAGTCATAGCTGTCCTCCCAATTCATCCTCGATGTGCACTCGAATAATGTCCTCGAACGAAGCATCGGCGACAAAACCCAGCTCCTTCGCGCGCTCGGCCTCGAAAGCCTGTGGCCAACCCGATACGATCTTCATGACCAGCTCGTCGGGTTCGCGTCGGATCAGGCTGACGACCTTCTCCCCTGCGATCTTGCGCAACGCCTCGATCTGCTCTCCGACGGTGGCGCTGACACCGGGCATCGTCAGGCTGCGGCGCGCGCCGAGCGGCTGCAGGTCGATGCTGGCGGCATGGACCAGAAACCCGACGGCCGAACGCGGCGACGCGTGCCAATGGCGAACAGTTTCCGGCACCGGCAGGGTCGCCTCCTGCCCGGCCAACGGCTCACGAACGATGCCGGAGAAGAAGCCGGAAGCAGCCTTGTTCGGCTTGCCGGGACGGATGCAGATCGTCGGCAACCGGATTCCGATGCCGTCGATGAAGCCGCGGCGCGTGTAATCCGCCAACAGCAATTCACCCATCGCCTTTTGCGTGCCGTAGCTTGTCAGGGGCGTGAGATTGAAATCATCAGGAATGACCTGGGGGAAAGGCGCTCCAAAGACCGCAATGGACGAGGTGAAGACGACACAAGGCCGGTACCCGTCTTGCAGATGAGCGGCGCGGATCGCCTCAAGAAGCGCGCGCGTGCCTTCGAGATTGATGCCGTAGCCTTTTTCGAAATCCAGCTCAGCCTCGCCGGATACGATCGCGGCCAGATGAAACACTACATCCGGGCGCGAGGCGACAATCCGTGCGGCCTGCCCTGGAGCGGAAACGTCGACCGCGCTCGTCTCCACACGCCCCGTAAAGCCTTCAGGGTCAGCCGGCGTGATGACGTCGACAAGCGATAGGCGATTGATGGCCTGACCCGCCAGCCGCCCGTCCGCAACGAGCCGCGCGGTCAACTTGCGCCCGATCATTCCCGCTGCGCCGATAATCGCGATATGCATTGGCCGCCTCCATCAAACCTTGCAGCGTGCGACTCCCCTCGCCCGTGCATGCCCTTCGAGACATAACCGTCTGGCCGGCTCATGAAAACAGGAAAGGCGGAGCAATGCTCCGCCTTTCCACGTCTCGCCGCTGAGTGGGGGTTATTCGGCAGCGAGCCGAATGATTTCGGCTTCCTCCGCGTCGTGCTCGTGCTCCTTGTGCTGGATCAGCGGGCGGTTGCCCGAGAGTTTGCGGACCAGCACGTAGAAGACGGGCGTCATGAAGATGCCGAAGAAGGTGACGCCGATCATGCCTGAGAACACCGCGACACCCATGGCGGCGCGCATCTCGGCACCGGCACCGGTCGAGACGACGAGCGGCACGACACCCATGATGAAGGCCATCGAGGTCATCAGGATCGGGCGCAGACGCAGGCGGCTTGCCTCGATGGCAGCCTGGACCGGGGTGCGCCCTTCGAATTCCAGCTCGCGGGCGAATTCCACGATCAGGATCGCGTTCTTCGCCGAGAGGCCGACAAGGACGACCAGACCGATCTGCGTGAAGATGTTGTTGTCTCCACCGGTCAGCCAGACGCCCGTCAGCGCCGCCAGCACGCCCATCGGCACGATCATGATGATCGCGATCGGCAGCGCCAGGCTCTCATACTGGGCAGCGAGCACCAGGAACACCAGCAGCAGCGCCAGCGGGAAGACGATCACGCCGGAGTTGCCCGCCAGGATCTGCTGATAGGTCAGATCCGTCCATTCGAAGCTGATGCCCTTCGGCAAGGTCTCGTCGGCGATCTTTTCGATCGCTGCCTGAGCCTGGCCGGAGGAGAAGCCCGGAGCAGGACCGCCGTTGATATCGGCGGAGAGGAAACCGTTATAACGGTTGGTCCGCTCCGGCCCGGTTGTCGCGTTCACCTTCAGGAGCGCAGACAGCGGGATCATCTGGCCCGATGCCGAACGAACCTTCAGCTTGCCAATATCCTCGGGCTGCGCCCGGAACTTGGCATCGGCCTGGACGCGCACGCTGTAGGTACGGCCGAAGGCGTTGAAGTCGTTGACATAGAGCGAACCGAGATAGATCTGCAGCGTCTCGAACACGTCGGTTACCGGGACGCCCAGCTGTTCCGCCTTCTCACGGTCGAGATCGGCATAGAGCTGCGGAACATTGATCTGATAGGCAGAGAAGATGCCCGTCAGCTCAGGCGTCTGGTAGGCCTTGGCGATTATCGCCTTGTTGGCTTCGTCGAGCACCTGATAGCCGAGACCGGCGCGGTCTTCGAGCTGCATCTTGAAGCCGCCCGTCGTGCCGAGACCATTGACCGGCGGCGGCGGGAACATCGCGATGAAGGCATCCTGGATCGCCCCGAACTTCTGGTTCAGGGACATGGCGATCGCGCCGCCCGAAAGCGCCGGCGACTTGCGTTCCTCGAAATCCTTCAACGTCACGAAGACGATGCCAGCGTTCGAGGAATTGGTGAAGCCGTTGATCGACAGGCCCGGGAAGGCGATCGCATGGGCAACGCCAGGCTCGGCCATGGCGATGTCGCTCATCCGCTTGATGACGTCTTCGGTGCGGTCGAGGCTCGCGGCATCCGGCAGCTGGGCAAAGCCGATCAGATACTGCTTGTCCTGCGCCGGCACGAAGCCGCCCGGCACCGCATTGAAGAGGCCGTAGGTGGCGCCGGCCAGCACCAGATACACCAGCATGACGATGCTCTTGCGCGACACGAGGCCGCCGACACCCTTGCCGTAGCCCTTGGAGGCAGCACCGAACGCCCTGTTGAAGCCACGGAAGAACCAGCCAAAGGCCGCGTCCATGGCGCGCGTCAGCCAGTCACGCTTGGCATGGTGATCCTGCAGCAAGAGCGAGGCCAGAGCCGGAGACAACGTCAGCGAGTTGAAGGCCGAAATGACAGTCGAGATCGCGATCGTCAGCGCGAACTGGCGATAGAACTGTCCGGACAGACCGGTGATGAAGGCGAGCGGCACGAACACCGCGACGAGCACCAGCGCGATCGCGATGATCGGGCCCGAGACTTCCTTCATCGCCTTGTAGGTGGCAGCCCGCGGGCTGAGACCATTTTCGATGTTTCTCTCGACGTTTTCGACAACGACGATCGCGTCGTCCACCACGATACCGATCGCCAGCACGAGGCCGAACAGGCTGAGCGCGTTGATCGAGAAGCCGAAGACATACATCACCGCAAACGTGCCGATGATCGAGACCGGAACGGCAATCAGCGGAATGATCGACGCGCGCCATGTCTGCAGGAACAGAATGACGACGATGACGACGAGCGCGATGGCTTCGAGCAGCGTGTCGACGACCTTCTCGATCGACGAACGGACGAACTTCGTCGTGTCATAGACGATCTCGTAGCTGACACCGTCAGGCATCGCGGTCTTCAGCTCTTCCATCGTCTTCTGGACTTCGTCCGAGATGGTGATGGCATTGGACCCCGGGGACTGGAAGACCGGGATGGCGACCGCCGGCTTGCCGTCGAGGATCGAGCGCAGCGAGTAGTCGGCCGCACCGAGCTCGATGCGGGCGACGTCGCGCAGGCGGGTGATCTCGCCGTTCGTGCCGGTCTTGACGATGATGTTGCCGAACTGCTCAGGCGTCTGGAGACGGCCCTGCGCATTGACGTTCAGCTGCAGGTCGACACCCGACAGGCTCGGCGAGGCGCCGATTGTGCCGGCTGCGGCCTGGACGTTCTGGCCACGGATCGCGTTGGTGACATCGCTGGCGGCAAGGCCGTGCTCGGCGGCCTTCTGCGGGTCGATCCAGACGCGCATCGAGTAGTCGCCGGAACCAAACACCTGTACCTGGCCGACGCCATCGATGCGCGCCAGCCGGTCCTTGATGTTGAGGACGCCGTAGTTGCGCAGATAGGTGATGTCGTAGCGGTTGTCGGGCGAGATCAGGTTGACGACCATCATCAGATCGGGAGAGCTCTTGACCGTCGTGATGCCGATGGTCTTCACCTCCTCCGGCAGACGCGGTTCGGCCTGCGACACGCGGTTCTGGACGAGCTGCTGTGCCTTGTCGGGGTCGGTGCCGAGTTTGAAGGTGACCGTCAGCGTCATGACGCCGTCCGAGGTCGCCTGGCTCGACATGTAGAGCATGCCCTCGACGCCGTTGATCTGCTCTTCGAGCGGGGTTGCGACCGTCTGCGCGATGACCTCCGGGTTTGCGCCCGGATAGGTGGCGCGCACGACGATCGATGGCGGCACGACTTCGGGATATTCGGAAATCGGCAGCGCACGCAGGCCAAGCAGACCGGCGACGACGATGAGGACCGACAGGACTCCGGCAAACACCGGACGGTCGACAAAAAATCTGGAGAAATTCATTTCAAAGCCCTCTCCGGGATGAAATCGGGATGCAACGACCCGCTCCGGCGGTTGGGAGGCCGCCGGTGGATCAGGTCGTTTCGGAATTAACGCGGAGCGCCGAGACGCTCCTGATGCGTCGGCTTACTGAGCCGTCGCCACTTTTTCTTCCGCCTGCGGCGCAACCACTGCGCCGGGACGAATACGCTGCAGTCCGTTGACGACGATCTTGTCGCCGACAACAAGACCGCTTTCGACGATGCGCTGGCCATCCGCTATCGGACCAAGCTGCACCGGCCGGTAGCTGACCTTGTTTTCGGCATCGACGACGAACACGAACTTCTTGTCCTGGTCGGTGCCGATTGCACGGTCGCTGACCAGGATTTTGTTTTCGGCCTTCGGCTCGCCCATGCGGACGCGAACGAACTGGCCGGGGATCAGCTTGCCGCCGGGATTGTCGAAGACGGCGCGAACGCCGATCGTACCGCTGGCCGCGTCAACCTGGTTGTCGATCAGCTGCAGCTTGCCCTTGATCGGCGTGCCCTGATCGGCGAGCGTACCAACCTCGACCGGGATCTGCTCGACAGCGGGAACGGCGCCATCGCCAGCCGGCAACTCGGAAAGCGCCTTGGTGACCATCTCCTCGCTGGCGTTGAAGCTGGCATAGATCGGATCGACCGACACCAGCGTCGTCAGGGCGGGAGATGAACTGCCTTCGGCAACAAGATTACCGACGGTAATCTCGATCTTGCCGACGCGGCCGGCGACCGGCGCGCGGACCTCGGTGTAGCCGAGCTCAAGCTGGGCCGAGCGAAGAGCAGCCTGAGCGGTGCGAAGACCGGCCTGAGCCTCGGTGAAGGCATTCTGCCGTTGGTCGAAATCGCTCTGCGAAATCGTCTTGTTGTCGGAAAGCCTGCGGCCACGCTCCAGCTCGATCTGAGCAAGATTGACCTTGGCCTCGGCCGAGGCAGTCTGTCCTTCAGCCTGCGAAACCGCCGCCTGGTAGGGCTCCGGATCGATGGTGAAGAGCAGGTCGCCGGCCTTTACCAGCGCGCCTTCGCGGAAGTGCACGGACTGGACAGCGCCGGCCACACGTGAACGGACCTGCACGCGGTCGACGGCTTCAAGCCGTCCCGAGAACTCCTGCCATGTCGTGACGTCACGGCCGGCGACGACGGCCACCGTCACCGGCACAGCGGGAGCCTGCGCAGGTGCGGAAGCCGCCGTGGCAGTCGTGCTCATCGGCAGTTCGAAAAACATGGCTGCGGCCGAAACGGACGCAACAAGTCCCAAGCCGGCGCCCACAAGGGCCCAGCGCTTCTTACTGGACGTCATTGGTACTCTCCTTACGGCCCTCTCTCAGTGGCCGAATTCAATCAGTTCGTCTTCAATGCAATAGGTTGGCTGCTAATATCCCGAACGAAGCTTTCGAATTGGTCCGTGATCGTCTGTTGCCAATTCGGTGCCTGTTCGCATTTCCCGCCATAAAGCATCGGCCAGCCTGCCCCGGCGGGAAGGACATTCCGGCGAACTGGCACACCAGCCTGTTTGAGGCGATCGGCGTAACCGAGCGTCTCGTCGCGAAGCGGATCATCCTCCGCCGTCAGAACGAGTGCCGGCGCGACCCCCGAAATGCGGGAACACAGACACGGCGCGGCATAGGGATGACAGCCGCCGCCGCTGAGATATTGGCTCCAGCCCTCGGCCCAGCGCTGACGCATGCCTATGCCATCCGCCTTGCGGATCGACGACGTGCCCATGAAAGGATCAAGCAGCGGCGAAATCAGAACCTGGCCATTGAGCGCATCCGCAAAATGGTCGCGCGCCTTGAAGGCGACGCCGGCAGCAATATTGCCGCCCGCCTCTTCGCCAGCCACGATCAGCAGCGAATTGCGGTCGCCAATACCGGACGCGCGCTTGTTGGCGAGATAGGAAAAGATCGAGTAACCCACTTCGAGCGGCTTAGGAAAGACGTTGCCAAGCGGCGCATTATAGTCAGGTACAGCGACAATCGCGCCAGCCTTCGCCAGGCTTTCGGCAACCACGCTGTCCTTGACGCCCGACTGCAGAAATGCGCCGCCGTGGAAAAACAGTACGATGGGTGAACCCTTGCCGAACTCGGCACCCTGATAGACGCGCGCGGAAACGGGCCCGGTGGCCACCTTCTCCAACACTATGTCTTTCACATGCACCGCCATGGCTCCGGCTCGCGTTTGACCCACATAACGTATTGCGAGCCGAGATGGCTTGCAATTTGTGAAGAAAAGATATTGTTATTCCATTGTCGGAATAAGAAGCCATAGAGCGATTACACTGTTCCGAATTTCGAACAATACCGCAGTGCAATCTGCTTAGGTGATTTTCCGATGGACCAGCTCTCGGCAATGCGCGCCTTCATCCGCGTCGTAGAGACGGGCAATTTCACACGGGCCGCCGACACGCTCGCTATGCCCAAGGCGACGGTGACCAATCTCATTCAGGGGCTTGAAGCACATCTGCATACCAAACTTCTCAATCGCACCACACGACGCGTCATGGTGACGACCGACGGCGCGCTCTACTACGAGCGGGCGGCGCAGATCGTCTCCGAGCTCGAGGAACTCGACGGCAGCCTTTCGAACTCGCAAGGCCTGCCGACCGGCCGCTTGCGCGTCGAAATGGCCGGCGCTTTCGCCGACTGGATTGTCGTCCCGGCGCTTTGCGATTTTTACCAGAAGTATCCGGACATCAGGGTAGACCTGGGTGTGGGCGACCGCACCGTCGACTACCTCGCGGAGAACGTCGACTGCGCGCTTCGCGCCGGCACGCCGGCCGACCAGTCGCTGATCGCAAGACGTGTCTCGGAGGTCGAAATGCTCACCTGCGCGGCACCGCTCTACATCGAGAAATTCGGCATTCCGACTCGCCCCGAGGAGCTGGAAAACGACCATTATTCAGTGAGTTACTTCCGCGCTCAGACGAACCGGACACTTCCCTTCGAATTCCGCAAGGACAATGAGGAACTGGAGATCAATCCGCGCTACCTGCTGTCGGTCAATGACAGCCGAACCTTCGTCAATGCGGCGCTGAACGGGCTCGGTATTGCCCAACTGCCGCGCTTCATGATCCGCGATGCGCTGGCCAAGGGCGACCTGGTGGAGATCTTGCCGGAATGGAGCCGCGAACCGCTGCCGCTCTATATCGTCTATCCGCCGAACCGCCACCTCAGCAACAAGGTCCGTGTCTTCGTCGACTGGCTGGTGAAATTGCTCTCGGATGCCAAGCTGAATGATGCCTGACGCAATTGCGGCCCGGAAGGAGTCCCTTCGACGGGCCGCAACAGTCGATCATCGAATTCCTTTCAGACCCTGCCGCGTCACCAGGGAAATGGCTCGGCCGGTATCTGAGGTGGCGCCCGAGTTGGAGGTCTTCCCAGTCGCCTTTACGCAAATAATATAAGCCTGCTTTTTGCCGTTTGTTAAGTACTGATTTATGCACAGCAGGTTCGCAAAACCGGAACAATGGCCGGTATCACGGTTTAGTGAACGGCCGGTTTGAGAAGATCCTCCAAGCCGATCCGCCGGAACATTTCGGCGCGGACCCGATCAGCGACGCCAACGACGATCTCGGCACCGTCCTCTGACGGATCGATATGCGTACGGAACCGACGCGTGCCGAACGGCATGAGGATAGCCTCGGCGTTGCCATCGCAACCGTGCCCGCATCGGCATCGGCGGCGGCGGGCCAAACCCGCCGCGGGAGCCGGAGATCAGATGATGCCACCGTTGGCACGCAACACCTGGCCGTTGATCCAGGCGCCGTCGGGACCTGCAAGGAACGAGACGGAGGCGGCGATATCTTCGGGCGTGCCCAGGCGCTCCAGCGGGTTCATCTTGGCCATGCGGGCGATCAGTTCCTCCGATTTCCCATCAAGGAAAAGGTCGGTTGCTGTCGGCCCGGGAGCCACGGCGTTGACGGTGATGTTACGGCCGCGCATTTCCTTCGACATGATCGCCGTCAGGGCTTCGACGGCGGCCTTGGTCGCGGCGTAGACGCCGTAAGTTTCCAGCTTCAGGCCGACGATACTCGTTGACAGATTGATGATGCGACCGCCGTTGCGGAGGCGCTTTGCGGCTTCGCGCAATGTATTGAACGTGCCCTTCAGGTTCACGCTGACATGGCGATCGAAATGGGCATCGTCAGCATCGGCAATCGACGAAAGCTGCATGATACCGGCATTGTTGACGAGCACATCGATGCCGCCGAAGGCTGCTTCTGCCGCATCGAACATCCGGCTGACAGCCTCGGCATTGCTGACGTCGGCCTGCGCCGTCAGAGCCTTGCCGCCGTCGCGCTCGATCTTCTGCACAAGCTCCTCGGCGAGTGCGACGTTTCCTGAGTAGTTGACGACGACGGTGAAACCGTCTCTGGCCAGACGCTCCGCGATTGCGTCGCCGATGCCTCTCGATGCACCAGTAACCAGCGCAACCTTGTTCTCATTGCCCATTGCCTCTCTCCTTCTTTCGTTGTGCTCAGCACGTTTCTGATGGGGAGAAGATGCCGCTTTTCAGTTTGCGGATAATCAATCATTATCTGGCATCACTATCCGAATAACGCGAACAAATAAGATGGACAGATTCGATGCCATGCGGGTCTTCTCCCGCGTCGTGGAGCGCCGGAGCTTCACACTTGCCGCAGAGGACATCGGCCTGCCGCGCTCCACGGTGACGGATGCCGTCAAACAACTCGAAGCACGCCTCGGCGTGCGGCTGCTGCAGCGGACCACGCGCCATGTCAGCCCGACACTGGACGGCGAAGCCTATTACCAACGCTGCCTTTCGATCCTCGCCGACATCGAAGACGCGGAAGGCGCCTTTGCCGACGCCATGCCGAAAGGCATGCTGCGTGTGGACGTGCATGGCACGCTTGCCCGGCATTTTGTGCTGCCGAGCCTTCCGCATTTCCTCGAAACTTATCCTGATATCGAGTTCTACATGAGCGAAGGCGACCGGCTGGTCGACCTCGTTCGCGAGGGCATCGATTGCGTGTTACGCGTCGGCACGCCCCAGGACAGCGACATGGTAGCAAGACGCGTCGCAATGTTGGAGGAAGTTACCCTTGCAGCTCCCGCCTATGTCGAGAAACACGGCCTCCCCGAACATCCGGACAGGCTCGATGGCCACCGCATGGTCGGTTTCCGCTCGACGGCGACGGGCGGCGTGCTACCACTGGAATTCATCGTCGGCGGCAGCATCCGTAATGTCACCCTGCCCGCGACGGTGACGGTGAACGCCGCCGAGAGCTTCATGTCGGCTGCCAGGCTCGGCCTCGGCTTGATACAGGTGCCACGTTATCACGCCGAAGCGGATCTCGCGGCCGGCACGCTCATTCACGTCCTGCCGGATTTCCCGCTGACCGAAACACCGGTCTCCCTGCTCTATCCGCCCAACCGGCAGCTCTCGCCCCGCGTTCGCGTTTTCATCGACTGGCTGGTGAAGGTCTTTGCTCGACAATCCTAGCGAAAAGCGTTTCACTTACAGTGACAGTCAGAGCTGGAGAATTTTCATGACCATCACAGACGTCACCGTGCATCCGAAGGACGGCTGTTTTGTCGTCATCTTCACGGATCAGTCCGGCAACAACATATCGGTCACGCTCTATGCCGCCGCCTCTCCCGGGCTAACGAGCGATAATGCGATTACCCGCGCGAGGGCGTTGCTCGCAACAACACTGCAGAGTTCGCAAGCCGATGGCACACGCGGCAAGGATGCCGCGCTTCTCGAAGAAGAACTGGAAGAAGGCCTCGAGGATACTTTTCCGGCAAGCGATCCCGTCTCGGTGACCGGATCCTCCATTTCTGCTCATGACCCAAAGGTCGGTCATTAGTGCCTCATGGACCGGAAGCCTGAAACAGATGACACATGGCGTCGGTGCGATCGGCGCCACTCCCCTCGCCGGCCCTGATCTCACGCGCTTTTTCGAGCGCGATGCGATTGCCGTCGCCCGGGATCTGCTGGGCTCCCATCTGCGCGTCGGCGATGTCGGCGGCCGCATAACCGAGACTGAAGCCTACTTCCCTGACGACGAAGCCTCGCACGCCTTCCGCGGTCCCACGCCGCGCAACCGCGCCATGTTCGGTCGACCTGGCAATGTCTACATTTATCGCATCTACGGGATACACTGGTGCCTGAATTTCGTGTGCACCCCCGGCTCGGCCGTGCTGATCCGCGCAATCGAGCCGGAAGCCGGCATCGCGACGATGATCGAACGCCGCAGCAACCATGCGCTGACGCAGCTCTGCAGCGGCCCCGGCAAGCTCTGCCAAGCGCTCGGCGTCGATCTCTCCCTGAACGACAGGTTGCTCGACCGGTCGCCCTTCTCGATCGCTCCTTCGGCTCCCGTCGAAATTGTCGCCGGCCAGCGGATCGGCATAACGAAAAATGCCGAAGCGCCATGGCGCTTCGGCATCTCAGGATCTCGCTATCTCAGCAAACCTTTCCGCTGAGGCTCATTCCATGACGGCGCTGTGATCCATGGCAGGTGCCACTTTCGGCTTGCGCAGCAGCAGCGCGAGCGGAATGACCGCCAGCGACATGAGCATCAGCAGCTTGAAGTCGTCTATATAGGCGATGATCGTCGACTGCAGGGTGATCACTTCGTTGAGAGCCGCACGACCGGCCGCAGTCAGCGGATTCAGCCCCTGTGCCGCCGTCGCCTCGAAGGCCCGGTTGAACGGCGTCACATAGGCAGCGATGCTCTCGTGGTTCACCTGGGCGTTCTCGACGAGAAGCGCCGAAACGATCGAAATGCCGACGCTCGAGCCGATGTTGCGCGACAGGTTGTAGAGGCCGGTGCCGTCGCCGCGCATGTGGGCGGGCAGCGTCGAAAAGGCGATCGTCGTCAGCGGCACGAAAAGGAAGCCGAGCCCGGCGCCCTGAATGAAGCCGACGGACACGATCGTCCACTGCGAGACATCGGGCGTCCAACCGGTCATGTCATACATCGCCCAGGCCGTCAGCCCGAGTCCGGTCACCAAGAGCAGCCGCGAGTCAACTTTCCCGATCAGCTTGCCGACGATAAACATGCAAAGCATCGTGCCGAGCCCACGCGGCCCCATGACGATGCCCGCGGTGATGACGGGATATCCCATCAGCGTCTGCAGATAGGGCGTCATCAGCGCCAGCGAGGCGAGGTAGGTGATGCCGATAACGAAGATGAAGAGCATGCTCACCGAGAAGTTCCGATCGAGGAACAGCTTCGGATTCACGAACGACTTTTCGGCCGTCAGCGTATGCACGATCAACAGATAGAAGGCAGCGGCACAGACGATCGCCTCGATCATGATCTCGCCGGACGCGAACCAGTTCAGCTGTTCGCCGCGATCGAGAAAGAGCTGCAGCGACGCGATGCCGAGACTCATCATCCCGAACCCGAACCAGTCGAGCTTCGCCAGCGCATCGAGCTTCGTCTCCGTGACGTAGATCACGATGCCGGCAAACGCCAGCGCGCCGATCGGCACGTTGATGTAGAACACCCAACGCCAGCTGATATTATCGGTCAGCCAGCCGCCGATGACGGGTCCCAGGACCGGCCCGACCATGACCGAGACGCCAAATAAGGCCATGGCCGAGCCTCGCTCCTCGGCAGTGTAGATGTCGAGGAGGATGCCCTGAGAGAGGGGAACCAGAGACGCGCCGAACAGGCCCTGCAACAGGCGGAAGGCAACAATCTGGTTCAGCGATTGCGCAAGGCCGCAAAGAACGGAAGCCGCGACGAAGCCGGCGATTGCCGCCAAAAGCACCCGCTTGCGACCGAACTTGGCGGCCAGAAAGCCTGATGGCGGCGTCATGATCGCGGCCGCCACGATGTAGGAGGTCAGGACCCAGTTGATCTGGTCGGCGCTCGCCGAGACGCTGCCCTGAATATAGGGCAGCGCGACGTTGGCGATCGTCGTGTCCAACGCCTGCATGATCACTGCCAGGATGACGCAAGCCGTGATCGCGCCCCTGTTGGCAACCAGGGTGGCCGGTGATGATGCAGCGTTACTCATGGTCCTTGCCGGCAGAGCGGCCCAAAAGCTTGGAAACGAAATCTGGAAGGCCACGGGCGCGGCCCGTATCGACATCGACGACCGTGCTCATGCCGACGCGAAGCGGCGGCTTGCCAGCCGCGTGATCGATGCTGACGCGCATCGGAATGCGCTGCACGACCTTGACCCAGTTGCCCGTCGTGTTCTGCGCCGGCAGCAGCGAGAAGCTGGAGCCGGAGGCCGGGCTGATGCTCTCGACCTTGCCCTTCCACTCCACGCCCGGATAGGTGTCGACATAGATCGTCACCGGCTGGCCCGGCTTCACATAGGTCAGTTCCGTTTCCTTCGGGCTCGCGGAAATCCAGAGGTTATTGTCCGAAACCAGCGAGAAGGCCTGCGTTGACGCCTGCAGGTAGGAGCCCGGCTGCAGCGAGTTGACGTTCGTCACGATACCATCGAACGGCGCCTTGACGACGCTGTGGTCGAGTTCGCGCTGTGCGTCGTCCACCTTCGCCTTGGCTTCGAGATAGAGCGGGTTCTGCTCAACCGGCTGATCGGCATTGCCGCCGAGCTGGGCCAATGTTGCTGCCGCTTCGGCCTTTGCGACGGCGACCTTCTGATGGCCCGCATCGAGATTGTGCTTGGCCTGATCATAAGCAGTGCGCGTCGCGGCCGAGCTGTTCAGCAGGTTCTGCTGACGGTCGAATTCGGTCTGATAGTACGGAATATCAGCTTCGGCCTGCGTGATCTCGGCAAGCGACTGCTGATAGCTGGCCTTCAGATTGAGGATCTGGTTTCGGACGGCGCCGAGCTGCGCCTCCGCACCGTCGAGAGCAATCTTGAAGGAATCCTGCCGCAGGCTGAAGAGCACCTGGCCCTTCTTCACGGCTTCGTTCTCATGCACGTTAATCTGGTCGACGATACCGGAAACGTCTGTCGTCAGCCCCACCATGTCAGCCTGGATATAGGCATTGTCGGTCGACATGATCTGTCCGCCATTGACGTAGTAGTAGCCGCCAACGACGAGCGCGACGGGCAGCAGCGTGAACAGAACGGGGCGCTTGAGACTGCGCCGGCGGCGGACCTGAGTGCCGCCAGGCGCAGCCACAGCAGTAGCGGGCGCTGAATTGGATGAAGGCGCCTCGGCTACCGTTTCCTCACGAGGAGAAACATCCTTTTCTTCAACTGGGTTCTTGGCATTTGCGTCTGTAACGACGCGCAGGGAGGACTTCTCAGCCATGTTTTGTCTCATTCTCGGCTACCGGGGATCGGCAGGCCTGCACCAGGTTCGTCTTCATTTCGGTTAGAATGTCGAACAGCTGATCGCGCTGCTCGGAAGGGATGCCGGCGAATGCCTCGCCGCGTGTCAGATCACCAAGCTCGCGCATCTCGGCCAGAAGCGGATGGGCTTCCTCGCGCACATAGAGAAGCCAGATACGGCGATCGGTCGGATGCTGCCGGCGCTCGATGAGACCGCGATCGGCGAGTTTGTCGAGAATGCGGACAAGCGTGATCGGCTCGATTTCCAGGATCTCGGCAAGTCCGCTCTGGTGGATCCCCTCATTGCTGCGCAGATAAGCCAGGGTCTGCCACTGCGACCGCGTTAGCCCAAGGCAGCGCGCACGCTGCTCAAACCGCTTGCGAAGCAGCCGTGCGACGTCGTGCAATAGGAAGCCGAGGGTAGGATTGCTGTTCATGGGAGCCAGTGCCGATAATTCATAAGCACACTTATAATACGCTCAGATATATTAAGCGTGTGCATAGCACAATAGGCGCTTCTCCAGATTCCGCATCTGCGGCCAAAATGCCGCATGAGAATACGCGCAGAGATTTCTGAGGGCTTTCGCAAATTGCAACCGTGTGGCATTTGCAATTTCGAGCGGCAGCCGTTTAAAGTAGAAATCCAGAGGGTTACCGGCGGCCGACCCATTTTTCTCGATGGTAGGGCCGGAACGCGGCCGAACGCCGTGATCGTGAATTTACAATGGCATAGGTGAATGAGGGCAGAGCCTTTGTTCAGAGACATCAAGACATGAATCGCATCACATCAGCATAAGCGACGGCAGCGTTTGCGGCCGTCCGGATAAGGAAACCGCCATGCCTTCCTCCCTTCGACGACTGCTGACTATTGGCACCCTGACTTTCCTGCCGTTCGCTTCGGCGGTGGCGCAGCAGCCAGGCTCTCCCCCTCCCGTCTCTGTCGCCAAACCTGTCGTGCGCGATGTCGTCGACAACGATGAGTTCATTGGACGCTTCGAGCCGGTCGATCAGGTATCGGTGCGCTCGCGCATTGGCGGCTACCTTCAGGAGGTTCACTTCACCGACGGCGCACTCGTCACGCAGGGTGACCTGCTCTTCGTCATCGACCAGAGGCCATTCGTCACTGCCCTGAACGAGGCGAATGCGGCACTGGAGGTGGCCAAGTCGACGCTCGTCTATGCCGAAGCGCAATTCAAGCGGGCCGAGAGCCTTGCGACGAGTGGTAGCCAGTCGATATCGATCCTTGACGACCGCCGGCGCGAATGGGTTTCGGCACAGGCAAACGTCCGTGGAGCGCAAGCAACGGCCGATCGCGCGGCACTCGACCTCGAATATACTAAGATCACAGCGCCGATCAGCGGCCGCATCGACCGCCGGCTGATCTCCGTCGGCAACCTTGTTCAGGCTGACCAATCGATTCTGACGACCATTGTCTCGGTGGATCCCATCGACTTCTATTTCGACGTCGATGAACGCCGCCTTCTCAACTTCGCGCAGACTGCCCGCGACCGCGGGGTCGATCTGCAGCAAGGCGGTGGCGGCGTGGAGGTCGAGGTCAGGATCACGGATTCGACCGAGAAGCCATTCAAGGGCAAGCTGGACTTCGCTGAAAACAGGATCGACAGCGAGACCGGCACGAAGCGCGTACGCGCGCGCTTCGACAATCCGAACTACGTGCTCCAGCCGGGGCTGTTCGGTCGCGTTTCTGTCGAGGCATCAAATGTTTATAAGGCGATCCTTGTCCCCGATGAAGCAATCGGGTCCGACCAGAACCAGCGCGTCGTCTATGTCGTTGGAGAGGATGGGATGGTCACTGCAAAGCCCGTCCGCCCGGGCCCGCGCCTCTACGGCTATCGCGTCATCCGCGAGGGCATGGACGGCAACGAGACGATCGTCATCAATGGCCTGCTGCGAGCCCGCCCCGGCTCCAAGGTCACGCCGCAGGTCGTCGAGCTACCGCAAAGCCGCGAGGAGATTGCGCCAGAAGCCGCCGGCCTGGAGCTCAGCCGATGAGATTTGCACACTTCTTCGTCGACCGCCCGATCTTCGCGTCGGTGCTCTCTATTGTGCTGCTGATTGTCGGCGGCATTGCCTATTTCCAGTTGCCCGTGGCGCAATACCCGGAGATTGCACCGCCGACCATCGTCATCCGCACCTCCTATCCCGGCGCTGACGCCGAGACGATCGCCAACACCGTGGCGACGCCGATCGAGCAAGAGGTCAACGGCGTCGAGGACATGCTCTACATGTCTTCCTATTCGACGGCCGATGGCTCCATGGCGCTGACCGTGACTTTCAAGCTCGGTACGGACCTCGACAAGGCACAAGTGCTTGTCCAGAACCGCGTTGCCATCGCCGAGCCACGCCTTCCCGAAGAAGTGCGGCGCATTGGCATCACGACGGCAAAAAGCTCGCCCGACCTGATGATGGTGGTGCATCTGCTGTCGCCGAATTCCCGATACGACCAACTTTATGTCTCCAACTACGCACGCACCCGTATCCGCGACACCCTGGTTCGTCTTGACGGCGTTGGCGACGTCATCCTGTTCGGTGAACGCGAGTATTCGCTGCGCATCTGGCTCGACCCGCAGAAACTGTCGGCTTATGGCATGACCGCCAGCGATGTCGTCGACGCGCTGCGCGAACAAAACGTGCAGGTCTCCGGCGGCTCGATCGGCGGGCCGCCGGCCGCCGGCACCAACGCCTTCCAATATACGGTGACGACGCAAGGACGTTTTTCGGATGCCCGACAGTTCCGATACGTCATCGTCAAAGCGACCTCCGAGGGGCGTCTCGTCCAGTTGCAGGATATCGCCCGCATCGAACTCGGCGCCAAGGACTATGTCACCAATAGCTATCTGAACGGCAAGCCGGCGGTCGCGCTCGGCATTTTCGCGCGTCCCGGCACCAACGCGCTTGCAGCCGCGGCCGAAATCAAGAAGACAATGGACACAGTCGCCCAGGATTTCCCGCAGGGCCTTAGCTACGACATCGTCTACAACCCGACCGAATTCATCGCGGAGTCGATCAACGAGGTCTACAAGACGATCGCTGAAGCCGCCCTCCTCGTCGCCATCGTGGTTCTCATCTTCCTACAGTCGTGGCGAACGGCAATCATCCCCATCGTTGCCATCCCGGTCTCGCTGATCGGCACCTTCGCGTTTCTGCTTGCCTTCGGGTTTTCGCTCAACATGTTGACGCTGTTTGGCCTCGTACTGGCGATCGGCATCGTCGTCGACGACGCCATCGTCGTGGTCGAAAATGTCGAGCGCAACCTGGCAAAGGGAATGACGCCGCGAGAGGCGGCGCATGTGACGATGAACGAAGTCGGAACGGCAGTCGTCGCCATCTCTCTCGTGCTGATCGCCGTGTTTGTCCCAACGGCCTTTATCCCCGGCATATCAGGCCAGTTTTATCGTCAGTTCGCCGTGACGATCGCGGTCGCAACCGCGATCTCGGCATTGAATTCCCTGACCCTCTCGCCAGCGCTCGCAGCACTGGTGCTCAAGCCACACGAGGAGCACGAGAAGCGGCGCAATCCGATCGCGCGTTTCGGAAGCGCGCTTGCGAATGGATTCAACAATGGGTTCGACAGGCTCAGTGCCGGCTATTCATGGATCGTCCGTCATACGGTGCAGACAGTCGCAGCACTCTGCGTCGCACTGCTGATCTTTGTCGGCCTGCTCGGCGCCACATACTATATGAGCAGGATCGTTCCCGGCGGCTTCGTCCCGGTCATGGACCAGGGGTACGCCATCGTCGTCGTGCAACTCCCTGACGGTGCAGCGCTTTCACGCACCGACGCGGTCGTCGAGCGCGCTTCGGAGATCATCCGCAACACGCCTGGCGTCAAGAATGCTGTTGCCTTCTCGGGCTTCAGCGGCGCAACGTTTACCAACGCTTCTAACGCCGGCGTGGTCTTTGCCGCCTTCGACACCTTCGAAAATCGTTTGGAGCATGGCGAGACGGCCACGAAGATCATCGGCCAGCTCTATGGGAGCCTGCAGGCGATCCAGGAAGCCTTCATCATCGCCATTCCGCCGCCGCCGATCTCCGGCATCGGCAATGCCGGCGGCTTCAAGATCCAGCTGATGGATCGCGAGAGCTCCGATATGCGCCGCGTCCTCGGCGTTGCCTATCAGCTGATGGGCATGGCGAACCAGACCGAGGGTCTGACGGGTGTCTTCACGACGTTTTCCGCCAACAGTCCACAATATTTCCTCGAAATCGACCGCGACAAGGCGCGCACGCTGAACGTACCGATCACCAACATATTCGACACGCTGTCGATCAATCTCGGCACATCCTATGTCAACGATTTCAATGCCTTCGGGCGTGTCTACCAAGTGCGCGCGCAAGCCGACCAGCAGTATCGCGTCGAGCGTGACGACATCCTCGCCCTCAAGGTAAGATCTGCGACGGGTGCACTCGTCCCGCTTGGCACGCTGGTCGACATCCGTGATACCAGCGGCCCATCCCTCGTCCAGCATTACAATATGTATGTGTCCGTCCCCGTGCAGGGTAATGCCGCCCCTGGCGTTTCGACGGGCACCGCACTCGACAAGATGGAAGGCCTCGCCAAGCAGATCCTGCCGGCAGGAACGACCTTCGAGTGGACGGAAATCGCCTTCCAGGAGAGGAACACCGGCAATACCGCAATCTACATCTTCGCCCTGTCGGTGGTCTTCGTGTTCCTGGCCCTGTCGGCGCAATATGAAAGCTGGGTTCTGCCGCTAGCCATCATCCTCATCGTCCCCCTTGCGATCCTGGGAGCCTTGCTTGGGGTCCATCTGCGCGGAATGGACAACAACATCCTGACGCAGATCGGCTTGATCGTTCTGATCGGGCTGGCGGCCAAGAACGCCATCCTGATCGTAGAATTCGCGAGACAGGCACAGGACGAAGGCAAGTCGGCAACCGAGGCCGCCATCGAGGCCAGTCACCTGCGGCTGCGGCCGATTCTGATGACGGCCTTCGCGTTCATCTTCGGTGTCGTGCCGCTAATGATCGCCACCGGCCCCGGCGCCGAAATGCGCCAATCGCTCGGAACGGCCGTTTTCTCAGGGATGCTCGGCGTAACGATTTTCGGCCTGTTCCTGACACCCGTCTTTTACGTCGTGTTGCGCGGGCGCCGGCGAAAGCCTGTTGCGCAGGCCGAGCCCGCCCCGCCCTCCGAGGAGGCTGCCACTGAGACTTCTTCATGAAGGGCGCCGCTCGACCGCGCTCGGTTTGAACAGGTCTGACGAAAGGATCTTCCGGAGCGGCTTTTCGACAAACTCGTAGGCTGCCGTTCCGAGGATCGTGCCGCCAATGACGGCAATTACGATCGTCGGCGTTGCCGACAGCCCGGCCGCGCCGGCAGCCTTGACGATCACGGAGATTGCCAGCGTGTGCCAGAGGTATATCGAATAGGATGCATCGCCGAGATAGGTGAGAAGCGGTACGCGGCCAATGCTGCCGTCCGCCTCGAGCGACACCATGCCGTAGACCAAAGCGATGGCCAGCGGCCCACAGATCGTTTCATTGAAATCGGCTTCGATCAGAAAGATCATGGCGAAGCCGACGAGTGATGCGCCAACGAATGCAAGGCCGAGACTGGTGCCTGCAATCCAGCGCCGGATCCACAATTCAGCGAGCAGCACTCCCCCGAGGAATTCGAGGATGATCGACCGGGTATAGGTGTTCAGCACGGGCGATGCAGGCTTGAACACCAGGCCGATCAGGAAGAAGCTCCCGAAAATGGCCGTCAGATAGACCAGTCTCCAGCGACGCGGCAGGAAGAGCGCGCCGGCAAACAGTATGTAGAAGAACATCTCGAAATTCAGCGTCCAGCCTTGGACGAGGACCGGCCAGATCTCGCCAGTGCTCGGCGAGTGGGCAGGAATGAAGAAAAGCGAGGACAAGATATGGGCGCCGGTCAGCTTCAGGTTTGGAAACAGACCGACGAGGGCGCCGGCGATCATCACGCTCGTGACCAGCCAGTAGGAAGGCGCAATGCGGCGAATGCGATCAAGCAGGAACCCCTGTGGCGTCATTGGGCGGCGGTCGCTGATGACCCACATGATGAAACCGCTGATGACGAAGAAAACATCGACGCCGGCGGCACCAATGGCGAAATGCTCACCGGTTCTTTCGGCCGCGTGGAAGACCACGACGGCAAGTGCCGCGAAGGCGCGCAGATATTGGATGCCGTAAAGTGTCTTCATCCGTTTCCTCGGAGAACCGGACCAAGCCCGGTCGAAAATGCAATGACATTATTGAGGGAGAGGCTCAGGCGACGCGTGCTGTTGCCATGAGCTCACCGCTGGTTGGCGGCGCGCTGTCGCCAGCTTTCCGGCGGCGAAATAGAAAAGAAACGTCCCGACGTTGTACGGTGTCAGAATATCGATCTCGACGAAGGAGCGGATCGTCAGCAGCACGGCGATCGAGAACAGCAGATAGGATTCGTCGTTCCTGAAATCCTCGATGACGCGGCGCAAGTGCCCCCACAAAATCCGCAACAGCATTCCTGCAAGAACGACCACGCCCGCGAGGCCCAGCTCGACGGCCGTTTCGATGTAGGTGTTGTGGAAGTGGAAGCCGCTCCGCGATCCGATGAAGAACTCTTCCCACAGGCGCTCCGGCTCCGAGAAGCCCTGAACCCAATAGGCCTGGTAGCCGATGCCGAAGACCGGATTCTGCTTTGCCGCCTCGATCCCCTGCTGCCAGAGATAGGTACGCCCGGTCAGCGTGGAATCCTTGCCGAAGATGCCGAGAACGGCATCGACCGCGCCGAGATAGACGCCAGCAACGGCGAGAATGATGACGGCGACGCCACCGCCGACGACCAGCAGCTTGCGGTGGTCGGGGGTCAGTGCGAGCACGACACGCAGCCCCATCATGAGGGCAATCACGACGGCAGTCGTCAAAACGGACGTCGCAGACTGGCAGGCGATGAGGCAGTAGGCCGATAGCAGCCCGACTATTCCCGACGCCGCCATCCAGAGGCGTCTCTCACCGAAGATAAAGACGGCCGCGAAGGAAACGATCAACCCAAGCGACGCATAGAAGCCAAGCTGGTTCTTCGAGGCGAAGGCCCCAACGAAACTGAAGGTGCCGTCCAGCGGGTCGTACTCGTAGTAGCCGAACAGCAGCGAATAGACGAGAACGATCCCCACACCGGCGATCATGCCCACCGTCAGGCTTCTGACGTCCACCACGCGGACTGCAATCAGGGCACAGATGACCTGAGTCAGGTACTGGATGCTGGCACGCAGCGAAATGCTCGGAACCGCCGACCAGAAGACCGACAGGAAGGCAAGTGCTGCGAAGGCATAGATCCAGAGATAGCGACCATGGCTGCCGAGCACCTTCTTGTAGTCCACGGCAATCAGCGGCAACCAGAGCGCATAGTAAAGCAGGATCGCCACCTGCCCGAACTTAATCGAGTAGGCGAAGCAAAAAAGTGACAGCGCCACGGCAGGGATGGCGAAATTCGCATTCCTGCCTGGCTGAATGAGCACAGATTTTGCGATCCGCATTGCGGCCTCGTTATCTCATTGCCAATCCGGCGGTGACCTTGATCAGGTCGCCGGGCTGCAGTGCCGTATTTTCCTGAACCGGAATCTCCTTCGCCTTGCCGTCGACATCGCGGACGATCGAGTAGGCGATGCTCGCAGCCCCGGTGCTGGTGTCAAAACGGGCGGCATCGGTGGATTGCGTCAATGCCTCCGCCATCAGCGAATTGCTGGTTTCGAGCTTAAGATGGAGTTCGTCTAGTTGAGCTTCGGCATTCTGAAGTTCCTGGGCAAGCTGCGCATCCCAGTCGTTCCGAAGCGTGATCTCGTCCTGATCGGCCTTGCTGATATCCTGCTTGGCCTTCAGCGAATTTGTGTCGATATCGAGAAGCGTCGCCTCGGTATCGGCAGCGCGCTGCTCGGCGGCCATCTTGCGGGCGCTGAGTGCCAGACCCTTCTCCGCAAGATCCTCGACCTTGTCGCGGTCCGCGGTCGCAAGCTGCAATTGCCGAGTCTGCGTTTCGCTCTTTTTGGCGAGGGTCTCGACCTCGCTTTGCAGCAGTTGCTTGAGGTCAGCAAGAGCCTGAAGCTGCAGCGTCAGCCGCTTCTTGCGCGTGTTCATGAGAGCCGTTTCGCTGTCAAGCAGGGGCTTCGCCTCCGGCTTGTCTTGCAGCTCCTTCGGCATTTCGATCGTATCCTGGTTCGCGATCTCCGCGCGCAACCGCGCCTGCTTCACCAGCAGGCGTGCACGGTCGGCCATGTAGACGACCGCGTCACCCTTGGCGTTGATGAAGTCGCGGGCGAAGCGTTGCCCGGCGTCCGCGCGGCGCAGGCCACCCGCGAGGCTCACGGCCTTGACGATCGTGAGATTGGGCGCGAACGGATATTCACCGGGCTTTTCAACGTCACCGGAGAGATAGACCGGCCGGAATTCCGACAGTTCCACCGAGGCAGAAGGTCGGTCTTTCAGAGCAAATTGCTTCTGCAGAGCCGAACCGATCTCCTGGGCGATCGCATCCGTCGTCTTGCCTGATGCGGGCATGTCACCGACGAAAGGCAGGGAAATGCTTCCTGAAGGCCCGACCGTATAGTCCCCACTGATAACCGACCAGTCGCGGATGCTGCCATCCGCGGTCTGCCACTCGGCCACCCGAATCCTCAGCTTGTCCATCATTCCGAGCCGGTAGTCGTCTGCACTGGCAAGCGATGAGGACGCCAATAAAGCAGCAAGTCCGGCTGCGACAACAATACCGGATCTTAGCGAACGAAATCGTCCGGCCTTGCCGTCAAGAAAGCGTCTTTCCATGAACCTTCCCCGTGTCTCAGCACGACAAGCCGCAAGGCGTCGCCGCGCAGTACTGTTTTGGGTTTTGAGATGCGGCTTAGTAGCTGCCGCGTTGAGCGCATACCGCCGGGATTGTGCGTGCGATGATCACGACATCCCGAACCAGCGACCAGTTTTCGACATAGTGCGTGTCGAAGGCGACGCGGGTGGCGTAAGAAACGTCATTGCGTCCGCTGATCTGCCAGAGGCCTGTCAGGCCAGGGCGAGCTTGCAGATAATAGACGGCCGCATTCTCGTATTTTTCGAGTTCGTCTCGAACAACGGGACGCGGACCGACGACGCTCATTTCGCCGCGGATGATATTGAAGAGCTGGGGCAGCTCATCAAGGCTCAATTTGCGTAGAACGGCACCAACGGCAGTAACCCGGGGGTCATCCTGCAGCTTGCGCGTTTCACGCCACTCTTCCATGGCCTTCGGATTGTTTCGCAGGTGCTCCTGCAGAACCTTGTCACCATTGGTGACCATTGTCCGAAACTTCAGGCAACGGAACTCCTGGCCATTGTGGCCGATGCGGCGATGTCCGTAGAAGATCGGCCCCCTGTCGGAGAGCTTCACAAGCAACATCACCATCAAAAAAAGCGGGCTCAGAAAGATGAGCCCGAGGCAGGCGGCGGACACATCGAATGCCCGTTTTGCGATCCCGCCAGTCGGCGGAAACACGCTCTGATGAACTGCGCCATAAAATGGCGAACTGTCCGATCTCGTCGCAGACTTCATAGAGGTAACTCCACTTATGTTTGCCGTTTGGTCGGGTAGGCTCAGGCCGCTTAGCTGGCCCTGACGAATTCGAAGTGTATGAGGTGATTTTGTTTTTTTAAGCCACAATTTTACGACTGACGCTTTACGACGTGTTTTTCCGGCCGCCGTTCAGATTTTTTGTTTTTAAGAATCCGCTGAAATAGTCATACAATTCTCTGGCGATCTCGAAATAATCTATGCGTGTACCAATAAAAGTCTGGGCCGTTGCTATCGGAGCCAAAGATACTGAAGTCTAGGTCGTTCCGGCATGGTGGGAGCAATTGGTGGTTTGCACTGGCGGCTTCTCGCAAAGCAATGGATTCTATTTGTCGAAAGAGTTCTCTATTGCATTGCACCATCAGTTTTGCACTGCACTAGCAAACCGATTAAAATTAAAAACTTTGTAATAAAAGTTGAACGCACAACCCCTCCAACGCACCCGTTGTGACCGACATTGTGGCACTAATGCTTACGTGTATTGCCAAATTAGGCGCAACCAAAGATCGATGTAATCTTCTTTAATCATCTTTCGCAAAAGCCCGCGAAGGGTGACAGCGCGTGGCATTTTTACCAATAGCCGGAAGAAACCTTTAAGATCGTCGCTGTACTACGCATTTCGCAGGCGCAAAAAACGTCTCCAGACCTTCAGTTGAAACAGGAAGTCCTGTAAAACATTATCCTAGGAAGGATCCCGGTGGCGCTTTCGTCTTCGATAATTGTTCGTTGAAGAAGCTCCGATGGAGGAGGCAACAGATGTATGCACCTCGCGTTATCTTCAGCATGCTCGGCGCATTGGCCGTATTTGCTGTGGCGACGTATTGGCTGAGCGGTTCCCTCGCTGGCACCGCGATCAAGACCGCAATTTGCGCCGTCCTGCTTCAGGCCGGCTACTTTGGCGGCGTGCTTTACCTTGTCTGGAAGGAATCCAGGAGCCGCACGATTCGCCCCGCCGTAAAGCGCGAAGAAGCGGAAAAAATGCCTGTGTCGCCCTTCAAGGGCTCTGAGCCGTTCAATCGCTAAGCATCGCAATTCGTACCGCTGTCGTGCCTGTCCGGCATGGAAGGCATCCTCGCCCCGTAACATCATTTGAACGGCCGCCCGTTGTCCGCCACACTTTGACGTCCTAGTTGTTGAGCGAAAACAACGGAGGCTACGCGTGGCAGAAACGGCAAGCATTTGCGTCATCATCGCAGCCAAGAACGCGGCGGACACGATAGAAACCGCCGTGAGATCGGCGCTTCGGGAGCCCGAAGTGACCGAAGTGGTGGTCGTCGATGACGGCTCCAGCGACGGCACGGCAGGGGCCGCGAGACGTGCGGACGACACCAGCGGAAGGCTGAATGTCGTCAGATTCGATCAGAACAAGGGCCCCTCTGCCGCCCGCAACCACGCCATCGACATCTCTTCGGCACCCCTGATCGCAATCCTCGATGCGGACGACTTCTTCTTCGAGGGCCGCTTTCGCCAGATGCTTGTGGAGGACGACTGGGAGTTCGTTGCCGACAACATCGCCTTTGTCGATGCCGATACAGCAAGCCAGGCGCCCCAGCGCCTACAGCAATTTGCCGCAAGCCCGCTCTTCCTCGACCTGCCCACCTTTGTCGACGGCAACATTTCCAAGCGTGGCGTTCGGCGCGGCGAGATTGGCTTCCTTAAGCCGATCATGCGACGCGCCTTCCTGGACAAGCACGGCCTGCGTTACCGCGAGGAGATGCGGCTTGGAGAGGATTACGACCTCTACATCAGGGCGCTGGCGCTCGGCGCGCGCTACAAGGTGATCCACAGCTGCGGCTACGGGGCGGTCGTGCGCGGAAATTCGCTCAGCGGTCGA
Organism: Rhizobium sp. 10N414; assembly: GCF_056394785.1. Taxonomy (NCBI): domain Bacteria; kingdom Pseudomonadati; phylum Pseudomonadota; class Alphaproteobacteria; order Hyphomicrobiales; family Rhizobiaceae; genus Rhizobium; species Rhizobium sp. 10N414. The sequence continues at coordinate 22,634 of NZ_JBFTIN010000035.1, read as the reverse complement.
CACCGCACCGAAGATCTTCGTCGCCTCTACGAGGCCGATCGCGTGCTGCTGGCATCGTCAAGATTGCCGCCTGAGGCCGCCGATGCTGTGCGTCGGCACGAGCGGCACGTGCGCGGCAAATATGAGCTGCGGCGGTTCCTCGACATCAAATCACAATCGGGCCCGCTGGCGGCCATCGCCTATATCGCAACCCACCCAACCGCCTTCCCGCCCATTGCGACGGGCATCCTGATGGACAAGACCGAGCGCCTGCGAAATCCGGGTGGCGTTTCCGTCACCGCGCAAGGCGATGGCTTGCGATATCTTCTGAGCGCCCCAGCCAAGTAGCCGGGTTCGACTATCTGGAAAACTTGGCCGCCGCCAGCTGCAGCGCGCTCTGAAGCAATCGGGGATCGCGTGCCGCCCAGCGTGCGAGCAGCCGGAAATCCGGCTTCTTGCGGCGACGCAGAAGGCCGATCTGGCTCCAGATCGCCTGCTTTCGGGCGGTGTTCTTGTGCTCCTTGATCGTCTCCACCTCCCGCGGTCGGCGAGAGAAGCGGCTCTCCAGCTGGTCGAGCGCCATCCAGGTGATGAACTGCTGCTTGAGAAACTCCGGCGAGGCGTTGTCGACACCGTGGAAGATGTTGATGCCCTCGCCGCGCAGCGCCCCAGGCTCGCCGCAGAGCAGCACCTGTTTCGCGGCGATGATGCAATCGCAAAAGAACAGAACGTCCTCGGCCGCCAAGCGCAGGGCCGCGTCGAAACGAACCTTCTCGAACAGCGGCTGGCCGATGACCATGCAGGACATGTGCAGGAACGCCCAGTTCTTCAGCATGACGCCCGCGAGGTCAGGCACGTCGAGGATTAGCGGCTTGCTCAGGAGACGCCGCGCCCCCTCCTCTTTCTCGAGAGCGGCGATACCAAAATGGTAGTCGAACTCCTCGCCCCCTTCGATGGACGCCCAGTAGCAGTCGCCACCGAAAGCCTCCATCGCCTTGGCTGCATTGGCCAAATGATCGGGCGTCCACACATCGTCGGAGTCGAGAAAGGCAACATATCGCGTCGCCTCCGGCACATGATCGAGTCCCGTGTTCCGGGCACCGCCCGGTCCGGCATTCGGCTGGGCGATCACCGTGACACGCGCCCTATCCTCCTCCGACAGCGACGCTAGGTCCGCATCCGGAGAGCGTGGCGACTGGTCGTCGACGACGATGACATCAACATCCTTGAAGCTTTGCGAGAAGACCGACGCCAGGGCGCGGCTGAGAATGCCGTCCTGACGCTGGTAGAAGGGGATGATGATCGTGAAGGTCGCCATACGCTCTCCTTGAGATACGCGAAGTGATGTTTTCCGCCCCTGACGCATCTAGGGGTGAATGAAAGCGCAGCAAGTCTGCTGCACTGCAAAATGATGACGTTCATTTCGGCCGAAGTTTGTCAAAGCGGGTGATCTGAGCGGGTCGTCCCAAACTGTATCGGAACGAAACGGCCGTTCAGTCCCAAGCCGCAATTCGGCCACGATCGGAGCAATTCGTCAGCCTCGCGTTGTAACAATCGTTCACTAGTCAACAAAAACTTTCAGGCCCCGCGGCGCATAAAGAACCCAGAAATTGATGAATATCATCATGTTATGAAATGCACTGCTCACGTTGACGTTGAGCTCGATTCGGCAGACCCCTGCGTAGGCGTTTTCCCATACTGAGCCAGGACAGAACGACTGTTACGAAGTGGGACCGCCGATCACTTTTTGCTGCAGTGCCATATTTTCTTCCGGGAATCCGCCGTAGCTTTCTCGGCGCGGGCTCGAGTCTGCTCTGATTGAAAACGGTCGCAAGGGGAGGTGCGGCCCAAAAGGGGTGACTGATAACGTGAATGTTGATGCGAATGTATCGTCGCGGATCAATCTGATGCGCATCGTGCTCATTTCGGGCATTGTGTTTGTTCACATACCGTTCGATGCCGCCAGCAGTCCCTACGACGGGACCTACGGCGCATTTGACTGGATTCGGGTTTTCCTGACGGAGGCGCTCTTTCGCGTCGGCGTTCCCTGCCTGAGCGCGATCTCGGGCTATCTGCTGTTTCGCGGCGGACAGGAAAACTTCAGCTACAGGAAAACCGTGCGCACGAAAGTGCAGACGGTGTTCCTGCCATTCCTGCTCTGGAACTGCGCGTTCATTGCAGCGATCATTCTGGCGACCAGTGTCGGCATCGGTGACGGCTATCTGCCTGATCCGCTGAACGCGTCCGGCCGCGATCTCATGACGCAAGTGCTGGCAGTGGAGAATTTTCCTGACAATGTGCCGCTCTACTTCCTCCGCGATCTCTTCGTCTGCATCCTGCTTTCACCGATCCTCGCGTGGCTGATCAGCCGTGCGCCGATTTTGACGTTGACCGCCTTGCTGGTGATCGCGCTGATTCCGGAGCTGTCGATCTACATCGTTCTCAAGCGCTCGATCCTCTTCAGCTTCAGTCTCGGCATCTTCATTGCCCTGCAGCAGTTCGACTTGAAGGCTCTCGATCGCTTTGCGCCGGTTGGCGTCTTTCTCTTGCTCGCCGCCTCGGCGCTCCTCGCAACGGCGATCTTCTTCACGGGCCCGTCCTTGCCGGACTGGGTGCAATTGTTTCGCAACGCGCTAGCAATCGTCGGCGCTCTTGGCTTCTGGCTGCTATCGGCGCCGCTGATCAAGACGCAACTCGGCCAACGGCTCGCGAAAACGGGAAGCCTGAGCTTCTGGATCTTCTGCGCCCACTATCCGCTACTCGTCTTTTTCTGGATCCTATGGGGCAAGTCGGACCTGAGCTTCTACCCGCTCTTCTTCGTTCTGTCTTTCGCGCTGCTGTTTCCGTTTCTCACGTTCTCGAACGGGCTCTGCCGGAAGAATTTTCCGCGGCTCTACGCAATCCTGACGGGTGGCAGAACCAAACGGTCCGCAAAACCGACGTCGCCGCACGACGTCTCCCCCGAACTTGCTACACAGCAAAGGTGACACATGACGACCCAAATCGCCCATGCGCGAAAACTTTGCCTCGGCCTGATCGCCATTACGGCAGCCTGCGCTTCAGCGCTGCCGGCTTCAGCACAGCAGGCATCCGGAAAGTCCTTCGTCGACGATTTCGACAAGATCAACCATGGCTTCTGGTACGTTTCTGACGGCTGGAACAACGGCGCCCACCAGAATTGCACCTGGTCGAAGAACAACGCGAAGGCCGAGGACGGCGCCCTTCAGCTTTCGTTCGCCGACGGAAAATCGAACGACCGCAACTACTTGTGTGGTGAGATCCAGACGACCAAGCGTTACAGCTACGGCACCTACGAAGCCCGCATCAAGGCTGGAACAGGCTCGGGGCTGAACTCCGCTTTCTTCACCTATATCGGTCCAGCCGACAAGCAGAAGCACGATGAGATCGACTTCGAAGTGCTGGGCAAGAACACCGGCGAGGTGCAGGTGAACCAGTATGTGCAGGCCAAGGGTGGCAACGAGAAACTCGTTCCGGTTGGCAACAAAGCCGATGAGGGCTTCAATGACTATGCCTTTATCTGGGAAAAGGATCGACTGCGTTACTACCTGAACGGCAAGCTTGTTCAGGACGTTACTGATCCGTCGAAGATACCGTCCAACCCGCAGAAGATCTTCTTCAGCCTATGGGGTTCCGACACACTTTCGAACTGGATGGGGCGCTTCAACTACACGAAGCCAACCACTCTCAGCGTTGACCGCGTGGCCTTCACCGCGCTCGGCGACAAGTGCCAGTTCCCTGAATCGATCGCATGCACGCTCAACTGACCAGCGCGGGCCAAGCCCATACAGCAAAAGGAACGTCGATGCTCAAAGTGCTCTACCTCGTGCACGACCTGGCAGATCCGGCCGTCAGACGGCGGGTGCTGATGCTGCGCGAGGGCGGCGCCGAGGTCGTGCTTGCCGGTTTCCGCCGCGGCGAGAACCGGCTTGCGGAAGTGCATGGCGTCACGCCGATCGAGCTTGGACGCACGGCCGATGCCAAATTTGCGCAGCGCATGAGCGCCGTCGCAAAGGCGATGACCGGCCTCAAGGCTCTGTTGAAGAACGTAGAGAAGCCCGATCTCATCATCGGCCGCAATCTGGAGGCACTGGCCGTCGCGCACAAAGCCAACACGCTTTTCGGTGGCAACGTTCCCGTTGTCTACGAATGCCTGGATATCCATCGCCTTCTGCTGCGCGACGACGTGGTCGGCAAGGCGATCCGCCGCGCAGAGGCGCATTTCGGCAGGAATACCAAGCTCATTCTGACCAGCTCTCCGGCTTTCATCGAGAACTATTTCAATCCTCGCTCCGGCGTCAAAGCCGAGATGCTTCTGATCGAGAACAAGGTCATCGCCCTTGACGAAGCCGCTATCGAGCCGGCATTTGGCCGTCCCCTGAAGCAACCGGGCGAGCCGTGGAAGATCGGCTGGTTCGGTGCGCTTCGCTGCCGCAAGTCGCTCGGCCTTCTTGCCGAATTCTCGCGCCGCATGGAAGGCAAGGTCGAGATCGTTCTGCGTGGTCGCCCCGCCTACTCGGAGTTCGAGGATTTCGATGCCTTCGTGCGCGACGAGCCCTATCTTCGTTTCGAAGGCCCCTATCGCAATCCCGAGGATTTGCGGGCGATCTACGACGACGTCCATTTCTCCTGGGCGATCGATTTCTTCGAGGACGGCCTCAATTCGAGCTGGCTCCTGCCGAACCGGCTCTATGAGGGATGCCTGTATGGCGCCGTGCCGATTGCCCTCGAAGGCACGGAGACCGCGCGCTTCCTCCAGTCACGCGACATCGGCCTAGAGCTTTCCGAAGCCAACGTTTCGCAGCTCGCAGAGTTGTTCGAAACCATGACAGGCGAGCGGCACCGCGCATTGAGCGAGGCCGTCGCCGCCAAGGATCGCAAGATCTGGCTTGCCGACCGCAGCGATTGCGCGGCCCTCGTCGCAAGCCTTTCCCGCCTTGTCCCGGCAACCGCAGAGAGGGGCGGTGCCGGCGCAATCATTCCAACAAGCGTGTCTCCAGAAGGGTGGACAACCATGAAGCCTGATGTCGGTGCCAGCGTCTCCAGTCTCATCATCATTCCCTGCCTGAACGAAGAGAAGCATATCGAGGCGTTGCTCGCCAAATTGAGCCTCGAAATCGATCACATGGATGCCCGGATCGTCGTCGCCGACGGCGGCAGCACGGATGCGACACGCGACATCGTCGCTCGCATCAGCGCTGCCGATCCGCGGATCGTGCTCTTGCACAATCCCCGACGGATCCAGAGTGCGGCGGTCAATCTCGCGGTTCAGACCTTTGGCCGTGACTACGACTACCTGATCCGGATCGACGCACACGGCGATTACCCCGCCGATTACTGCCGACGCCTCGTTCAGGAGGCCGTGCTCACCCAGGCGGACTCCGTCGTGGTCGCCATGGAAACGGTCGGCTTCGGCGTCTTCCAGAAGGCAACTGCCTTTGCTCAGAATTCCAAACTCGGGAATGGCGGTTCCAAGCATCGCGAGGGCGCCAAGGGGCATTGGACCAATCACGGCCATCACGCGCTGATGCGCATCGCGGCCTTCGACGCGGTCGGCGGCTACGATGAAACCTTCAGCCACAACGAGGATGCGGAGCTCGACTACCGCCTGAAGCAGGCGGGCTTCGGCATCTGGATGACCGACAAGACGCGAATGACCTACTATCCGCGCTCGACCATTTCGACGTTGTTCCGCCAATATCTTGGCTATGGCAGAGGTCGCGCGAAGAACATCCTGAAGCATGGCAGCATGCCCAATCTTCGGCAGATGCTCCCGCTTCTCGTCGTTCCGGTCTTTATCGGCGCATTTCTTGCCGTTCTGAACTGGGCGGCCGTTATCCCATTCAGCCTCTGGGCCGTCGCATGCGTCGGCTACGGCTTCTGGATGGCCATCGGCCACAAGAATCCATACGGCCCGCTTGCCGCTGTTTCGGCAATGGTGATGCACTTCGCCTGGTCTGCCGGTTTCTGGATGGAGCTTCTGAGCTTCCGCGGCAGAAAGGTCTCTTCATGAACGACATGCCCCCCCTGCAGATCGATATCGGCATTTGCACTTACCGCCGCGCTTCGCTTGACGAAGCGCTGCTTTCGCTTGCGGTCCTCGCGGTGCCCGATGGAGCAACGCTGCGGATCATCGTCGCCGACAACGACAAGGTTCCGAGCGCCAAGGAACGGGTCGATGCGCTTCGTCCGACCATTCCGCATGAAATTGCCTATGTGCACTGCCCGGCATCGAACATTTCGATTGCCCGCAATGCATGCCTGGAAAATGCGACGGGCGATTTCCTTGCCTTCATCGACGATGATGAGGATGCCAGCGAGGAATGGCTGGTGGAATTGCTTGCCGTTGCCAGGAAGACCAAGGCGGATGCGGTGCTTGGCCCCGTCCGCAGCGTCTACTCGTCCACGGCGCCGAACTGGATGCGCGAGGGCGACTTCCACTCGACCCTGCCCGTATGGGTCTGCGGTGAAATCCGCACCGGTTACACCTGCAACGTCCTTCTTCGCCTCGATTCGCCCCATGTGGTCGGGCGCCGCTTCAACCTTGCACTTGGGCGCACCGGCGGCGAGGACACGGAGTTCTTCAGCCACATGCATGCCGATGGCGGCGGGATTGCCTTTGCACCCGAGGCCTATGTTTATGAACCGGTGACCGAAAGCCGCGCTGGCCTGTCCTGGCTTGCCAAGCGCCGCTTCCGCTTCGGCCAGACGCATGGGCGGCTGCTCCAGGAAAAGAACGCTGGCCCGCAGCGGCTAAAGCAGATCGGCCTGGCGGCAGCCAAGGCGGCCTTCTGCTACGGCGCGGCGCTTGCCTGCGTCTTTTCTCCGGTTCTGCGGTATCGCTACGCCCTTCGCGGCCTCATGCATACCGGCGTGGTGAGTGGCCTGCTCGGCGTTCGTGAGATTCGTCAGTATGGAACGGCGGAGGCTGCATGACGCAAACCCAGCCCGACGTCAGCTTCATCGTCGCTGCCTACAATGCCGAGGAGACGCTCGCCAAGGCGATCGACAGCGCCCTTGCACAAGAGGGCGTGTCGGTTGAGGTGATCGTCGCCGATGACTGCTCAACGGACGAGACGAGAACCATTGCGGAAAGTTACGCGAACAGGGGCGTGAAGCTCCTGGCGCTTGGGCGCAATGGTGGGCCGGCGGCAGCGCGCAATGCCGCGTTGTCGGCTGCAACCGGCCGGTGGCTTGCAGTGCTCGACTCCGACGACACGGTCGAGCCGCAGCGTTTGCAGCGCATGATCAAGCGCGCAGAGAATGCCGGTGCCCAGATTGCCGTCGACAATCTCCGTGTTATTCGCGCCGACGGCACGCCGCCGGAGACGATGTTTATCCAGCAGTCGTTGGCCGAGACACCTGAGCTGACGCTTCCGATATTCATACGATCGAATGCCCTTTTTCAGACAACGCATAACTTTGGTTATCTCAAGCCGATCTTTCAGCGCGCCTTTATCGAACAGCATGGACTTCGCTTCAACGAAGCCCTCAAGGTCGGTGAGGACTATCTGTTTCTCGCCTCGGCCATGGCGCTTGGTGGGCGTTGCGTGATCGAGCCAATCCCTGGCTACGACTATCAGATTCGTGAGGGATCGATTTCACGCGTTCTTGCCCTTCATCACATCGATGCCATGATCGAGGGTGATAAGGCCTTCCTTCGAGATCACACGCTGGATGCGGAGGCGGCGGCCGCACAGGAGTTTCGCGAACAAAGCCTCCGCCGGGGCCGCGCATTCCTCATCCTCGTACAGAACATCAAAGACCGGTCGATCTCCGGAGCGATCAAGACGGCCTGGAGCAATCCGTCGGCGTTGGCCCATCTGAGGATGCCAATCGCCATTCGGATCAATCGCGCACTCGCGCCGCTTCGCCACTTGGTAAGCCCTCGGACCGACCTTACAGCCATCGATGGCGTGACCCGCTCCCGCAAAGGATAGAGCCATGAACCAACGGAACCTGACCTTGCACAGCACTCTGCCCAAAGCGGCCGACGATTCCGATTCTTTCATCGACATCGATCGCCTGATTGCCATCCTGATCCGGCGCGCCGGATCAATCGCGCTCTGCGTTGCCGCAACCGTGACGCTCGCCGTCATCTTTCTGCTCCTTGCGACCCCGCAATATACGTCGATGACGCAGATCCTGCTCGATGACGACATCGCGAAATACGCGCAGGATCCGACGCCGGCCGCCAGCTCGCAGCAGGTCGACATGCAGATCGCCAGCGCCGTCGAAATTCTCAAGTCGAACGAACTTGCGCTTCGCGTCGTCGATGCCGAGAAACTTCAGGACAATTCGACAATCCTTGACCCTTCGAAGTCGCCAGTTGAGCTAGTCAAGTCCGGCGTGAAGCTGATCGTCAGCGCCTTGGCGCCCGGCGGTCCGCCGGTAACGGAAGACGATGCGCGCAACGGCCGCCGCCAGAAGGCGGCCGCCCTGCTGCAGGAGGCCGTGGCGGTATCGCGGGTCAATCGCAGCTCCGTTCTCGCGGTTTCCTTCCGTTCGACCGACAAGCTTCTGGCACAACGGATCACCAAGGCGTACGCCACCGCCTACCTGAACGATCAGCTGAACGCCAACTTCGACGCCACGGAAAGCGCCTCGGTGTGGCTGCAGCAGCGCCTTGCGGATCTTCGCGAGCGGTCGCAGCAGGCTGCCCTCGATGTCGCGAAGTTCAAGTCCGACAACGGCCTCACGTCGGCCAATGGCGAACTGATGTCGGAACAGCAGCTTGCCGACCTGAACAAGCAACTGATCGTCGCCCAGGCAGACAGTGCCAGCGCGTCGGCCCGCTACAGCCAGTTCAAATCGATCATCGACCTTGGTCCGGAGAGCGCTGTGAACAACGCCGCGATCTCGTCAGGCCAAGCGGATAATACCGTGATCAAGGATTTGCGCACGCGTTACGCCGCGGTGAACAAGCGCGAGCAGGAGGTTACAACCAACTTCGGGGAAGACCATCCGCAGGCCGTCGCTTTGCGTGCCGAAAAGCAGGACCTGACCCGCCAGATCTATCAGGAACTGCAGCAACTGACGGCCAGCTACCACAACGAATCCGAAGTCGCGCGCGTACGCGAGGCCTCGCTCCGCCAGAACATCGAACACCTGACTGGCAAGAATTCGGAGGCCGACAGGTCGCTCGTCCAACTCAACGATCTCGAGCAGCGCGCGACCGCCCTGAAGACCCTTTATGAATCCTACCTCGGCAAATACGAGGAAGCCTCGCAGCAACAGTCCTTCCCGATCGCCAAGGCTCGCGTCATCTCTGAAGCCGGCGTGCCGGCATCGCCGTCCAGCCCGAAAAAGACCATGACGCTTGGCCTCGCCATCGTTCTCGGCCTGATGGCCGGGGGTGGACTTACGGCGTTTCAGGAATTCCGTGAACGGTTCTTCCGTGTCGAAGGCGATGTCAGGACGATCCTTGGCCTCAAGTTCCTCGGCTACCTGCCGCTCATCGGCAAGGCGCCGCGGGAGGGTAAGATCTTCCGGCCGCGCACCAATCCGCCGGTCGAAGCCGCCGAAGCAGAGTCGGATGCAACCTTCGAACGCATCATGCGCGTCGTCCTCGAGGCGCCACGCTCGGTCTTCGCCGAAACGCTGCGCAACGCGAAGCTTGCAAGCGACGTCATGTTCCTGGGCAAGTCGGACCGCGTCATCGGAGTCGTCTCGGCGATGCCGGGAGAAGGCAAGTCGACCACGGCGGCCAATTTCGCAGCACTTCTCGCCTCCAGCGGCAAGCGCACGCTGCTGATTGACGCCGACCTGCGCAATCCGGGCCTGACCCGTATGCTGCGGAACCCACCGCAACAGGGTCTTGTCGAAGCAGTCCTCGGTGAGGTTCCGTGGGCGAGTGCCGTCAAGATCGATCCGATAACGAAGCTCGCGATCCTGCCGGTTCTGCCGAACGATCACCTTATGCACACGAGCGAACTGCTTGCTTCGCAGGGCATGTTCAATCTGATGGAAAATGCCCGCAAGATGTTCGACTACATCGTGGTCGACCTTGCACCGCTCGGCCCTGTTATCGACGCCAAGGCGTTTGCTCCGCAGGTAGACGGCTTCCTGTTTGTGACCGAATGGGGCTCGACACCGACATCAGTCGTGCGCGACCTTCTGAATTCCGAGCCGCAGATCAAGTCGAAGATTCTGGGTGTGATCCTCAACAAGACCGACATGACGGAACTCGGCAAGTTCACCAACTTCGGCGGCACTGAACGCTACCGCCACAAATATGTGAGCTACTACACCGAAGAGACGTCAAGGAAGCGGGAGCCCGCAGAAGCCGGCGCCTGATCACGTCTGGAAGAGATGCACGCGCCCTCTCCACAGTCTGGCAACCGTAAGTCTGCCGCTGTGGAAGGCGCCTGTATCAAGGTTGAGCCTCATCGGCAGGACCTCGGGCTCATCGTTCGGCGTATGGCCATGAACGATCACTTTCGGCAGCGGCCGGCTGCTCTCGAAAAAGCGATGGCGGATGAAAACGAGATCCTCGTCGCTTTGCGCATCGATCGGCAGCATCGGATCGATGCCGGCATGAACGAACAGAACATTCGGCGTGTCGACGAAGATCGGCAGGGATCGCAGGAAATCTATGTGCGGCTTCGGTATTGACTGCTTGATGTAGCCCACGAGCTTGGCGGCGTTCGGAAAAACCAGCGGCAGTTGTTCCGGATCGAGCCCGTAGGAGCGTAGCAGCGCATCCGACCCCATCCGCATCCAATCCGAGAAGGAAACCAGACCGTCGAGATAGTCGAGCATCGTGGTCTCGTGGTTCCCGGTCAGGCAGATGCGGTCGAAATTCGCCGCTGGAGGCATCATCAGGTGCGAGATCACCTGTGCCGAAGAGGGGCCGCGATCAATGTAGTCACCGAGCGTGATGATAAGCTTGCGCCCCGGGATTACGGCAGCGTCGTCAATGATGGCCTGCTCCGCCTTCAGCAGCAGGTCGTACCTGCCATGAATGTCACCGATGGCGTAGATCGGAATGTCGCCGGGATCCAGTTTCAGCCGCTCATGGACTGTTGAAGGCATGTTGAACCTCTCATTGCGGACAGCGAAGCGTCGCACGCTTCGCATTAGTGCAATCAAGCGACAATAAAATTCAATCGCTCGTGCATTCGTAGAAAAACGCGCCTTATCATTGCACCCGCGATCCAGCAATCCTAGAGGCGCAACTGATAGGAGAAGCGATGGGAACCGTATCGCGGTTTCAAGACCGGACAAGACCAGCCGCGCACCGTATCGAAAGCGAGGAAGAGGCGATAGCCACCGCGCGCCGCCTTGCCGCGGACTTTGCGCTGCAGGCGAGCGAGCGTGACATCAACCGGGTGTTTCCTCGCGCGGAGCTCGACGCCCTTTTCCAGTCGGGACTGACGGCCGTGACCGTGCCGCCTGAGAACGAGGGGCTGGACGTCGGCAATGCGCTTCTCGGCGAGATCGTTGCCATAATCGCTGAAGGCGATTCTTCCATCGGGGAGTGCCTCGAACGCCATTTCACGGTGCTCGAGGAACTCCGGAGTGAACAGAATGAAGAGCGAAAGGCACTCTTCTTCGCTCACGTCCTTGCCGGCGATCATTTCGTCGCAGCAGATTTTCCCGAAGCCGGTGCGGCTGTTCCCTCCGGCCTCCATTATCAATTAAGCGGCCGGAGCTTGCGTGCGCCCGGCATCCTCTTTGCCGATTGGATCGCTGTCGAAGCGACTGACACGCAAGGGCAATCGGTTCGCTTCTACCTTCCCCGCGAAGCCGCGGGCCTGCAGATCATCGATGACTGGGATGGTTTCGGGCAACGGACGAATGGCGCCGGAACCGCTGTCGCCCAAGGTGTCACCGGGAACGCCGAAGAGACGGACAATCAACGGCAACGCCACTCGACCAGTTCGGCGCTGGCCGCCCTACTCCATGCAGGCACGGACCTCGGCATTGCCCGGGCCGCGCTCGCCAACCTCCGGGAGGCGCCGCTCTCAGCCAGCATCGGCAAGCTTGCCCTTTCCGTGCAGGCGACTGCAGCGCTCCTGGAAAGCGCCGGCAACAAACTCGATTTTTCCCAGGTCGGCCCATCGACCGGCGCGGTCGAACTCGCGTTCTTCTCCGCTTCAGCTGCCAAGATCATGGCAAGCAGGACGGCCCTGGAAGTCGCCAACGCACTGTTCGAGCTGTCGGGCTCCGGCGCGACAAGCATCGGCCGGAATCTCGATCGACATTGGAGAAATGCGCGAATTCGCGCGAATGATGCGGCCGACGACGATCTTTACCGGGCGGCAGCAGAGCATTATTTTGGCGGTAGCTGATGCTGCTTAGTTGGCAACCGAGATAGCGGCTTCCTCGTCCGCATCGTCCAGCTTGCTGCCCGACGCGACGAACTGCTCAAGCGTCATATTGTCAAGAATGTCTGCGATCGCATCGCGGACCTCAGTCATGGAGCGCCGCACCTGACAGTTTTCGGGATCGGAACAGTCGTCGCAGGCTTCGTAAGCTGTACGGCTCGCACAGCGAATAGGCGCCAAAGGCCCGTCAAGCGTGCGGATGACGTGGCCAATGCGAATTTCAGACGCCGGACGCGACAGCGAGTACCCGCCACCGGGGCCCTTTTTCGACCGAAGAATGCCGACATTTCGCAATTCGAGAAGAATCGTATCCAGGAATTTCTTCGGAATGTTGTTGCGCGAAGCAACGTCATTGATGAAGGCGGTTTCCCCCGGCGCAAGCCGCGCCAAGTCAACCAGCGCCTTCAGCCCATACTTTCCCTTTTTCGTCAGCATTTCTTGTTGCCTTACGCCCCCGTACTCTCCATCCCCATTATTCAGCAAATAACGCCAAAACCGTGAACACACAACAAATAGCTATTATTTATATAGTTTATATTCGCCTTCTGCTCGCCCCGGGAACGACTCCGGAAGGCGAAAGAGCTCGACCTTCTCCGAGAAGCCCTTGAGCGCGTGCCAGCCCACCGAGACGGCCTCGGCCTGAGCCTCGCACCGGAGTGCATCGGACATCAGGAGCGGGACGCGAAGATCTCCGCATGCCGTTTGGATGCGGCTGACCAGATTCACGTCGGGACCGATCAACGTGAAATCGAGGCGGCGACCGGATCCGATATTGCCGTAGCTGACTTCGCCATGGTGCAGGGCGATGCCGACGTTGAGAGCGATATCGCCGAACTCGAATTTATCGATCTCACGCAGAATGTCCTTGGCGGCGATCAATGCCGAAGCGCTACTGCGGGCCGGATCATAGCCAGGAAAGAACGCAAGGACGGCATCGCCCATAAATTTCAGAACTTCGCCGCCTTCGCGCGTGATGGCGGGAATGACCTTGTCGAAATAGGCGTTGAGCAACTCGAGCACGCTGTTGCTTGGCAGCCTGTTGGATATCTCCGTGAACCCGCGCAGATCGCAAAGCAGAAGAGCCGCCTCAATGGACTCGATCTCGCCCTGCCGGACTCGCCCGGCGAGGATGCGCTGCGCTGTGAGCGGACCGATATAGGTGTCGAGCAGGCTGAGTTCGACTTGACGCATCACCCGCAATTCGCAGGTGTTGCGCAACGCCGGGAGGATCCGCTCGAGAGCCTGGATTTCGGCAGGTGTAAAGCCGCCGGGCCGCCGGGTCCCGAAGGCAGCCGCGCTCACCGGCCCGTCGGCATTGCAAAGAGGCGCGATCATCAATTGCACGAGGCCACGGCCTGCAAAGATATCGATATCCTGCCAGCGGCCGTGCATGCTGTCACCCAGCCCGACAACCAGCGGCTCGCGGCTGTCCATGACCTTGCGCAAAGGGCTGCTGGCAAAGGTCTGGCGCGCGCTGTGTTCGCGATCGTGGATCTCGACCGGATCGCCCGGAGCCCAGGCAAGCGTACGGCCAATCAGTTCCGGATGAAGCGTCATGAGATGAAGCGTCATGCGATCGATAGGCAGTCCGAGTGCCAGTAGGCGGCGGCCGAGGGTGGAGATCAGGCCGGGCTCATCGAGCGCATGGCATTCATCGCCGGAGAGCCACTCGATCAACGACAGCAGTGAGTTTGTATTGCCTGCTACGCGATCTGTCTTTGAGGGGCGGGTCTCGGTTTCGATTTGGAGGATGCGGTTCATGGCGTTTCTCCCTGGTGGCGGAGTGAGGCGCTAGTGAGCGCCGCCCCCGGACAGATGACCCGGCTTCTTCAGCAGCAGCGTTGCGAGCAGTGCGACGAGCAATGCGGCACCGAGCACGAAGAATGTGTCGCTGAAGGCCATGATGTTGGCCTGCTTGCGCAGCTTGAGCGCGATGGCGACGACGGCCTTGTTGGTGGCAACAGCCTGATCGCTGACACCGTGACTCATGAAGTAGGCGGTCAGTTTCGCTACACGATCCCGAGTGGCTTCTTCGAAGACCGAGATCGAATTCGTCAGGATATTCGAATGGAATTGCTCGCGCTTGCTCAGAAAGGTCTGCAGGCTTGCGATGCCGACGGCGCCTCCGAGGTTACGCATCATGTTGAAGAGCGCGGATGCGGAACCTGCATTTTCCTGTTCGATGCCCGCTGTTGCGACGGCCGAGAGCGGCGCGAAGACAAGCGCCTGCCCGACGGCGCGGATGACGTTTGGCCAGAAGAGCTGGTCACTCGCATAGTCGGCGGTCATGTAGACATTCATGAAATTCGAAGCGGCAAACAGCGTAAAACCGAAGGCGATCAGTAAGCGAACGTCAAAACGCTTCATCAGGCGGGGCACCAGCGGGATCAAMAGCAGCTGCGGAATGCCCGTCCAGGCGAGGACCATGCCGATCTGCTCGGAATTGTAGCCCTGGATGCGCGACAGATAGATTGGAAGAACGAAGGCAGAGCCATAAAGGGCGATCCCAAGCAGGACGTTCGCCACAATCCCGAAGCCGAAGTTGCGACGGACGAGGAGCCTGAGGTTTAGCAGCGGATGGGCGGTCTTCAGCTCGATAATGAGGAACAGCGTCAACGACACGACAGCGATGATCGACAGGCGGACGATGAAATCCGATCCGAACCAGTCCTCCTTGTTCCCCTCTTCCAACACCGTCTGCAGGGCGGCAAGGCCGATTGCCATGGTGATGATGCCCGGCCAATCGCCCTTGGCGAGCAGACCGAGTTTCATCGGAGTGCGATCGAGCGACGCCCAGAGCATTCCCACCATGAGCAAACCGGGAACCAGATTGACGTAGAAGATGAACTCCCAGCCGTAGTTCTCGGTCAGATATCCGCCGATGGTAGGCCCGATGGCAGGAGCAAAGGTCGCCGAGAGGGCAAAGAGGGCCAGACCGATCGGCTGCTTGGGCTTCGGCAGAAGCATGATGATGATGGTGAACGCCATGGGGATCAGCACGCCGCCCGCAAAGCCCTGAACGGCGCGCAGCACGATCATCTGCTGGAGGTTCGCCGCGAAAGCACAGGCGACGGAAAATAGCAGGAACAAAATGGCGTTGGTCAGGAGATACTTGCGGACGGAAAAGACCTGAGCAAGCCAACCGCTGAGAGGGATGACCACGATCTCCGCAATCAGGTAGGAGGTCGAAATCCAGCCACCGTCGTCCTTGCCCGCGCCGATCGCACCCTGGATATCCGCGAGCGAAGCGTTGACGATCTGGATATTGAGGACGGCCATGAACGCGCCGAGCGTCGAACCGACGACGGCGCTCCACATGCGAAAGGCGCTCATCGCAGCTGCGGGCTTCGGAGCCGCAGCGTCCACTGGACGCGGGCTGGAATTGTTGGCGACGATCTGAAGTGTAGCCATGACGTCTCTCCTTCCGGCTATGCGGAAACAATCTCATGACGAGGTTCGGCTGATAATTCGGGAAAGGAGGGAAGGATCATCCAATCAGGCTGGATAATCCTTCCCGGTACCACCTACCTGACGGCCGCTTTGGTATCGATCTCAGGCTCGACGGACATTCCGGCGCGAAGCAAACCGCTCACTTTCTCGTCGTCGATGACGATCTTTACCGGGATGCGCTGGACGATCTTGGTGAAGTTGCCGGTCGCATTGTCAGGGGGTAGCAGTGAGAACTCCAGCCCGCTCGCTGGTGAAATACTGTCGACATGGCCCTTGATTTCCACGTCGGGGAAACTGTCCACCTTGACCTCGACAGGCTGCCCGGCGCGTACATGAGTGAGCTGTGTTTCCTTGAAGTTGGCGACGACATAGACGGAATGCAGCGGCACGACCGCCATCAACTGCGTCCCCGAGGTTACGAACTGTCCGACTCGAATGGTGCGGGCGCCGACGGTGCCGTCGACCGGAGCGATGATCTGTGTATAGGAAAGGTTAAGTTCAGCCTGATGCTGGGCGGCGGCGGCGCGCTCACGCTGCGCGACAGCCTGCTCGCGCTGTGTCTGAAGAACGGGCACCTTCTTTTCCGCGGCGACCAGCGCGGCCCGATCCCGTTCAAGTGCCGCCTGCGCCTGATCGCGAAGTGATTGGCTCTGTTCCGCCCGCGACTGCGTACCGGCACCATTGGTGATCAGCCGTTGCGAACGGGCCGCATCGGAGCGAGCAAAATCCAGCGACGCCAGTGATGCATCGATCGTCGCCCTGGCCTGGCCGATGATCGACTGCTGCAGTTCGATCTGCGCATCGAGATTTGTGATGGCTGCAGTTGCGGCCTTGACGTCGGCCTTGACCTGGGACAATGCGGCCTGATGGTCGCGATCGTCGATCTTGGCGAGCACCTGCCCAGCCTTGACTGCATCGTTATCACCGACAAGGACTGCGGCGACATAGCCCGAGACCTTCGGTGCAACGGTCGTATAGTCGGCCTTCACATAGGCATCATCAGTGGATTCGATGAAACGGCCAACCGTCCAATAGTGATGGCCGTAGTCCGCCACAAAGGCGGCACCGGCAAGAAACGCGGCAGCCAAGATCGTCCGCTTAACGAGCTTGCGACCCTTCTTGCCTTTGGCTTCGACGGCAGAGGCAACGTCCGCTGCCGGTGCAGCCGGGGCTTCGGTGACCCTTGCAACCTCGGGCTCGCCGGCCGCCTCGAAGGCTTCCTTGCGGGGTAATTCGACCATTGTCCTTCTCCAGTGGTTTGCCTCGTCAGGCGAGGCTAAATTCGATGAGACAGACAATGCGTCGTTACGCGCGATCTGATAATCTGCTTAAATCGGGAAGGATCATCAACTCAGAGCGGATAATCTAGGGGGTGCAATGGATCGGCTGACGAGCCTCACAGTCTTTGGTCGCGTGGTGGAGTGCGGCGGCTTTTCAGCGGCCGCGCGCCGTCTCAACATGTCGGTGACGATGGTCGGCAACCACGTGCAGTCCCTCGAGGACAGGCTGGGCGTCAGGTTGCTCAACCGCACCACGCGCAAGGTCAGCCTCACGGAAACCGGCAAGTACTACTACGAACGCTCGGCTCAGATACTTGCCGATCTCGAGGAAGCCGACAGCACGGCCGGTGCAATGAGCTCGACACCGCGCGGCACGCTCAAGGTCTATACCAGCGCGGCCATCGTCCGCTTCCTGCTGCCCGTCGTCAGCGAGTATCTTGAGCTATATCCCTCGATCGCGCTCGACCTGAGTGTTGGGGAGAGGATGATCGATATGGTCGAGGAAGGTTACGACCTCGTGATCCGCACCGTGCCGCCACCGGATTCGAGCCTTGTTGTCAGGAAGTTGACGCCATGGCGCCATATCCTGGTCTGCTCGCCGAACTACCTTGAGAACCATCCGGCGCCACAGGTCCCGGCGGATTTGGCAAATCACAACTGCCTCCAATATACGTATTACCCCTACGGAGACGAATGGCGCTTCGAAGATGCAGATGGCGCCCAGATGAGTGTGAAGATTGGCGGCAACGTCGTATCCAACAGTGCCGAGACCCTGCGGCACCTCACGACGACGGGCCAGGGCATATTCCYGGCACCAAGTTTCGTTGTGTTTGATGACATCGCCTCCGGACGATTTGTCCGGGTCATGCGCGACTATCGCGCCGTCGAGTTCAGCATCAATGCCATCTATCCGAACCGCAACCACTTGCCGACGAAAGTTCGCCTGTTCATCGACCTCCTCGCGGAGCGCTTCGCGGAGCACCGGAAATGGATGACGTGAGGGCCTTGGTCAGTTCGTGTTCTGCGTCGGCGGCGGTGCGGTGCTGGGGCTGCTTGCCCCTGCCGGTGCTCTCGGTGCAGGGCTGCTGCCGCCGCCCG
Organism: Rhizobium sp. 10N414; assembly: GCF_056394785.1. Lineage (NCBI taxonomy): Bacteria > Pseudomonadati > Pseudomonadota > Alphaproteobacteria > Hyphomicrobiales > Rhizobiaceae > Rhizobium > Rhizobium sp. 10N414. The sequence goes on along the minus strand of NZ_JBFTIN010000035.1, from coordinate 4,480 downwards.
TCCAAACGCTGAACGCCAAGAGGACCGCGGCAATCACGAAGGCGACAGCGCCCAGCAACGCCCAGGCGGACAGGCTGCGCCCTTCTCGGGACAGCGCCGTTTCCTGCGCTTCGTAAGCAGTTTGCCGATCGCTGGAATGATTGTCCGGCCTGTTGTCATTGGCGGTCATCATTGCACCTCTGGCAACGAAACGCCGGCGGCGTTCGCCAAGTTCCAAGAGATCAGATCAGAGGATCCCGTCCTTCGGCAGCGGCGAGGTTCAGTTCGCGGGCGATGTCCTCCGCGTCCCTCTTGCTAAGGCCGACGAAATCCCTTCCGTCCGTTGCCGCCGGCAAGGACGTCAAGGTATCGACGATCGTCCACCTGCCACGCGGCTCCTGACGGATTTCGTAACGGGGAAGATCCTCGGATGGACAAGCTTCATCTGTCACGTTCTTACCGCTACCTCAGAGTGCTCCTGGGCCACATCTGGCGCGATGCATGGCTTTTGCAAGGCATCTCTGCCTACGCCTTTACATCCGGAACGTTCGCTTTCAATTCCTTGAGCCATATCCGGGCGTTGCCGTCCGACGGCGCGCGCCAATCTCCGCGGGGAGACAGGGAACCACCCGACGTCACCTTCGGGCCGTTCGGCGATGCCGACCGCTTGAACTGGCTGATCGTGAAGAACCGAAAGAGGAAGACCTCCATCCAGTGCTTGATGACAGGCAGATCGAAACTGCGGCGCTTGTCGGCGGGGAAATGCGGCGGCCAGACGCCGACCTCGGCGTCCCGCCAGGCATTGTAGGCAAGGAAGGCGATTTTCGACGGGCGAAGCCCGAAACGAGTCGTGTAGTAGAGTGCGAAGTCGTGCAGATCGTATGGGCCGATCTTGTCCTCCGTGCTCTGCATGACGCCATTTTCATCGGCAGGCACCAGTTCCGGCGAAATCAGCGTGCCAAGAACGCTTTCCAATGTCGCATTGGCTTCCTCGTTGAAATCCCCTGAGCGGATCACCCAGCGGATCAGGTGCTGGATCAAGGTCTTGGGCACCGATGCGTTGACGTTGTAGTGGCTCATCTGGTCGCCAACGCCGTAGGTCGACCAGCCGAGGCCGATTTCCGACAGGTCTCCGGTTCCCAGCACCAGCGCGTTTCGCTGGTTTGCCGCGCGGAACAGGAAGTCCGTGCGCAGGCCGGCCTGGACGTTTTCGAAGGTCGTATCGTAGACCGACTCGCCGCCTGCGAAGGGATGCTTCAGATCCATTAGCAACTGTAGCGCCAACGGCCTGATATCGACCTCCTCCGCCGTGACGCCCATGCTGCGCATCAAGGCCCAGGCGTTCGACTTGGTGGCGTCGCCCGTCGCAAATCCCGGCATGGTGAAGCAAAGAATATCCGAGCGCGGCCAGCCGAGCTGGTCGAAGGCACGCGCCGCGACGAGTAGCGCATGGGTGGAATCGAGCCCACCCGAAATGCCAATGCAAAGCCGCTTGATGCCGGTCGAGCGCAGCCGCTTCATCAGTCCCTGCACCTGGATGTTGAACGTCTCATAGCAATCCAGATCGAGGCGGCTTTCGTCAGCCGGCACGAAGGGGAAGCGCGCAACATGGCGTTTGAGGCCAATGTCGCCCTTCGGCTTCTTGAACTGGAACCCTACTCGCCGGAATTCGCGACCGGCGGTAAGAGTGAGCGTCGCCGCATCATTGAACGTGCCCGTTCGCAGCCGCTCCAGCCGCAGTCTCTCGACATCGATGTCCGCAACGCACATCTGCGACGAAATTGGGAAGCGGTCGGTTTCGGCAAGCAGGCTGCCGAGCTCATAGATGCAGGCCTGGCCGTCCCAAGCGAGGTCCGTCGTCGATTCGCCGGGGCCGGCTGCTGAATAGACATAAGCCGACAAGCTGCGCGCCGATTGTGCCGAGCACAAAAGCTTGCGGGTCTCAGCCTTTCCGACCGTTATGTTGCTGGCCGAGAGATTTGCGAGAATCAATGCGCCGGCCAACGCGCCGAAATCGCTCGGCGGCGCCGGAGCCCAGAGGTCTTCGCAGATCTCGATATGGAAGATGAAATCATCCATGTCCTCGGCGGCGAAGACGAGATCCGTGCCGAATGGCACCACCTCGCCGGCGGCACGAATGCTCTCGCCTCGTACGTCTCGTCCCGACGCGAACCAGCGCTTCTCGTAGAATTCGCGATAGTTCGGGAGATGCATCTTCGGAACGACGCCGAGAATACGACCAGCGTGAATGGCGACCGCGCAGTTATAGAGCCGACCGCCACTCTGCAGCGGCGCGCCGACAAGAAGTACCGGCGTCAGGTCGCGACTTGCCCGGACGATATCGCCGATTGCAGCATCCACACCCCTGAGAAGCGCATCCTGCCCCAAAAGGTCGTCGATCGCGTAGCTGGAAATCCCGAGTTCGGGGAACACCATGAGGCCAACACCTTCGGCGTGTCCCTGCCGCGCCAGTTCCAACGTTGCCTGCGCGTTGAAATCGGGATCGCCGATCTCGCAATTCGGGGTGCAGGCCGCGACACGGACAAAACCTTGATCGTAAACCGAATAGAAATTCACCAATGCCTCCAGCAGTCACGCGCCTTATGACTGACCATTACATCCAAATGCCTCCGGGCAAAACCTGATCTCGCCCACCCGGCAATCTTATTCGACATCGCTCATGCAAGCGGTAAATAGTATCGTTTAAAATGAATGACTTATCGACAGTTGTGACAATGTGAAAATCAACATCACTGCCCAGAATAAAATTACCAAACTGTCATAAAACTATGGAAGAGACAGCCTATATCGCTCGCGCGCACACTTCGATTTACCCTCTTCCAGAGCGATCAATGTCCAACTTTATCCGCGTCCGCGCCGGGCTGCTTCGGGAAACACATCCCGGTGAGCGTCGCGTTGCGTTGACGCCGGAGGACGTGCGGCGGCTTTCCAAGCGTGTGTCGGTTCGTTTCGAGCGCGGTTGCGGTGTCGGCGCGGGCCACGTTGATGAGGCCTATGTCGTCGCCGGCGGCGAACCGGCCGAATTCGCTGATATGGTGCCCTCCTCGGACATATTCGTGAGCGTGCGGCAGCCGGCAACCACGCGGGTATTTCCAGCGACCGCGACCCTCGTTTTCCTTGGTTCGCACGCACCCCTGGCCACCCGTCTTCCCAGCGGAGCGCGACCGCTCCACCTCGACATCGCCCGCCTCTCCTGTGTGCAGGGGGTCAAGGGCGCCGACATCTCATCGAGACAAGCGGCAATCACCGGCCACGCCGCCGTCCTTGAGGCCGCCAGGCAGTTCGGCATTTCGCACCCAATGTTGATGGTGGACGGCAGCTTCGTGCGGCCGGTGAGAATGGCTGCCTTGGGCGGCGATGCTGCAAGCCTGCAGGCATTGGCGACCGCCCGTCGCCTCGGCGCACTGACTCATGGCTTTGGCCTTGCCAAGGATTCGCAGGACAAGATCGAACGGCTCGGGGCCAGATTTCTCGGCACGACCCTAGCTCCGATGCCCTTTCCCCGCGCATTGCCGGAGCAACAACTGGCACGGCTTCGCCGAGAGCTTTCGGATCCCCTCTCGAAGATGCAATTGATCACCACAAACGCCGTGATACCCGGTCAAACTGCCCCTCTCCTCCTCGACGAAGACATGCTTTCGCGGCTGAGTCCAGGAACGGTCATTGTCGACCTTGCCGCAGAAAACGGCGGAAATTGCGCACTGACGCGAGCCGACGAAGTCATCAACGTCTTCGGCGTGCGGATCATCGGCTCCACGACACTTGCGAGCCACGAGGCTGCCGAAGCGAGCCGGCATTTCAGTGAGGGCGTGAGAAACCTGCTGGAACACCTGATCGACACGGATGGTGTTCTTAGGCTCGATCCATCCGATCCCACCGCTGCCGCGCTGCTGAAAGAAGTGGCCAAAACGACGCGCGCGTCATCGTGATTCAGGCCCAGCGTTGACAAAAGGATGAGCCGCAGGGCGATACAAATGCTGCAATGCAACAATATTATCCGGATGACATCCATATCAAAAACACTTTGAATACCAAACTGTTACAGGTTGCATTAGCAACCCTCTTCTTGCGCAGAAAGCGACAGTTGCGATTGCGCAACACCCCGATTTCGCTTTGCAGCAAAACCCAATTTTTGACTGTATCTATTATTGATACATTTAATGGGAAATGTAATTTGGCGCTGCGGACGTACCGCGTTTCCCGCAAGGGCTTGTACGAAACAATTTGGGGTAGGTAGAGCCGGTTTAGGCAGTGATGACCTGTGCCCAATCGACAAAAGATTGGACTGAGAATGAACATTAAGATGATCCTTATGAGCTCGGCGGCGGCCCTGGCTGCCTTTACGAGCGCCCAGGCTGCTGACGCCATCGTTGCTGCTGAGCCGGAACCAGTTGAATACGTCCGCGTTTGCGACGCTTACGGCAGCGGCTACTTCTACATCCCGGGCACCGAAACCTGCCTGAAGATCAGCGGTTACATC
>NZ_JBFTIN010000034.1:0-63367 GCF_056394785.1 Rhizobium sp. 10N414 | reverse complement strand
GTCGATGGATCCTGTGTTTGCTATGGCAGGGAACGATCCCGTTGACGGTGGAAACCATCTGGACCACATTAGGTGAAGCATCTGCTATCGCTGATGCAGAGAGACCTGTCGACTACTTCTCGCTGCTGCTTCCCCACATAGGACGTTGTCGCTGACGATCATCTTCGGCTTGCCACGCCCCTCGATGATCCGGTCCAGCTCACGGGCAACCCGCAGACCGGAAAGTGATGTATCGGCGACGAGTGCCAGGCATTCCCTGGTGCAATCGTCGACGACCGTCAGGACCCGGAACCTGCGTCCATCGGTGAGTTGATCCGACACGAAGTCCAGCGACCAACGATCATTGGCTGCGATCGGAATCAGCATCGGTGCTCGTGTGCCGATCGCTCGCTTGCGACCACCGCGTTTGCGCACCGTCAGCTTCTCTTCCCGATAGAGCCGGAAGAGCCTCTTGTGGTTCACAATGTGGCCCTCGCGCCTGAGCAGCACGTGAATGCGCCGATATCCGAAGCGGCGACGTTCATGCGCCAATGCCTTCATTCGCTCGCGAAGGTCATGATCGTCGCTGCGGCTCGTTTCATAACGGATCGTCATCCGGCAAACGCCGATGGCTTTACACGCCCGCCGTTCACTCATCTGATGGTGGCTCATCAGATGAGTGACAGCGTTCCGCTGGGCTGCGGGCGTCACCACTTCTTTCCCAAAAGGTCTTTCAAAGCAGCGTTATCGAGCATGGCATCCGCCAGGAGCCGCTTCAGCTTCGTGTTCTCGTCCTCCAGCGTCTTCAACCGCTTGGCTTCGGACACGTCCATGCCGCCGAATTTGGCTTTCCACTTATAGATACTGGCATCGCTGACGCCGTGCTTGCGGCAAAGCTCCGCGACCGGAGTGCCTGCCTCGTGCTCCTTCAGAATGCCGATAATCTGTTCGTCTGTAAAACGCTTGCGCTTCATTCCCTGGTCCTCTCAATGGGCCAGAGCTTACTTCAAAATGGATTATTTCAACGGGGCAAGGTCACGATAACGAGACCTACCGTGTCAAGCTGAAGGTCAACCGTTGCGAGAAACTTGGTCATTTCGTATCCGGGGTTCCGTCGGCCCCAACCTGGGGATAAGGTCGTCGAAGTCAGTGCCCCAGGCTTTGGCTTTCCGCTTTCATCGAGGGTCCACGTCCCCTTCGCCTTGCGCCTGGCGATCTCTATGTCCACTACCCACTCCCGCGGTGCTGAAAAGCTCAAGATGATCTGTTCGGATGCGACGAGAAATCGAAGCAGAACCCGACGGGATCGTATTCAGCACTGGAATTGCAGAACCTCCGGTGAGTGGAGTTGACCCATTTCTCAGCGAACTGATGTTGAAGGCGATGCCAGGCAAGTTCGAACGCCGATGGCACACTTTCGGATTAGCCAATGAAAAAAGAGGCCCCTAAAGGCCTCTTCCACTCGCAACTCAAATCTAGTCACTACTTTTTGTTGCCGTTGCCGGAACTTCCGTTCCCGTGCCCGTTGCCGGAATTTCCGTTTCCGTTTCCTTCGTTCCCGGTACCATTCCCCCCACCGTTCCCGTTGCCGTTGCCGGAATTTCCGTCTCCGCCGTTGCCAGAATTCCCGTTTCCGTTTCCTTCGTTCCCGGTACCATTCCCTCCACCGTTCCCGTTGCCGTTGCCGGAATTTCCGTCTCCGCCGTTGCCAGAATTCCCGTTTCCGTTTCCTTCGTTCCCSGTACCATTCCCCCCACCGTTCCCGTTGCCGTTGCCGGAATTTCCATCTCCGCCGTTGCCACTACTTGAGTTTTCAGGGCCCGAGTTGCCGCCGCCCTGGCGGCCACCGGCCTTGTTGCCGCCGCCTTCATGGCCACCACCCTTGTGGCCTTCACCCTTGTGGCCCTCGCCCTTGTGGCCCTCACCCTTGGGGCCCTCGCCCTTGTGGCCTTCACCCTTGGGGCCTTCGCCCTTGGGGCCCTCGCCCTTGTGGCCCTCGCCCTTGTGGCCTTCACCCTTGGGGCCTTCGCCCTTGGGGCCCTCGCCCTTGTGGCCTTCACCCTTGTGGCCTTCGCCCTTGTGGCCCTCGCCCTTGTGGCCCTCGCCCTTGTGGCCCTCACCCTTGGGGCCTTCGCCCTTGTGGCCTTCGCCCTTGGGGCCTTCGCCCTTGGGGCCCTCACCCTTGGGGCCCTCGCCCTTGGGGCCCTCGCCCTTGGGGCCTTCGCCCTTGGGGCCTTCGCCCTTGGGGCCGCCGGACCCACTTCCTCTGTCGGCTGTCTGGTCGGCTGAAGCGAAGGAACCGCTACCTGAACCCGCACCTTGGGAAGTTCCACTTGATTTTGCGTCGCCTGGACCGTGCGTTCCGCGTGTGCCGAAGTTTGTGTTGGTCGGTTCTGGCGTGTTTATGGTCGCCGTCGGCTGGCACAGGATTGCCTCGACAGTGCCCGGCACGGCATCGCCGCAATCGACTACTGATTGCGCGCTTTGGGCACCGGTATCAACGGTGCTCGCTAAAAGTGCTTTCTTCGATGCGGCGTAAGATGGGCTGCCGCCTATGAGTGCTATTCCAAGAATGACCGCAAGCGCGGTCGCATTTGCCCCACTCCGGCCGACGCCTTTCAGAATTCTAGACATTTTTTATCGCTCCGCTACACAATCGCCCGGCACCTTTTCGGCCGGTTTACTGGCAGCGATGTAGTATTTCTGAGCTTCGGCGGATTATTCCTTACTGCCAATTTCTTGCTCTAGCCTGCCACGACTTTGATTGTTGCGACGTGACGACAACGACACCTCTCGACCACGGAACAACTGCTACGAAACTGGCGAAAAATAGAAGCCGACAGGTAGGGCTTGCACGTCCATAAGAGGCGCGAACTGCACTGCCGCCCTTTGACACGAGACAAGAGGCGTTTGGTCATTCCAGCCGTGGGCGAACCCCCGGCGAATTGATCGCGCTGTCGGTATGCGTCATGAAGAGTGCCAAGGGAGATAGGACGGCGAAGTTGCGCAGAGCAGAATGATGATCTGCGCGCATCCGTCGAAGAAAATCAAATCGCCGCTACTCCGGGTTGCCAGCGCGGCGGTCGGCCGCAACGATGCCGCTCGCGCGCGGACCGGCAAGGATTACTTGCCAGACGCGTTGGTGTTCGAAGCTTTGGCGGGCGACGAAGGTATAGCCGGTCCTTTCCCAGGATTTGACGCTGCCGCTCAAGTTATCGAGCACATAGTCGCCGTCGCTGAGCCGCGCCATCAGCACGACGTGATTGTTGCCGCCCCGGTCCAGCACGACGGTAAGTGCCAACCGGTCCGACCGGAACCCCGCCTCGATCAACTCCTTTTTCTTCATCAACGCGAAATCTTCGCAATCGCCCTTGCCGTCGACTGGAAGCGACCAGTCGTCGCGTTTGCCCGTCGTCGATTGATCGTCGGCCTGCCTGACGTTGGCATTCACCCGGGCATTCACGCGACCGAGGAGAGCGAAGGCCTCGGCGTCGTTCATGGCGTGGCCCGAGGCCTTACCGCAAAGCCACGCGTAGTGATGACATGCGGAGACAAACTGTCGAGGCGCGCCGATGGTCCTGATCGGCTGGAGCATTGACGCCGCTGATGCGGTTTCGTGGGATGCAAGGGCACTGACGATCGCGACCACAGCAAAGCGACATGGATGCATGATGTTTTCTCCCGCGAAATGGCTGCGCTCAAGAACTAGTAAGCCTTCACCTTCACATTTAGTCGCTGAGACCCTCCTGAATGATTAAACAAGCTACCCGGATGACTAAAATTGCTACGCCGCGCTCGACGGTTGTTTGACGGCCCAATCTTTGAAAACGACCGCCTCTTGCCACCTAGAATGCCCTGGTCTTGCAGTAGCGATCATTGCTCTATCGGACCCCAGCATGCCTGTGCGAGAAGGAGTCCGGGATGTAACCAGAGCGAGTTTGGATCGAGCTCGCCGCCTGGCAAATTTGCCGGATCGGAGGCTATGAGTGTTCCGCAAGGTCCCCCGAGAGCTCCCGGGTTGGAAGGAAGGTCTTTGCGCGTGCGGGCCAGTCGTTCCGGGGCGTCGATGCCGCGGAACCGCAACTCGTCCCGAAGCTGCTCCCACTGCGCATCGGTCTCCGTTCGCACCTCCGGCCAATCGTACATCGGCAAGGCGGCAATCAGCCCCAGGGAACCGGTGAATTCCTTCGTTGCAAGGAGCTTCTGATCTGATTGCTGTAGCGGCATAGGATGTTATCGCGGTAGGGGGATGATCACTATTAAATCGATTTCTCGGCCGATGCCAGCGTCGGGCAAATCATGACCTCGCGAAGCATGTTCACTTCGAAGTCTGAGGCGCGGCCGTTGTCAGCTTCCGGCAGACAAGCCAGAACGATCAAGTATGTCCTCGATCAGGCCCTTTTTCATCACAGCGGCGCGGTCGCACATATGGGCGACGACGCCGGGGTCGTGGCTGACCAGAATGAAGGTGATACCCTGTGAGGTCTTGAGGTCGTTCAAGAGATTGAGGATCCCTGCCTGTACTGACACGTCCAGTGCCGAGGTTGGCTCGTCGAGCAGCAGCAATTTGGGTTTGAGCAACAGCGCTCGGGCAATGGCCACGCGCTGCCGCTGTCCACCGGAAATCTGGTGCGGGTAGCGCTGCGCAACCGCCGCCGGTAGCCCGACCTGGTCGAGCGCAACACGCACGCGTTCGGTAACGTCTGACATGCCGCGGATTGACAGCGGTTCGCCCAAGATGCGGGCAATGTGATGGCGAGGATGCAGCGACGAATATGGATCCTGGAACACCATCTGGATCTCCTCACGCAGCATCCCGGTGATCCTGCGTCCCGCTGCCAGGGGCTGACCGAAGACCGAAATGTCGCCCTGCCAATTCGTGTTCAACCCGGCGATTGCGCGCAGCACGCTCGTCTTGCCGCATCCTGAAGGTCCGATGAGACCGAAGGTTTCACCAGCGGCAACGTCGAACGAGACGCCGCGTACGGCCGTGAAGCCCTTCGAGGCGCCCTGAAAGGTGACAGAAAGATCCTTTACCGCCAGTGCGCTCACTGCTCGTCCTCGTAAACCGGCAATCGCGTGCCATAGGTGGCCGCCGACGGTCGCGCCGCCCAGAGCGCGCGGGTATAGGGCGATCCGGCATGGGAGAGGTCGGCGGATGTCATTTCTTCCTCGATACGTCCCTGCCGCATGACGAGCACACGGTCTGCGTAGCGAGACACCTGTTGCAGGTCGTGACTGATCAGCAGCAGGCCCATGCCGAACTCCTCCGTCAACGAACGCAAGAGCGTCAGCATCTGGTCCTGCAGGTCACGGTCGAGAGCCGAAGTCGGCTCGTCGGCAATGAGCAGCTTCGGTCGATTGATCAGCATTGCAGCGATCATCACCCGCTGTCCCATGCCGCCTGAGAGTGCCGCCGGATAGCTTGCGTAGATGCGCTTCGGATCCGGCAGTCCGACTTTCTCCAGCATGTCCAGTGCCCGCTCGCGTCGCTCGACAGCCGAAAGCTTCGTGTGCAGAAGTAGCGCCTCTTCGACCTGCCGACCGACCCGGTGCGCCGGATTGAGGGAATATCTCGGATCCTGCAAAATCAGACCCAATCCTGTCCCGCGCAGTGCGTTCCAGTCAGCGCTCGAACGCGTGGCCAGGTCCTTGCCGTCAAAGACCAGGCGTCTGGCACGCATCACTGCGCCGCGCGGCAGGAGACCCATTATCGCCCGTCCCGTCATTGACTTGCCAGAGCCGGATTCTCCAACGAGCGCCAGGATCTCGTGTCCGACTGAAAAGGAGATCCGGTCGACAACGGAAACCAGGCCTGCATTGGAGGGAAAGGAGATCGAAAGTTCCTTGGCAGACAGAAGCGGTTCAAGCATGGCGCGGATCCAGAATGTCGCGCAGGCCATCGGCCAGCAAGTTGAAGCCGAGCGAGGCAACAAGGATGGCGAGCCCGGGCGCGGCAGCGACCCACCATTGATCGAAGATCACCTGCGTGCCCTCGGCGACCATTGAACCCCACTCCGCCGTTGGCGGTCGTACTCCAAGGCCAAGGAAGCCAAGGCCGGCGGCAGCAAGGATGATGCCTGAAAGGTCGAGCGCCAGCCGAATGACGGCCGATGGCAACACCAGCGGAAGGACATGTCCCCAGAGCAGCCTGGGCCCCCTGATGCCGACCATTTCGGCTGCCGCAAGATAGTCGCTCTGCCTGAGCGCTCCGGTCTCGACGCGCGCCTGACGGGCGTAGGCCGGCCAACTCGTCAAGGCGAGCGCCAGTGCACCGTTGATAAGCCCGGGCCCCAGGATCGCAACAAAGGCGAACGACAACAACAATCGCGGGAAGGACATGACGATGTCGGTGATACGCATCAGGATACGCTCCGTCGCGCCGCCGAAAAAGCCTGCGAGTATACCAACGGCAATGCCGAGCGGTGCCATCAGCAATGCCACAATGAGCACCAGGAGCAGGGTCGGCCGGGCCCCGTAGATCAAGCGCGAGAGGATGTCGCGTCCGAAGCCATCGGTGCCGAGCCAGTGGGCAGCACTCGGGGCCATGAGGCGATTGGCCGTTTCCTGCAGATTCGGATCGTAGGGCGCGACAAACGGCGCAAGCAGCGCGATGGCGAGGATGAAAATCACGATGCCACCGCCCGACGCTGCCGAAGGGGAGCGAAGCATCCGCCAACCAAAGGACATCCCGCCGATCCGTGCTTGTTCGATGGCGCTCATCGCTTTCTTTCCACTTCCAGCCGAGCCACGACGAGATCGGTTAGCGCGTTGAGAAGCACAAAGGAGGCACCGACGACAAGCGTGGCTCCCAGGATCGCAGGCATGTCGCCCGCAAACATCGCCGTCGTCAGGTAACGTCCGATCCCCGGCCACGCGAAGACAGTTTCGGTCAAAACGGCTCCCTCAAGCAGGCTTGCATAGGAAAGGGCAATCACAGTCAGCAGCGTCCCGGAGATGTTCGGCAGAATATGGACGAAGACGATCCGCCCCAGGCGGGCTCCTTTTGCTCGTGCGGTGGATACATACTCCTGGCCGAGCTCGGTAATGATCGAGGCCCTCGTCAACCGCGAGATTGCCGCAAGAGCATGAATGGCAAGCACGGTCGCCGGCAATGCCAGATGGGCCAGCGCATCGCGAAAGGCACCAGGCTTGCCGGAACGCCACGTGTCGATCAGCGCGAAGCCGGTGACAGGCTTGACGGTGTACTGGAACACGACATCCGCCCTGCCCGGCCCGGGCGCCCAATGCAGCCGGGCATAGAAGAGCAACAGCAGCAGGAGGCCGAGCCAGAAGATCGGCACCGAATAGCCAAACAGAGATACAAGGCGGCAAACACCGTCGATCCATGTCCCCTGCCGCATTGCCGCGATGATGCCGAGCGCCAGGCCGATCGTCGCGCCAAGGACGATTGCCGTCGTGGCAAGCTCTATCGTCGCCGGAAACGTACGGGCGATATCATGCGCGACCGGCTGGCCGGTCGAGATTGACTGGCCGAGATTGCCAGAAAGCGCCGTCTCGACATAGCGCAGGAACTGCAGCGGCAACGGCTGGTCGAGCCCGAGTTCGAGCCGCGCCTGTTCATAGGTCGACTGGCTGGCATGGTCGCCAACGAGTTGCAGCGCCGGATCGATGGGGGAAAGCCGCGTCATGGCAAAGGTCACGATTGCCAGCCCAAAGAGCGTCAGTGCAAACGACCACAGCCACTTGATAAGGGGCAAGACGAAAGACAACTCCCGCCAGCTTCTGTGCTGGCGGGAGTTGCTCATGTCGGCACTAGGGGGTGTTGCCGCCTGCGGCACTTATTTTTCTACCTTGTCGTAATAAACCTGGTCTGCGTTCAGACCTTGGGCATAGTTCTTCACCTTGTCGCTTAGCACGACCTGGTCGTTGCCCTGAAGCGTAAAGATGTAGGGCGAGCTTGCCTGGATCTTCCTTTGCAGATCCTGATAGAGCGCCGCGCGCTTGGCGGGGTCCTGTTCCTTGACGGCAGCAAGCGTCGCGTCGCTCAGTTCGGGGATCACCCAGCCGGCCTGCTTGGCAACCGTGTTGGCTGAATTGTCCTTGTTGATGGCGAAGGCACTGGCGTTCGAGTGAGCGTCGAAATAGTCCGGGATCCAATAACGCAGGGTCATCTCGTATTTGCCGGCGCGTCCACGGGCATAGATGTCGCTTGCAACACCCGGCTGGATGTCCAGCGTGATGCCGGCCTGCGCGAAGGTCGACTGCAGCGACTGCGCGATCGAAAGGAACGGCTGGTCGTTGAAGACGATGAATTCGATCTTGAACGGCGTCTTGATACCGGCATCCGCCAGAATCTTCTTCGCCTTGTCGACATCGAGCTTGAAGGGGGTATCCGTCAGTGCACCGGGGAAGCCTACCGGCAGGAACGACTGATGGACGGTGCTCTGGCCACGCAGCAGGTTTTTGGCAATGCCGTCATAGTCCACGAGGTAACGCGCAGCCTCCCAGAACGCCGGATTGCCGAGCGTCTCGTTCGCCTTGCTGTTCAAGAGGATGTAGTCGGTGCGGGCCGAGGCAACAGAGAGGACCTTAATGCCGCTCTTATCCTTCAGCGCTTCAATCTGGTCGGCAGAGAGGCCCCGGGCGATATCGGCATCGCCCTGCTCAACGAGCAGGCGGCGGGCGCCGACGTCCGGCACGTTGCGGATGATGACACTCTCGAGCTTCGGCTTGTCGTTCGAATTGGCATTGGCCTGGAGCACCAGCGCCTCGTGGGGCGTGTAGGTGCCGATCGCGTAGGCACCGCTGCCAGCCGAATTGGTCTTCAGCCATGCATTGCCGAAATCGTTGTCCTTTGCGTTTGCGGCAACGGTCTGCTCGTCGACGATCGAGGCGATCGGCGCCGTCAGCAGCGACAGCGCGAAGCCTGAGCCGACATCGGCCGTCCAGGTGAGCTTCACATGCTTGTCATCAACCTTGGTGACGGCAGCATCGACATTATCGGCCTTCCAGCCGAGCTCGTTCAGGATGAAGGCCGGCGACTTGTTGAGCTTGACGGCGCGCGTCAGCGAGAAGATCACGTCCTCCGGGCGCACCGGGTTACCGGAGGCGAACTTCGCGTCGGCGAGCGCAAAGGTCAGGCTCTTGCCGTCGCTGCCGGCTTCCCAGGAGGCGGCAAGCGCCGGATCGATCTTGGTGCCGTCATCACGATTTGACTGAACGAGACGCTGGTAGAGATTGTTGAAGGACTGGACGGTGGTGAGCTCGAAGCCCTCGGCCGGGTCGAAGCTAACGGCGTCATCAATCGACTGGGCAACGACCAGAACGTTCGGCGGTGTTTCGGCATGGACCGGCGCACCGATCAACAACCCCAGGCTAAAAACGGTGCCAAGCAATTTCGCACGGCGAGCAATAAAATTCATATGCATATCTCCACAAACTAGTGCCTAACGCGGCAGCCGCGCTTGGTAGCCGCCTATTGGCCGCAAAATAGCTGGGCGCTCGCCGGTCACGAGTGCGGATCGTTCCATTTATCTGTTCCTCGATGGAAAATCTTTCCGTCAGGGACCACTGGCAGCGCGGCCGGCTCGGCGCATGCCCATTTGCCGGATCCATATGCTTCACGGTTCCTCCCGTGGCACTGCAGAATCCAGTGGAGCCTTGGCGTGCTGGATGCGACAGACATGCCCGGGCGATTGCATTTCGAGCAAACGCGCATTGTAATAGACCATCGGGTGAAATCAGGCAGCGGTTAATGGACCCAACTCACTTGTTCGAGCTGGTGATCGTGATGTTCTTGGCGATCATCGCGTTGCATTACGCTGCTCACCGGTTTGGCTTGCCGCCCTCCGTAGCACTGCTCGCCGGCGGTGCACTGCTTGCCTTTCTGCCGGGTCTGCCAGCCATTGCCATTGATCCCGATCTGGTACTCGTCATCTTCCTGCCACCACTGTTGATGGACGGTGCCTGGTTCATTGCTCTCGGCCGGCTGCGCCGCCACATGATCGGCATTGCTTCGCTTGCCGTCGGCGCGGTATTTTTCACCTGCGCCGTCGTGGCAGTCGCGGTCCACTTCCTCTTTCCTTCCTTGCCATGGGCGGCCTGCGCGGTTCTCGGGGCGATTGTGTCACCACCCGATGCGATCTCCGCTCGCGCCGTGCTGCAACGGGTCAAGCTGCCCCGCCGCCTTCAAATCCTGCTCGAGGGCGAGAGCCTGCTCAATGATGCAAGCGGTTTGGTGCTGTTCCGGTTCGCCATCGCCGCCGGCGTCACGGGTGCCTTCAGCACGGCCGAGGCGATGGGAAGTTTCTTCCTGCTGGCGCTCGGCGGCGCCGCCGTCGGCATAGCCATCGGGACGGTATGGGTGGTGTTTGTCCGCCGCCTGAACGACGAATACCTGATCATAGCGGCCACGACCCTGCTCGCTTGGATTTCCTATATGCTCGGCGAAATGATCCATGTTTCCGGCGTCATCGCCACCGTGACGACGGGCCTGATCGCGGGCTGGTATCAGCATACCGTCTTTTCGGCCTCGGCGCGCATGCGCGGCACCTCGTTCTGGACTGTGATGATCTTTCTGATGGAAGCCTCGGTTTTCATGCTGATCGGGTCATCCTTGCGAGGCGTGGTCGAACGTGGCGGTGGCTTCGGCGTCGTGATCGCCACCATGGGATTGCCGATGCTCGCGGTCCTGGTCGCACTTACGCTTGCGCGCTTCGCTTGGGTTTTTGGATCAAACCTTGTGGTCGAATTCTGCAAGGTCTTGGGCCTTGAGCGATACACGCCGCTCAGCGCGCGCGCTTCAGTCGTTCTGAGCTGGGCGGGCGTTCGCGGTGTGGTTACACTTGCCCTGGCGCTGAGCGTGCCCGAAGGCTTTCCCGGCCGCGATTTCATTTTGGTGACGTCGTTCGCCGTCATTGTCGGGACCGTACTGGTCCAGGGCACGACGCTGGGGCGCCTGATCGAATGGGCAAAGCTGATCGAGCCGGAGTCAGAAAAGGCGCGCCTCAACCTGAGCCAGGCCGAAGCCGCCATGGCTCAGGCGCAATTGGCAACCGTAAAGGACAGGGCCTATGACACGGACGGCAATCTCATCCATCCTCGTCTGCTGGAGCGTTATCAACTCAGGGCCAAGATGATCGTCGACTATATCCAGAAAACGGAACACCACGACGTTCTGCTCCATGCCCATTTCGATGTCGTTCTGGCGGCGATCGCCACCGGACGCCGTGAACTGATCCGTCTTCACCGCGCCGGTGATATCGACGACGAAACGCTGCACGAACTCGAACGAGACCTCGATCTCGAAGAATTGAGCGCGCTCTCCGCCAAGTCCTAGCTGTCGCGGATCGTGACCTAAATCTCGCTGCGCCTTGAAGGACAATTCTCCTGCGGCAAACGGTTGGCCCACATGACGTTCGGCGACGTTCTCACGCTACTCGACCAGGTTTGACCAATGCGAGGGCTGGCAGAGCGGCGACCCGCCATGAATCTGGCGCCTAGATCCGGTGCCTTTCGCCAGTTGGTTCGACCAGGTCGGCAGAGGCTCCGGGCCAGTCCTTCAATACGGATCTTATTGAATTCACGTCCATAAGGTTAAATGCTGTCGACAACGCATCTGCCGTGGTCGCGTCATCAGCGATAACGGTTACTCTCCGATAGGCCATCGGCGCGCTGCCCGTTTTTGGGTGGAGGATGTGCCCGAACTTGCCGTCTTCGTCGAAGACGAAGCCAGTCGGGCTGGACGTGGCGACCGCCCGATTTACGATGGACAGCACCGCATCGGGATCCAGGCTGTCTTCGGTTGTGGCCAACCCGACATGCCATGGCGTTCCATCCGATTGTGCGCCGACCGCCCGTTCCTCGCCCATGTTCACAAGACAACTGTCGAAGCCTTCGTTCCGCAACATATAGGCTACTCGATCGGTAATGAACCCCTGGGCAACGCCATTCAGGGTCATCGCCATTCCCCGCTCGGCGAAGGCGATGCGGTCCGAGCCATACCTTACGGCTTCGAAGCCGACCTTGCCGAGAGCCCTCTTCAGCTTGGTCTGGCTGGGCCCGAGTTCATATCCATGCCCCGATGCAAAGTGATCGCGATACACCTCCCATACCGGCTGCACGGTAGGATCGAACAACCCGCCGGTCCTTTCCCAGACCCGCAGACACTGGTCGAGCAAGGAGACCATCTCTGGCGAAGAGACGGCAACCCCACCTACCCGATTGAGTTCCGCGAGGATCGAATCGTCCCGATAGAGACTGAAAATTCCTTCTAGCCGAGCAACTTCAAGAACGATCTCATCTATTAACCGCCGAGCCTTCGCCATATTGCCGTGATGCAGGACCAGCTTGGCCGGCGCTCCGAGTGCTTGACCGGTCCAGACGACGACCGGCGCATTGGCTTTCGCGGGAAAGCTGGAGTAAAGCAGCGGAAGTCCGGCTGCCGCTGCGATAATTCCTATGGCACGTCGCCTGGTGACGGCTCTAACCATTGGATTCAATCTCCGAGCTCGCGGGTGCGCTGGTAGACGTTCCGAGAACATCCTGATCCTTGATTTCCCCGAGGATCGAAACTCTGCCGCCGTTCTTTTTCGCAAACTCTTCGGCGTCTGCCCGAACGGAGAAAGGAACGGTTTCCGGTGCGCCCATCCCGCCGTGAACCTTGCTCCCGACAACGAAGAATGCGCGATCGGCTTCAACCCAGTTTTGACTTCCCGGCGCTTGCCAACTGGTAGCGTGGCTCATGTCCGATACGTAGATTGCAGCAATGTCCTTTGGTTCTTCCGGAAGCCGGGTAAATGCAACTGCATCACGCGACGAACTGAACCAGACCGGCTTTCCGCCATTCTTTAGGAGAACCTGTCCTTTCGGCCCCGCATGCTCCAGCACGTTCATGCCGCAGAAATGATCGACGGCATCGGAGGTAAGCTCCAACGGAGGAGGCACGATGGTCTCGGCCTTCTCGCAAGCGCTTAACAGAGATGCCATAAGGACGATTGATATTGCGAACGAGCGGTTCAAAGTTCTCTCCTGGAAAAACGAAGCATGGCCAACGATAGAGGGACGGCAACCCATAAGGCCAAGGATGCCATCAGGACGGTCGGAGACAGCTTCGAACTCGCTGCGAGACCGGACAGAGCCGAGACAGAGCCGGCCGTTTCCGATCCCAGGTTGAGAAGACGGTAGGCATCGGTCGGATTGGCCATCAGAAGTATGCTCAGCAGCCCCGGCGAAAATCCAACGCCCTTCGTCGACACGATCGCACCCAGCAAACCCATGTCGTAAATGATGACGAAAAACAGCCATACTCCCAAGGCGATGCCCCCGGCCGTACTCCTCTGGCTGACAGTCGCACTAACGAGGTATCCGATAGCGGTGAAGACCGATCCAAGCAGGATCGAGGATCCAATCATGGCGCCGAACGCCGTCCAACTCTCCGCAGTGGTCGGCGTCCCGGCGACAACGAGCGCCAGACCCGCCGCGCCGTAGCCCAATAGAGTGGCGAACGAGAGTATGAGTATGTGTGCCAGGAATTTTCCAAACACAATCTGGCTACGCGCTACCGGATAGCTCAGAAGCAGGAGAAGTGTTCCACGCTCCAGTTCTCCAACGATCGCATCGTGCGAAAGCAGCAAGGCAATGAGGGGAACAAGAAAGATCGTGAGACTGGCAAGACTGACAATGACGATATCCAAACGGCCCGCGCCGACGTTGCCTGTCGGCGCACTACCCAGAAACGAAAGCGTCAGCGCCAGCGAGGCAAGTAGCAAGGTCACCGCGATGACCCAGCGGTTTCTCAACCCTTCCTGGATCTCCTTTCGGGCAATGATCACGATATTGTTCACGGCTTTCTTCCCTGTCGTTGGAGGAAATGCGCATAGACGTCATCGAGTGTCGGCTCGATGACAGTTATGCTGGTCAGTGCAGCCGGATCGGATGTTACAGCCGACAGAACCGCGATCTTCTCGCTATGGTCGACACTGGCTTCCAGAAATTTATCCTTGCGCTCGGTCCATCGCACCGGCCCGTCAAACCACGAGTGAGCAGCGGACTCGCTGCTCGGCTTGAACCGGATCTGGGTCGGAAGGCAGGCAATCCGACGCAGTTCGTCAAGCGTTCCGTCGGCGATCTTGTTACCGCCGTTGATGATAACGACGCGTTCGGCCCGTTCCTCAAGCTCGCTCAGCGCGTGGGAGGAGAGAAGTACGGTCGTTCCCTTCTTCTGGAAGTCGAGGATGAGATCGTAGAAACTGCGTCGTAGTGCTGGATCCAATCCACTGGTGGGTTCGTCCAGGAGGAGAAGGCGTGGCTCTCCGAGAAGTGCCTGTGCCAGGCCCAATCGTTGGCGCATTCCCTTCGAATAGGTCCTTACCGTCCTGTCGGCAGCGTTCTGCGCCAGGCCGACCTGATCGAAGAGATTTCGCCATCGATCCGCCGGCACGCGCTTCAGCTTCGCATAGAACGACAGAACCTCACGTCCAGTGAGCGCCAGATGGAAAGTGACACTCTCGGGGAGATATCCGACCTCCCTGCGCACGATCAGGTTCCCGGAAACCGGGTCCTCGCCAAGGACGCGCACCTTTCCGTCGGTCGGTCGAAGAAGCCCCAGGATCGCTTTGATCAACGTGGTCTTGCCGGCTCCATTGTGACCGACAAGTGCAACCAGCTCTCCCTCGCCAAGGGAAAACGAAACATCGTTGATCGCGGCGGTATCGCCATAAAATTTCGAAACATGTTCGAGAGAAATTGTCGCCGTCATCGTGCATTCTCCAAGGGTACGGGCGGCCCCATCAGGGGCTTGCTGTCAACCACGCCGCCCGGCAGGAGCGAAGGGAATTGGGACTGCGCCCATCGGATGATCTGAACCGCGGGACTTGTGGTCAAAACCTTGGCTTGCGGGGCTGTCCAAAGAACGGTGTCGATGATGTCATTGGGGCGATAGGGACTGTCTGCTATCCCGTCGCCATCGAGATCGAACGCGGGATTGTCACTCCAGTAGTTACCTCGACCATTCTTCGACCAATCGAGGTATCGCGACCCGACGTACTTTACCTGATTCCGATTGCCTACGAACGCGTTGCCGGCAATGGCGTTTCCTTCGGAGCCGGCTGTAAAATGTATGCCGATCGCACAGTTCTCAAACACGTTGTCTTCAAGGACATTCCGGTTTGCGTTGTAAATGAACACGCACTTCTCCGGTCCGAGCTGCGTCCCCTGCCCTTCGGCAAGTCGCGTCTCGATGCCAGGCATGTCGCTGGCGTCGGCCCTTGTTCCACCCAACAGCCATCGATCTGATGGCTGAAGGCGGCCGGTGACCCTGTTTTGCCTTATGGTCGAGCCGTTGGCAAAGTTGAGGAGCAATCCGTGATCCCGGTCGCCATCGGAGACATTTCCGGTGATCTTCAGATGGTTCGAAAACATGATGGCATAGCCGACCAGGTTGCCCACTGAGACGTTGTCGCTGATTTCGCTGTCGTTGGTGTACATGTAGTGGATGGCGAACCGCAGGTCGCGGAAACGGTTTCCCTTGAAGACGTTGCGTTTGCTCGCGTTCGTCGAGATGCCGTCCTTGCCGAGGCTAATGTCATTGTCCACGATCATTGCCCCCGGGGCATTCCACAGTGAGACGCCGTTGCCGGCCTCGCTCATCCGACCCGACGCCATTCCGATGATCCGGTTGCGTTTTGCGACGGAACCGGCGGCACCGTGCAAATAGACACCGTTCAGGTTTCCCTTGATCGTGTTGTCTTCGACCACCGCATGGTCAGCGCTCTGGCTTACAAACACCCCGGAATCGAGCGCAGACAGATCAGAGCCGGATCCTTCAATCTCAAGACCTCGCACAACAGCTCCTGGCGCCGTGATCGTGATCACGCTTCCCTTGCCATTGCCCACGACGGCCGCGCCAGACTGGCCTTCCAGCACGATCTGCCTGCTGACAGTCAATGGTCCGGCATACCGGCCAGGGGACAGCCGTACGATGTCTCCATCTGCGGCGACATCAAGGACACGTTGAACGGTTGCTGCATCCGCCGCCGCAAGCTGGAATTCTGCGGCGCGAACATGGGCCGGAATGGCGGTCGTTGCGACCGCCATTCCGAGGAGTGCTATTTTGCCAAGCGGCGGCATCATGCTGCCTTTGGTTCAACGAGCATGCGACCCTGCATCTCCATATGCATCGCATGGCAGAACCACGAGCAATAGTACCAATAGACGCCTGGCTTATCGGCGGTGAAGGTCACCGACGCGGTCGCCTGCGGCGCGACCTCCATCTGGATACCGTAGTTTACGATCGAGAAGCCGTGAGTAAGATCCTCCACGTCATCGATGTTGGTAACGTAGACGGTCACCTCGTCGCCCTGCCTGACATTGAATGATTCAAGGCCAAACGCCGGAGCCGCCGACGTCATATAGACCCGCACCTTGTTTCCATCCCGGATAACTTGGGAGTCCGACAGGAGGTCGATGTTGTCCTTCTTGGCCTGAGCGACTGCATCGGCGAAGAAGACGTCGTCCCTTTTCCAGACACTTACGGGATTGATCTTCGACGAATGAACGATGGTCGCGTCGTGTGGTTCGGCGAAGGTGGGATTGTCGTGAACGAGAACCATCTTGTCGCCGGAAATGTCGATCAACTGATCATTCTCCGGCTTCAGGGGGCCGACGTTAAGATAGCGATCCTTCGAGAACTTGTTCAGCGAAATGAGCCACTTTCCGTCCGCGTCTTTGGTCTGGCCCATCGATGTGTGGTTGTGACCCGGCTGATATTGAACATCGAGCTTCTGACGAATCGGGTCGACCTTCTCGCCCTTGAAGGCGCGGATAGCGTCTTCAATGTTCCACTTGCAGATCTGGCTGTCGATGAACAGGGTGGTGTAGGCATTGCCGCGCCCGTCATAGGCCGTATGGAGCGGCCCGAGGCCAAGCTGAGGCTCGGCGACCACCGTGTCGCGCGGTTGAATCTTGTCCTCGAACAGGTCATCGAACTTGCGAACGTCGAATACTGTGACGGTAGGAGACAGCTTTCCGTTGGCGACGACATGTATTCCGTCCGGAGCCGTGTTCATGCCATGCGGGCTGTTCGAAACCGGGATGTAACGCGTGTAGGCGGAACCGTGGCGGCCGTCGAGAACGGGAACGCCGCCGATCTCTTTGAAGTCGCCCCGCGCGACGGCATCTTCGATCCTCTTGAGATTGAAGACAACGACCCAGTCCTGGTCCTTCGCCATCATCTCCGGAAGATTGACGCCTTCTTCGGAGTTGTAGCAGGTCGCAAAGCAGTACTTCCCCTGATAGTCCGCATCGACATTGTCGAGATTGCCATCGACGATCAGCTGCCAGGCAACCTTCATCGTTTCGCCGTCGACGGCCGTGAAGACAGCGTGGTACTGCTTGGTATCGTCGAGAATCTTGCCGTCGTTCGGGATCGGAACGCGATCTTCGCCGTTGCAGAACACATATCCGGTCTTGGGGTACTTCTGCACACGAAGTCCGTGGACCGTGTGCTGGTTCGGAAGTTCGATGATCTTGTCGCACTTCATGACGTCCAGACGGATTCTGCAGACGCGCGTGTTTGCCTTGTCATTGGCAAACAGGTAGCGCCCATCGTAGGTACCGTCGGTAAAGGAGGGATGCGGATGGTGCAGATCGCCGTTGTGGTAGACACCGCCGCGAGTGGACAAGAATTCGCGCGTTTGAGGAAGCAGACCGTCCGTGAGTACCTTGCGGCTTTCGTTGGTAAGACCCCAGCCGGTCGCGCTGCAGCGGTTGTAAACCGGGATACGCATGAGTTCTCTCATGGATGGGAGACCAACCACTCTGATTTCGCCCGATTGCCCTCCGGACACGAACACGTAGTATTCGTCGAGTTCGCCAGGCTTGACCTCATGGTTCAAGCCTTCCGCGCGCGCCGCCGTAGCCGTGGCTCCGGAAAGCGTCAGAGCGCCACCGACCCCGGCCGCGCCGGCTGCCGCCGCGAATGCAGTCGTCCCCAAAAGTTGCCGTCTGTTGAACAATGGATGCTTTTCTTGAGTTGTCATTTGCGTCTCCTTGGTGGGTGTGTTCACGCCGGCTGATCCGACGCGGAATCTGCTTTCTTGATTGGAGTACCCTTGTAGGTAACCTCGACCTTCTTCTTGGTGGTGACCTCTCCTCTGGATTCAGGTGTCGACAGCGCCATGAACTTCTCGCGCTTGAGGCGCACCTGGATCATGTGCGGGCAGCGGTGGTCGTCCTGGTACAGCTCCTGGCAGTGCATGCAGTAGATGCACTCGTTCACATTGATCTGACCTTCGGGATGAATGGCCTGAACCGGGCATTCCTTCGCGCAACGCTGGCACGGCGAGCCGCATTCAGGCCAACGCTTCAGCCACTCGAACATCCTGATCCGCCCAGGAATGGCGAGCGCTGCGCCCAGCGGGCACAGGTAACGGCAGTAAAAGCGCTCGATGAAGAGTCCGGCGACCAGAAGTGTGACCGCGAACAGTACGAACGGCCACTGGCGTGCAAACTTCAGGATGATCGCAGTCTTGAAGGGCTCCACCTCGGAGAACGTCTCGGCAAGAGCCATCGAATAGAAGGAAAGGCCGAAGAGACCGAGGAAAATGATGTACTTCAATGGCCAGAGACGCTCGTGCAGACCCCATGGCAGCTTGACCTGCGGCACCTTGAGCTTCTTGGCGACGTTACTGGTAAGCTCCTGCAGTGCACCGAACGGGCAAAGCCACCCGCAGAAGGGTCCGCGGCCCCAGAACAAGAGCGCCGCCGCAACCGCTGCCCAGAGCAGGAAAATGAGCGGGGCTGCCAGGAAGAACTGCCAATTGAACCCCGTCACGAGAGCATTGGCAAAGGTGAACACATTGACGACCGAAAGCTGCGCGTTGGCGAACCACCCCAGCCAAACAAGGGTAAATAGCAGATAGCCGTTCCGGACGTAGGCGAACAGTTTCGGCCGGCGGACAAGCCAGTCCTGAAAGAAGAAGATTGCCGTCAGCGTCAAAAGCGCACCGATCGTTATCGCGATCTTGACGCGGCTTCCCTGCCATATCGATATCCAGAGCGGAGCTTCGCCCTCGTCGACGGTTGCTTCTGGCTGCGGCACGCGCGGCGCTGTGGAGACCGGGGCGGCAGCAGGCGTCTGGCTTGCTTTCTCGACCTTCACATAGGGTGTGGGGAGCGAGTAGCCGAGGTTATAGGGTAGCACGGCCTTCTGTGTGCCCTCGCCGGCGCGCTGTACCAGGAGCTGCAGCTCCCAGGGTTCGGTTACATCGAAGGTGAAATCCTTGGGAACGGCGAAGAGGGCGATTTCCCTCAGTCGGGGCGCGCCGGCTGCTGCGAGCGCCGGGATGCGGGTATGGTCGTGGTCGTGGAATCTGACACCTTGCCCGTCTTGAAGGAGTTCGATCCGATCGAAGATCCCGCCGCGCACATATCCTGACCCCTTGAAAGAGTAAGCACCGTCGCCGGCAACGAGGATTGCTGCCTGATCCGGCTGCAGTTGCTTGCGAAGCCGTTCATACAGGGTGTCACCGAGCAGGCTCCGGCCAATGATTGGAACGCTGACCGGAGCAACGTAGAGATCAATGAATCGTTCGGTTTCAGGCGTCGCTTCCGGTCTTGCGGCAGCCGCGTCCTTATTCGATGTGCGGAAAGCCTCCGAGACCTCACCCACTGTCAGCCGCAGGCTGCGGATCGAACCGTCTCCAAGGAGCGTTTCCCAATCCTGCGTGCCTACCTTTGCCTCGTCGACACGCTTGACTTCCGTTGCGACCGACGTTCCGGCGGTTTGCTGCTGACTGTCGAGCCGATGGGCACGAATAAGCTTCACGGCCGAGCGGACTACACTATCCCCCATGACCAAGACGGTTACTGTCGCACCGCTGACGATGTCGACCTGCGGCGGACGATCGAGGCCAGCGGCGACACGTCCGAGATCTTTGCCGATGATCGAATTCAACGCCGCAACGACACGGGCCTGCGGAATGCCAATGAGGACGATCGGTTCCTTGTGATCGACGAGCTTGATACCGCGAATGACGCCATTGGCCGCAATGCCAACCACGATGTGGATTGGTTTTCCGGAATAGCCGGCGGACGCCGTGAAGTCCGAATTCAGGTAGGCGTAACCAAGAACCTCGCTCCCGCGGAACACCGGGGCGATCGGAGGCTCTCCCTGCGGCGGGCCAAAGCTGTCCGCTCCCTCGAAAAGTTCTGAGGGCTCTACCTTTTGGATGTAGGTCGCAAGCTGATCAGCGGCGCTGCAAGCAACGGCAGAAAACCAGATTGCAGCAAGCACGAGTAGCGCTTGCAAGCAGGCTTGCAGCCAAGGTCTCGATTTCAAAAGCATTCTTCCCCGTACACCCACGTTGGCGGTTTACGGTGAAAGGTGTAGTCGCGACGCAGCAGCCCATCTTTGACATGTATCAAACGGGAAAATCTTTCCTTCTGATAACCGTTTCCGCAAGACGGCGCGTCTCAGGAGCGAACCATGACAGAATTGCCAAGAGAACCGATGACCATCCGTTCGATGCCCGAGTTGCTGGCAACGGCGAAGGCTATGGAGACCGAAGCCATTGCTGGCTACGAGACGCTGGCGGACCATATGCGTCGATCGCGAAAGCCCGACCTGGTTGCCGTGTTCGAACGCCTGGCTGCAGAGGAACGTGGCCATCTTGCTTCCGTAGAGGATTGGTCAGGTCAAATGGGAATGGCCAGCGTCGCTGCGGGCGGCGAACCGGAGGACGTCTTTGACGATGAAGGTATGAACCTCACGGACCCCGCGCTGCTTTCGGCCTATCGGGCCTTTTCGGTGGCTGTGCGAAACGAGGAACGGGCCTTCCTCTTCTGGACGTATGTTTCCGCCCACGCGCCGACACAGGAGATTGCCGAAGCGGCGGAACGTATGGCGCGCGAGGAACTCGGGCACGTCTCTGTTCTACGCCGCGAACGGCGTTTGGCCTTCCATCTTCAGAAGCACGCGCAGACTGAAACGATCCTCCTGCGCGAAGTTGAAACCAGACTTGACGCTCACCTTCGGACATTAGTTCAAAATGATCATCCGCCCTCGCGAGAGCCGACGACACTGCGACAGAACGGCTGGGCGCAGCGCGTTGCAGCCTTCGGGGGACGCATATTGAAGTTTGAGAACTCGATGGGGGTGGCAGATATCCCACCCACTGCGCTAGCAGAACTGCTTCTTGATTTTTATCTCGGCGAGGCGGAGCGATCCAGGGATGAGCAGACCCGTGACCTCGCTCAGCTTTACGCGGGTCAGCTCGTCGCGACCTTGGCATTGTTGCGACAATGATGACGATGTAGCGGCTGCTCATGGATGAACAGGCAAGGGTCGAAGAACTCCTATGGGCTTCCAGCCTGCCTGCTCGCCGAAAAGAACGCCGAACACCTCCGCAGGATGCTCGATCGCCTGAAACGGAAGCGCGCATCCTTCGACTATTCAGGTCGAGGAAAGAACCTCGTGTCGGCGCAGCCAACGCTCATCTCTGAAACCGAATATCGCGCCTGGACACATGACGGGATACTCCGGGCCGTCTCAAGCCGGTCCTTCCGGTCTTCGTGGCGCGCCGCAGAAATCGTGACACGCGACGAATTTGCCAACGATATCGGTCAGCCTTGCACGTCGAGCCCGATATCCAGCGTCGGCGCGCTGTGCGTACACCAGCCAACAGAGATGAGGTCAACGCCTGAGGCGGCGACCGCGGCAACCGTTGAAAGCGTTACTCTTCCCGACGCTTCGGTGATCGCGCGACCATCGACGATTGCGACGGCCTCGCGCAGCTGCGCCGGCGTCATGTTGTCGAGCAAGACCGCATCAACACCCTCTCGCATCGCTTCACTGAGCTGCTCGAGCGTATCCACTTCGACCTCGATCTTGACCATGTGCCCAACGCCCGCCCGGGCACGACGGATCGCCTCGGCCACGCCGCCGGCAATCGCCACGTGATTGTCCTTGATCAGGACGGCATCATTAAGCGCGAACCGATGGTTCATGCCCCCGCCGGCGCGCACCGCGTATTTTTCCAGGCCCCGCAGCCCAGGTGTCGTCTTGCGGGTGCAGGCAATCGACGCCTTCGTGCCCCTGACCGCCTCAACCAAGCTTTCCGTCACCGTCGCAATCCCGGACAGATGTCCAAGAAAGTTCAGCGCCGTGCGCTCCCCCGTCAGCAACCCACGCGACGGTCCGGTGATCTCCGCGATGATGTCACCGGGCCTGACCGGGGATCCATCCTCCATGTAACGGGCCATGGTGATCGTTGGCTCGACCAGCTGGAAGGTGAGTTCAGCCGCATCCAGGCCTGCGACGACACCGGGCTGCCGCGCCACCATAACCAGAGACGAGCGATGATCGGCGGGGATGACCGCCGCCGAGGTAATGTCGCCGGCAAGGCCGAGATCCTCAACGAG
Source organism: Rhizobium sp. 10N414 (assembly GCF_056394785.1). Taxonomy (NCBI): domain Bacteria; kingdom Pseudomonadati; phylum Pseudomonadota; class Alphaproteobacteria; order Hyphomicrobiales; family Rhizobiaceae; genus Rhizobium; species Rhizobium sp. 10N414. Next base: position 41,005 of record NZ_JBFTIN010000034.1, on the reverse strand, counting down.
GGCAGTGCGCACCATCGGTTCGATAATGAGGCGCGGCAAAGGGGCAAGGGACATATCAGGCACTCCGGGCGAAAGAATGGGTGGCGGCATGTGCGACATCGAGCACATCGGCAAATGTCATGAAGCGGCGTTCGGCGACAGGCAGCTTCAGCGGAAAATCGGTGCGGGCATGGGCACCGCGGCTTTCCTTGCGCAGCATTGCGAAGACGGCAATTGTCAATGCGACGATCGCCGGGTCAGCAGCGGGTCCGTCGGATGCCGCGAGCGGCAGCAGGGTGGCGATCGCACCCTGGAGAGCCCCAGCATTGCGCAGCACGCCGAGGTGACGCGACACGATCGCGCGCACCGCCGACGCATCCGGTGCCGGCCCGGCTGAGACTGTCGGGGCCGCCCGAACGGTGCCGGGCAATGTCGCTCCAATATCACGGGCGGCCCGAATACCAAGGGCTGCCGCCTCGAGCAGCGAATTGCTGGCCAGACGATTGGCGCCGTGCAGCCCGGTCGAGGCGGCCTCGCCGATGACCCAAAGACCGGGGAGCGAACTGCGCCCCGTCAAATCGGTCGCAACACCGCCCATGTGGTAGTGGACGGCGGGGCGCACTGGAATGAGATCGATTGCCGGGTCGATTCCGGCGTCCTGACAGAGTGCATGGATCGTTGGAAAGCGGGAGGCAAAGCGATTGCCGAGCGCAGCACGGGCGTCGAGAAAGACACGCCGCCCCAGCGAGAGCTCGGCGCTGATGGCGCGCGCAACGACGTCGCGCGGAGCAAGCTCGGCGCCGTCGAAACCGGTCATGAAGCGCTCACCCCTGTCGTTGACGAGAACAGCTCCTTCGCCGCGCACGGCCTCGCTGACAAGCGCCAGGGGCCGTCGCGCAGAGTCAAGGCCGGTCGGGTGAAACTGCACGAATTCCATATCGGCAAGCCTTGCCCCTGCCCTTGCCGCCAGCGCGATCCCCTGGCCGAAATTGCACATCGGATTGGTCGTGGCATCGTAGAGTCCGCCGATCCCACCTGTGGCCAACACCACTCTGTTGGTCATGATGGCAGCGGTTTGCCCTCCCCGGTTGACGACCACCCCGTTGACAGATCCATCATGGGTCAGAAGCGAGCGCACCTCGGTTGCATCGAGCGTGGTAATCGAGGGCGTGTTGGCGATTGCCTCCACCAGAGCGGCGATAATCGCAGCACCCGACCCATCCCCGGATACATGCACGATGCGTCGACGCGAATGTGCCGCCTCAAGGCCAAGGACCAGACGACCCTGACTGTCCTGATCAAAAGCAACGCCGGCGCGCTCCAGGGCGGCGATGACGGCCGACCCCTCTTCGATGATCTCGGACGCGGCTTGCGGATCGCACAGGCCGTCGCCGGCAGCAAGTGTATCGGACAGATGCAACTGGATGCTGTCATTCTCGCCAAGGCTTGCGGCAATCCCCCCTTGCGCCCAGGCGCTCGAGGTCTGCGCACCAATGGCGCCGCGGGTAATGAGCACAACCGGCTGCGGCGCCAGCGTCAGCGCCGTCATCATACCGGCGAGCCCGCTTCCCACGACGACGACCTGCCCGCTCAATGACCCGAGAAGCGCGGTCATATCGCAAGCATCCGCTCGACCGCACGCCTTGCAGAAACGGCAACTTCAGGGTCGACGGTGACCTCGTGGCGGTTTTCCTCGAGTGCAGCGCGGATATTGGCGAGCGTGATCCGTTTCATGTGCGGGCAAAGGTTGCAGGGGCGGATGAACTCAACATCGGGATGGTGCACAGCGACGTTGTCGCTCATCGAGCATTCGGTGAGGAGCACGACACGGGCCGGACGCTGCTGGCCGACAAAATCCGACATCACCGCCGTCGACCCGGCAAAATCCGCCTCGGCCACGACATCCGGAGGACATTCGGGATGCGCCAGCACCGTCAACCCGGGATAATTCTCACGAAGCTGTCTGACATCATCCGCCGTGAACAGTTCATGGACCTCACAATGACCATGCCAGGCAAGCACCTCGACCGACGTTTCGCGGGCGACGTTTCGGGCGAGATACTCGTCTGGAATCATCAGCACGCGCGGCACGCCGAGCGACTCGACAACCTGCCTGGCATTTCCCGATGTGCAGCAAATGTCCGATGCCGCCTTCACGGCCGCCGAGGTGTTCACATAGGTAATAATAGGCACGCCGGGGTGAGCTTGGCGTAGAAGCGCCACATCCTCGGGCGTGATTGAATCCGCCAGCGAGCAACCGGCCCCCATATCCGGGATGAGCACCGTCTTGTCGGGATTGAGGAGCTTGGCCGTTTCGGCCATGAAATGCACACCGGCAAGCACGATGATATCCGCCTCGACGTCAATTGCCTTGCGCGCCAGCGCCAAGCTGTCGCCGACGATATCGGCGACCCCGTGGAAGATTTCCGGCGTTTGATAGTTATGCGCAAGAATGACGGCGTTTCGCCGCCGCTTCAGCTCAAGGATCGCCTCGACATCGTCTTGGAACGACATCCACTCCGCCTTGGGGATAACACGACGAACGCGCTCGTAGAGCGAGGATGCGGAAACGCTGTGGTTCATGGCCGGCTCCTATTTATACTCAATCAGAGCATATCTAGAGCGCATAGATATTCTCGTTGTGAGCATATGTCAATTGCGGGAGATTGGCAGCTTTGATCCGGCGAGCGCGCGTTCTTCCAGGACAGCATGGCGATAACGGAAAAGCTTTGCGGGGCGTCCGCCCGTTTCGCTCGTCGTCTCGCCGGTTTCCTCGACAAGTTCCTGCTGCTCGATCAGCCGGCGGAAATTCTGCTTGTGCAGCGTCAGCCCGGCAAGCGCTTCGACACTGCGCTGCAACTGCAGCAGCGTGAAGCTCACCGGCATCAACTCGAAAACGACCGGGCGATACTTGATCTTCGCACGCAATCTCGCAATGCCTGTCGCAAGGATACGCCGATGGTCCGCGAACATTGCCCGGCCCGGATTGGTTTCGGCTGCGCAGCCCGACTCGCTCACAACGCCAGCTTCATAGAGGAGCTCGTAACGCTGCAATACAAGATCCTCGTTCCATGAGGCCTCGCCGAGCCCAAAGGCGAAATTTGCCCGACGGATCCGATCCTCACGACGGGACGGATCACGCTCGGCCCACGCCATAAGGCAGCCGACCAGGTGGTCGAGGACCACCGGTCGCCCGGTACGCCAGTCTTCCCACGGAAAATAGCCGTACCAGCCCTGCCAGCCGGGTCGGCCGCCTCCTGGCGTCGCTTGCTCATGCACAAGGCCGAGGTAGCTGATCGAAATCGTCCGGCCACCCATGATCTCGTTGTTTCGATCGCGGTCGGCGAAGGTATAGAGCTGCTCCAGGTAGCCGACCGGATGGCCCGTCTGCTCCTGAACCCATTCGCGCAGACCGCTTTGCAGTGTGCGATGTCCCATTTCGAACGGACCGGACGGCAGTGCATCGCCGGATCGGATCGTCATGACACGCGGTTCGCCACCCGTTACCGCAACCAGTACGGCTATCAATTCGGCATGGGCAAACCCGATCGTCACGGCAGCTACGAATCCATCTGTATCGACTGATCTATCAGTGGCATACCACATCGCGCCGCGAAAGCGCTCCGGAGTTTGGAGGCGGAAAGGCTCGCCAGCACACAGGATTGCCGCTACCCCGACGCGGGGGAATCCGTCAACTTAAAACGGCCGGCTGCGCACGACCTGTGGTTGCTGCTCCCCGTGACAGAAATTTGCGATTTAAACCCCTCGCAAATCGGGCCGAAAGCCGAATATCCAATATGTTGCCCATAGGCTCTCTATGCGGGATAAAAAACACATCAACGCAATTGATCCGTTCAATTATCTCCGTTAGGTTGATTGCTGGCATAATAGTCGCGTAACAACCGGCGTTGGAAGGAGAGAGCGATGAAGGAAGGTCCCCATGCAGTTGATGTTCACGTCGGGAAGACAATCCGCATAAAGCGTCTGATGCGTAAAGTATCGCAGACCGAACTTGGTGATCGGGTTGGCGTCACCTTCCAGCAGATCCAAAAATATGAAAAGGGATCAAACCGCGTTTCAGCGAGCATGCTGGTCGAAATTGCCGGTGCCCTCGATGTCGACGTCCGATCTTTCTTCGAGGACGTCAACCCAAACTCGGCCAACGATAATCCAACGCCCAGCGAGGAATTCGTTGTTTCCCGCGACGGCGTGCTGCTCAATGCCGCTTTCCTGTCGATCAAGAACGAGCAAGTTCGCAAGAAGATCGTAAAGCTCGTACAGGCAATTGCCGGCATGGAACAGCTGGACGACGGCGAGTAAAGGCGCAGTCCCAACGTCACCCCGGTCCGTCAGTGGCAGTCGAGAAGCACTAGATTCTCGCTGGCATCCTTCATTGCGACCTGCGTCTTGGTGCCGATCAGCTTTTCGAGGTTGACGTCGAGCTCCCGTTCGGGGTCAATCCCGTCCCAGTCGATGACCACCTGAAGAAGAGCCATGTTGGTCAAGTGCATCAGATTGTTCAGCTTGAGCTTCTGGGCCTCATCCTTTGCCGCCGAGAGCAACCGGAAGATTCTCGCGTACTCGCTACCCGTACCCTCGTCCCGCGTCAGAATGTTCATTGTCACTGCCTTCTCCAATGATGAGCCTTCCGGGCTTCAGCGATATCCATCATTCAGGTCCGGCGTTACTTGGGCGTTACAGGCGTGACAGCACCTGTGACTTCCGCCCGCAAAAGCTCCCAATGCGAGGTGGCGGCGAAGCCCCAGTCACGCGGCTGGGGAGCAAACCTCACCTCCAGCAGATATTGCAGGACGAGTTCGGCGTCCTGACGCTTCCGCTCGACCTTTCCGGCGCGAATCAGCCGCAGGATCTCCTTGGCACGGCCGTCACCGGAAAGGGTGCAGCCTTCGACGACCTTGGGATAGGTACGCTCTGAGAAATGGATCGAACGGCCCGCGAGCAACAGCATCTTGTGCTCGGCAGGCGAAAGTGCGCCCTGCCGATAGAGACCGTCGATCGTCGGCTGAAAATCCACCCACGGAACCGAAAGCGGCAACCAGCCGAGCTCTTCCGGCGCATGCACGAGCGCGACGGCCTCGTCATCGATCAGGCGACCCTCGGCATAGTCCTCGTAGATCGTGCCGACCCCAACCATCCCGAACGCGTCGCATTCGGCTGCGCGAAGCGCGCCCATGCTGGCACCTCCGACAACGATGACATTGTGCTGCAGCCCATAAAGGATTTCCTTGTGCCACACAGAAGGCACTTCCCCGAAGTAGCCGTCAACAATCCCGATCGCATGCGCTCCATCTCGCACCGCCTGGAATATGTCGCCGCGTGCAGCCGGCCCACGAAAGAGGATCGACGGATTCTCGACCCGAAGCCTATCGATGTCGGCGCCAAAACTCGGACCGCCAAAAATGACCTTCATTGCATCGCTCCCTGCATGGCGCTCACGGCCCGCAATCCGAGTTGAATGAATTCGCCGCTGACATCCACCTCGAGGCCAGGAACGATCATACGAACGACCGAGACCGGCAGACCCGGATGGGAAAGCGGCACGGCCACCACCTGATCGATGCCCCTCGACCTGAGGCGATCGAGAATGCGGCCGATGTTTTCCTGCATGGTGCGCTGCGGGGCTTCGAGAGAGAATTTGGGAGTAACCGGGGCTTCGTCGCAGAGATTGATGAGCTCTTGCATCGGGCCACCATCATCGAGCCTCTGATAGAGACGCGGGGAAAAGTCGTCACGACTGCCGGCAATCGCCGTCAGTCGGCTCTGTGCGGCCTCGGTGATTGCTCGCAGTGCTGCGCGAACAGGATCAGGATGGCATCCGCATCCCCCGCAAACATGGGTCCAGCGGGCATCCACGCGCTCGCCGAGATTGCCGGGAATGATAACTGCCAGAAAGCTCGGAACGCCAATATCGGTCGTCATGTCGAGCAGCAACAGACGCATTCCAGCGCGACGGATGCGATCGACAATGATATCGAGCACAGGGTCGCCGAACGCGATCGGATCAATCCGCGCGCCGCGCAGCTGTTCATAGGGACGCAACTGCGTCAGCGCCCAAGCGTCGCGTTCAACCAGTTCACAAAGACCGTGAAGCACGGCTTCCGCCGGCCGGTTTCCGGAAGCGAGACCGTCGCTCGACTGCTCGAAACCCGACGGCCGGGTGCCCCGATGGTCGAGGCCGACGAGCGGCCAGGGAACGAAGACCGGACGGTTGGACATGATATCGAGGCCCTCGCCCCAGGCGATCGGCTCGGAACCAATCTCCGAAGGGACACAACGGGCCACCGAATCAAGGTCGATCATCGGCGCATGCTCAGCCCTCATGCCGGCGACGGTCGCAATGACAAGGTCGCTTGGCTGGCTCTCGGCAACACGCGTCTCCACCGCCTCCATCGCAGCCGAGGTCATTGCCGCCTCCTCGTCGATGCCCTTTCCCTGGAAGACGGAGAGCGTATAGCTGTTCGGTCGCGTGGCAAAGGCAACGGGGATCTCAAGGAGATCCAGCGCGGTGAGCAGACCCACCCTTGTAATGCCGAGTTCCTTGAAATGCGGCTTGATCGCCGCGAATGTCTGCCCAGGTGTCAACGAGCGGTCGTGATAGCTGTTGATGCCGGCCGATGAGAGGCTGAGATCTTGCGCCAGGCGCTCGAGTGAGGTCTGAACAGACATTCGCATCAATCCTCAACGGAACTTCAGGGCGTGAACGATATTCGCCGTCGCGTTCGTGTCGAGCTGCACTGCTTCCTGCTTCAGGACGGCCTGAGCGGCTGCCGAAAGACGGACTGCAACGGGCTTGATCTGTGTCGTCGTCATTGTTTCATCTCCTGTTTGAAAACAGCATTGCGCTGCGGACACAGAGAAGATGCACCAACGGGCGTTATTTCGGCGTGACCGAGATTCTCATCAGAAAAGAGGGAAAACGCCGAAGTTGTAGCGCTTCAGGACAGTCCGGCGATGCGAAGACCGTCGATCAGCTGACGCGTGTCCTCCGGATTGCGATCCGGCACGAATTGCCAGACGTCATCGGTACGGAAATCCGGGAAATTTTCGAGGACAATGGCGGCATAACGCGACGCGGTCCGGAGGTCGCCGTTCTTCGCATGAGCTGCGGCCAAGAGGCGCGAGGTCGCCGGACGATCCTTGACGCGATCGAGTACCTCGATCGCCTTTGCGTAATTTTCCTGGACGAAGTGAATGCCACCGAGGTTCCAGTAGTAGTAATCCGGAGGCAGCGGATTGAGCTTGATCGCCGCCAGGCTCAACTCCAGTGCCCTGTCACTCTGTCCGTCATGCAAAAGCGCATCCGCATGGTCGGCGAGGATATCGGCGTCATTCGGGTTGAGCATCTGCGCTTCCGCGAAGAAATCGAGGCTGTCGCTGAAGCGGCGACGGTAAAGAGCGACAAAGCCCAACTCACGCATCGCCCGCCCGCTATTGGGGTCGGTGTCGCGCGCAAGCCAGGCGGACCGGTCGGCATCCTCCAGTAATTGCGTGTCCTTCATCCCGCGCACCAGCCACTCCATGCCGAGCACGCGGGCCATTCCGGCGTGCGCGGATGAGAATCTGTCGTGACGGGCCAGCGCCGATTTGAACCATTTGCGCGCCTGCCGCAGATGCTGCAGATCCGTCTTCGAAACGAGACGCTTTCCTTCAAGGTATAACCGGTATGCCGACGGGTTGACGTCGTGCGTCATGTCCAGAAGCTCGCGGCGCTCGATCGTGTCGGCAAGCGTCATCACGATACGCCGCGCAAGCTGCCCGAAGGAGTGATTGACCTTCTGCATGGCGAGCGGCAGGTCGATTGCCCACAGCACCTCGGCCGTTGAGGTCTTCGTCAATCGGCAGGTCGCATAAATGTCGTCATCACGGCCATGGATGGTGACATAGACCGTATAGTCAAAGCGCAGTTCGGGCGGCGTTGGAGCAGCAATGCCCGCAAGATTGCGATTGACGATTTCCAGACTGGTATGAGCGGCAATAACCTTGAACCCACGTTGCTGGCTCAGGCCGATCGTTACCTCTTCCAGCAAGGCTCGCCCCACACGCTGCAGCATCGGGTCAGACAAAATCGAATCCGGCGGCAAAATGAGGACACGGGGCTGCCCGACCGGGTCGGTGGGCGCGATCGTTGGCACAGTCATGGGCGAACTGGCCAGCATTGCTGGAGCGATGATGCCGAGTTCCTGCGCGAGGGCCTGCGTCACGCCATCCGGTTCCGCACCATATTCGGTTTTCAGCTCACCGCGGCAGCGAAAATATGCCTGGCGCGCGGCTGCAAGATCTTCCGCGTCAACGTGCCTTTTCATCAGCGCCCGGCAAGCGACCTCGTTGGCAGGGTCGGCCTCGACGAGCAGACCCGCGAGGAAGAGGACATCGTCGGAGGTTCGCTTTTCCGGCGTTTCAAGCAGTGAAATGATATGGGCTTCGCGACGGTCGGCGATGCGCTGTCGCTCCACACCGATGCGCTCTTCCGCTTCAATCGTCGGCGCCTTGAACCCCTCGAGGAGTTCGCCGCCAAGCAAATCCCACGCAGGACGTGGCAACGGCGCGGCCGTATTGGTCAAGACCAGAACGTCGGCATTCCATCCCTCGTCGTTGAACGAGACATGGCTGTTGGTCGCCTTGACAAGGCGGGGCATATCATCGGGAATGYTGCGATCGATACGCGCAAGTAGCTGGCGCAAGCTGCCGGCACGCTGTTTGGATTGATCCGATTGCCAGAGTATGCCGCGCAGGATCTCGCGGTCCATGGAATATTGCGGCGCGCACACCAGAAGGGCGAGCAACGCATAGGCCTTCTCCGGCAACGCAATCTCGTGCCCCTCTGCAAAAAGTGCAGGCGTTCCGAGCAAGCGGAGGAAGTGGCTGTGTTTCCCTGTCACGGCAACTCGCGATTGGAGGATCCGCCAGGAGTATAGGACCAAACACCGACAACGCAAAAGGATTATACTTGTCCGGCTGGACTTTTCAACCACCGGGTGATTTTGGTGGATGGATCGCAGCGGCGCGTGCGAGGGCGTTTCCGCTGCAAATTCGGTGTCAGCGGGCCGCCAGTCAAGGAAATGGCGCCGATCAGCCGACCGGCGCCACCAAATCTAACGCAAGATTGCTGGCTTAGGCCGCGGCCGAAGCAAAACCGGCAGTCGGAACTTCCGAGATCGTCTTCAGAACCTGCGAAGCGATCTGGTAAGGGCAACCCTGAGAGTTCGGACGACGATCTTCCAGATAACCGCGATAGCCATTCTTGACGAAGGAATGCGGAACGCGGATCGAGGCACCACGGTCAGCAACACCGTAGGAGAACTTGTTCCACGGAGCCGTCTCATGCTTGCCGGTCAGGCGCTTGTCGTTATCAGGGCCATAGACGTTGATGTGGTCCATCAGGTTCGCTTCGAATTGCGCCATCAGCGCTTCGAAATAAGCCTTGCCGCCGACTTCGCGCATGAACTTGGTCGAGAAGTTGCAGTGCATGCCCGAGCCGTTCCAGTCTGTGTCGCCGAGCGGCTTGCAGTGATACTCGATGTCGATGCCGTACTTTTCCGTCAGGCGCTGCAGCAGATAGCGTGCCATCCAGATCTGGTCGGCAGCCTTCTTTGAGCCCTTGCCGAAGACCTGGAACTCCCACTGACCCTTCGCCACTTCGGCATTGATGCCTTCGTGGTTGATGCCAGCTGCGAGGCACAGATCAAGGTGCTCCTCGACGATTTCGCGAGCGATCGAACCCACGTTCGAGTAGCCAACGCCGGTGTAGTACGGACCCTGCGGAGCCGGATAGCCGGTTTCCGGGAAACCGAGCGGACGACCGTTCTCGTAGAAGAAATATTCCTGTTCGAAACCGAACCATGCGTCTTCGTCGTCGAGGATGGTGGCGCGGCTGTTGGACGGATGCGGGGTGACGCCATCGGGCATCATGACTTCGCACATGACGAGAACGCCGTTGGTGCGCGCCGGGTCCGGATAGATCGCGACCGGCTTCAGCACGCAGTCAGAACTGCGGCCTTCGGCCTGCATCGTGGACGAACCATCGAAGCCCCAGAGCGGGAGTTGCTCGAGCGTCGGGAAAGCGTCGAATTCCTTGATCTGCGTCTTGCCGCGGAGATTTGGTACCGGGGTGTACCCATCGAGCCAGATGTACTCGAGCTTATACTTGGTCATTTGCGAGTCTCTCAAACATAAATCGTGAGCAAAACCTCACGCGAACCGACCGTTGAAGCGACCAGGCCGCGAAGGGCTGCCAAATGATATGCACGTCGCGTGCCAGTTTGGTTTGAACGGCATCGCGAACTGTTCAAAGCTCGCCGGTCGATCGGCGGGCTGCAGGCTAGTTGGCCGTGATCGTGGGCGTGGAACTGATAGCGGACTCAATCATTTAGTCGCCAGGGAAATGGTTGGCGCATCGGTCGAGAAGCTCCGATGGCGGGGCGCCTTCAAGTGCAACATTTTTTTCGCACCCACCTTACAATGATTACTACTTATGCATTTGCCTATATTTTGAACCTTCAAGGATTCTGATATAAACCGCAGCAAATTTGAATGCTCATTATTCTGACAAATATTGCACCTTTTTCAATCATATCGCGCAAATCATGTGCACATGTGCTATCGTCGCGTCGACGTCTTCGGAGGCAGGTGAACAAGGAGGCACAAAATGGCCGTTGGTGTGCATCACGAGACTGCAACGATCCACGCATTTCCACAGAAGCGCTTTGGCGCAGGCGAAACACGTCAAACTGATATTGAACAGGGGATGACTCCATCCGTTTACGAAAGTTGCTGGTATCACGAAGAGGCAATGAAAAAAGCCGAGACACCTGCAAAGCCGAAATTCACGCCCCGCATCGTGGATTGATCTTCGCCCAAACGATGCCAGCCATGTTACAGCGGCGCTTAAGGCGGCGTGCCCAACTGTCCGCAGGCGCGCGTTCTGCAGAACAAAGCCCCATTTAAATGCACAGGATGTACTGGAGCATCCATACCCATCGCAGCGCTCTTGCACATGACGCTCGCGCGGGCCATGAGAGAGTTTGCAGATCGAGCCTGGGCAACACTTCATGGTCAAGAAGCAAATCGCGATCCTCGGCGGCGGGCCGGCAGGCCTGATGGCCGCTGAAAGCCTGTCGTCGGCCGGGCACACCGTCACAGTCTATGAAGCGATGCCGACCGTTGCGCGGAAGTTTCTCCTTGCCGGCAAGTCCGGGCTAAACATCACCCACTCCGAGGACTACGATCGCTTTGCGTCACGCTTCGGCACGTCGAATGCCCGCCTGCGCCAAGCGCTGGACGGCTTCAAGCCGTCGGAAGTGAGAGCCTGGGCCGCAGGGCTTGGCACCGAAACATTCGTCGGATCTTCGGGTCGGGTGTTTCCAACGGCCATGAAAGCCTCGCCGCTCCTGCGCGCCTGGCTGCGAAGGCTTGAGGCGCAAGGTGTTCAGATCCTCACCCGGAACCGCTGGACCGGTTTTTCGGATGGAGGCTATGCGATCGAGGCAAGCGGGGCTGCACATGTGGTCAAACCAGATGCAGCCCTGCTCGCACTTGGCGGGAAGAGCTGGCCACGGCTTGGTTCCGATGGAAGCTGGCTGCCATGGCTGAGAGAGAAGACCATCGCCATCGATGAGTTTCAGCCTGCCAACTGCGGCTTCGATGTCGATTGGAGCGAGCACCTGAGGGAGCGTTTTTCCGGTGAGCCGGTCAAATCGGTCACGGCAACCTCAAGGGTCGGCACCATTCCGGGAGAATTCGTGATAACCCGGCATGGCATCGAGGGCAGCCTCGTCTACGCCCACGCGGCCGCGCTGAGAGAGAGCTTGGCGGCTGGCGAAACCACAACGCTTGACGTCGATTTGGTGCCGGCACGCACACAGGAGCGCATCGCCAACGCGCTTGGAAAGCAAGATCCAAAAGCAAGCCTGTCAAACCGGCTCCGCAAGGCAGTTGGCCTCGATGGCGTGAAGGTGGCGCTTCTGCGAGAGCTCGCAAGTGCCACGGACCTCAATGATCCCGATCGACTGGCGCGTCTGATCAAGGCCCTGCCGATCCCCGTTCAAAGAACGCGCCCGATCGCCGAGGCGATTTCCTCGGCAGGTGGCGTCGAGTGGGGGGAGATTGACCGGAACTATATGCTGAAGGCACTCCCCGGCCTTTTCGTCGCAGGTGAGATGATCGATTGGGAAGCCCCTACAGGCGGCTATCTTCTAACAGCATGCTTCGCCACCGGCCGGGCCGCCGCGCGAGGGATCGACGCCTGGCTCCGCGAACGCTAAACGCCCCAATCCGTGTTCCAGCGCCTATGGCGGTAGCCCTCGCCGCCCCATGACGTACGGGATCACAGGTGGCGACTGGACACTATGACTTGCGTTGGAACGTATGTTCCTTGGTGGGGAACTGCCCGGTGCGGACCTCCTCGGCGTAAGCTTCGACGGCTTGAGACACCAGAGGGCTCAAATCAGCATAGCGTTTCACGAAGCGCGGTTTGAAGTCGTTGAAAAGCCCCAACATATCGTCCGACACGAGTACCTGCCCGTCACAGGCAGGGGATGCGCCGATGCCGATCGTCGGCACGGGAATGGAAGCCGTGATGTCACGAGCAACGGGCTCGACGGTTCCCTCGACCACGACCGCAAAGGCACCGGCTTCTGCGACTGCCAGTGCATCGCGCCTGATCTTTGCCGCCTCCTCATCGGAATGGCCGAGCGACCGGAAGCCACCGGCGGTGTTGACGAGCTGGGGCATCAGCCCCACGTGACCGAAGACCGGAACGCCTCTTGCTGTCAGGAACGCAATCGTCTGCGCCATTTCCTCTCCGCCTTCCAGCTTGATGCCGTCGCATCCGGTCTCCTGCATCAGCCGGACGGCGCTTCGAAAGGCCTGTTCCTTTGATTCCTGGTAACTACCGAAGGGCAGATCGACGATGACGCAGGCACGCGATACGCCGCGCATAACGGCGCGGCCATGGGCAGCCATCATGTCGAGCGTCACGCCAACTGTTGTTTCCATGCCGTAAAGGACCATCCCCAGCGAATCGCCAACCAGGAGAAGGTCGCAGTGTGGATCGAGCAGGCGGGCGATCGGCGTCGTATAGGCCGTCAGGCAGACGACACGGTCCTTGCCCTTCATCGCCCGAATCGAGGCTGTCGTCAGCCGCTTCTGCTTGCTGTGGGTGCTCACTACGCTGCCCTCGAATTCTTGACCGATTTGAGCCCGATGATCTTGTTGTCGAGAAGCCGCGTCGTGCCGACACGCACGAAAAGCGCGACAAGGGCAGGCGCCGATTGCAGCGAGGATAATCGTTCCAGGGTTTCCGGGTGCCGCACCGCGACCACTTCAGGCGTGGCGAGCGGCTCCGTCGCGATGAATTGCCTCAACGCAGCCTCCAGCTCCTCGGGACTATCGCAGCCCTTCGCATAGAGCTGCTCGGCTTGCGCCAGCGCATTCGGCACGACAATGGCCGCCGCCCGCTCACGCTCGCTGAGATAGACGTTGCGCGACGAGCAAGCCAGGCCATCGGTCTCCCGTACGGTCGGCACGGCAACGACACGAACCGGCTGGGCGAGATCCCTGACCATCCGCTTGATGAGCGCCACCTGCTGGTAATCCTTCTCGCCGAAATAGGCACGATCCGGCTGCACGAGGTTGAAGAGCTTCGTCACAACGGTCGCGACACCCGCGAAATGTCCGGGGCGGACCTCCCCTTCCAGTTGGTTTCCGAGTGCCGGCACATCGACGACCGTCAGCATCGGCTCCGGATACATTTCGCTGACATCGGGTGCAAACAGGATATCGACGCCGGCGGCCTCAAGCATCGCGCTGTCGCGCGTCAGGTCACGCGGATATTTGGCGAGATCCTCATTGGCCCCGAACTGCAGCGGATTGACGAAGATGGATACAACGCTCGCCTCGTTTTCGGCGCGCGCGCGCCTGACCAACTCCATGTGTCCGACGTGCAGGAAACCCATCGTCGGCACAAAGCCGATCGTCTTGCCGTCGCGCCGATAGGCACCAAGCTGATCGCGCAATTCTGCGATCTTGCGGATAGTGCGCATGAAACCTCCTCCGAATTCTCCGGGACCTCCAGGAGGGGCCGGACAAATGGTGGCGGATAGAACTCGATTTGACGAAATGCGTCAACGCGGGCCGCGGGATTATATCGATTAAGCAGCAGACTGGGCATGGGTTATTTTCAGCGCGAGCGCGATGACGCGCCTGGCATGCTCAAAGGGCGAGGGTGTTGAACGGGTGAATGGGGCGGTGGATCTCCATCAACCGCAATCGCGCGTCCGATAACCGTGTCATGCCTGCATTGAATCAGGGGATTTTGTTTATTCTTTTTGTCCAAACTCCGCCCCAGTGATGGTAGAAGAAGGCCTCGATGGACGAATGCCCTTCATGGGTGTCACGGCAATGTCCGAACAGCGACGGAGGGATGGTGACCAATCCTTATGAGATTCTTGGGGTCCGGCGAGACGCGACCGACGAACAGGTGAAGGCTGCTTATCGGCGTCGCGCAAAGGCGACGCATCCGGACTCTGGTGGCGACCCGGAGGCGTTCAGCCGCGTCCAGAAGGCCTACGAGCTTCTGTTGGATCCAGTTCGCAGAAAGGTCTTCGATGACACCGGCTACGATGTCGAACTGGCCGATCCCGTCGATCTGCAGGCACTTATCGTCATCGAAAAGCTCGTCAATCAACTGACCCTGGACGAACGCGAGCCAGGCACGTTCGATCCCCTCGCCCGCATGCGGTCCGACCTTTCCGAGGAAATGCGAAAGGCGCGTTTCAGCAAAAGAGAACTCGAGCGCCACGCCTCACGGATCGAACATCACCTGGAGCGGCTGGAGAAGCGACCGGCCACCGACATCCTCGGTTCCATGTTGCGCGCACGGATCAAGGCGATTTCGACTGCAATCGGCGAAACCGAGGCGAAGATCAAGGCCAATGATCGCGCCTGTGAAATGCTTTACGACTATACCTATGAAGTAGACGTTCAGGAAGGCGAAGAGGGCCTTGCCGTGGAGGACCAGTCGGCGCCGGCCCTGCGAGGCAAACGTGACGATCGCCCGCTTTGGGTCGTGCCGACTGCCCAGGAAGGTTGATGCGACGCGAGGTTACGCGGCGCGCTGCTCCGTGCCTTGGATCGCGGCAAGCTTCCACTCGTCCGCCCCCTTGCGGACGAAGGTCCAGACTTCCGTTGTTTCCGTAGGTCGACTGTTGTCCCCGCTGACGAGCTTGCCATTTGCCCGCTCAACAAGCGCATCGACAGACGAATAGCGCATCGCGAGCGTCGCGTAGTCCGCGCCATCCTCCCGCCAGGCTTCCGCAATATCGCCCTGCAGCAGCTTGACGTTGGAGACTTCGTTGCGCACGCCGTTCGTCGCATTCTCCCCCAGTTCCTCGGCCAGGTAGGACATGGCCTCCGGTGTCGTCAGACGACGCAATGTGCCGTAGTCTTCGGCACCATAAGCGGTCTGCACCTCCGTCAGCAGTTGCTCGAAGCGGTCAAGATCGCGTGGACTCAAACCGAGCTCGTCATTTGGTTTCGCGCTTGCCTGTGGCTGTTGATAGCCCAGCCCCGATCCAATCGACGGGATCTGAAACGACCCGTTGCCGGCTGGAGTCATATTGCTAGCCGTTGCGCGACCAGAACCCCCGTAGGCCGGTTGGCGGCGATTGGCGAAGAAGCGCATGGCAAAGGAAATCGCAATCGCAATCAGAGCGATTTGCAGCAACATGCCGAGGAAGCCGAAGCCGCCACCAAAACCGTGGCCGAGCAACATGCCAAGAAGACCGCCAGCGATGAGGCCGCCGATCATCGACCGTCCGAAGCCGTTGAAGAAGCCGGGCCTCTGCGCGCCGAGCGGTTGCTGGCCGGCATACGGCGCGTTGGTCTGCGGGCGAGGCGTCATCGACCGCTCAATCGGTGCGGCAGGCGACGGGGCGGTGCGGGTAACGGGCGGCGCCTGGAAGGTCCGTGTACCACGGCTGCCGAATCCGAAGCCGCCAGCCCGGCGCGCATCAGCCTCGCCGATCGAGGCAAACACGGTAGCGCCTGTCAGAGCGGCAATCGCCGCAATCTTGGCAAAACGCGAAACGGCACTCGGCATCCAATCTCTCCTGTCATGACAAATGATGCATGTCGGGAGCTTATATAGGGATTGCCCCGCGGGTTTGAAGCCTTAGGGGACGATCTTCATTGGCAGACATCGACCCAGGTTGCCTTGGTGAGTTCGGCCAAGCGTTCGGTCGATATGCGTACAGCTGAATTGGTGGAGCCGGCTGCCGGTACCACCTCGTCAAATTGCCTCAGCGAGACGTCGCAATAAATCGGCATAATCGTTTGTAAACCGAAGGGGCAGACACCCCCCACGGGATGGCCGGTAACCTCCACGACCTCGTCTGGCCCAAGCATCCGGCCCTTGCCCCCGAAGGTATCCTTGAACTTCCTGTTGTCGAGCCGCGCAAGCCCGCCGGCAACGACAAGCATCGTTTTCTCACCGACACGCAGGCAGATCGTCTTGGCTATCTGGGCGGGATCGACCCCATGCGCCTCCGCAGCCAGCGCCACCGTCGAGGAACTTTCGGCGGTTTCGATGATCTCGACGTCGGGAGCATAGGCGCGGAAGAACGCGCGAACGGTTTCTAGACTCATGGGCAAACGCTAGCGTAGGACCTGGATGAAATGAACCCCAAATTACCACTGTCTATGTATCCGCTGATCCGGTCTCGATCAACTTCACGCTGTTTTCCTGACAGAGGCGGCGGATCGACGGCGCAATGCACCGATCGGTGATGAACGTATGCACCTGGGGAAGTTGCGCGATGCGGACGGGCGCAGTCCGCTCGAATTTTGTTGAATCGGCCACGAGGATGACATGCCGCGCATTTGCAATGATTGCCTGCGCGACTTTCACTTCGCGAAAGTCATAGTCAAGCAGTGCGCCATCCTCGTCGATCGCAGACGCGCCGATAACCGCATAGTCCACCTTGAACTGCCTGATGAAATCGACGGCTGCCTCCCCCACAATACCGCCATCGGAGCCACGCACCACGCCGCCAGCGATGACGACCTCGATCGTCGGGAACAGTCGCAGTCTGTTGGCAACGTTGATGTTGTTGGTGATGACCATCAGTTCGTGATGGTTCGTCAACGCATCCCCGACCGCCTCGGTTGTCGTGCCGATATTGATGAAAAGCGAGGCGTTATTGGGAATGAGACCGGCTGCTGCAACGCCGATTGCTTGTTTCTCCGTGGCCGCGATCTGGCGTCTCGCCTCGTATTTCACGTTCTCGGTACCACTCGGGAAGGTCGCTCCACCATGAACACGCGTCAAGATCTGTGCATCGCAGAGGTCGTTCAGATCCTTGCGGATCGTCTGCGGCGTGACGGAGAAATGGGCAGCCAGATCCTCGACGAAAACGCGGCCGTTCGATTTGGCCATTCCGACTATTTCCGTTTGGCGATCGCTCAGGAACATGAGCCCTGTCTCTTTCACTTGCGTTTCGTTTTGCAGCCTGAGAAGGCTTAGCAGAGGCACAAGCGCACGCAAGGGGCGATCCGGCAGCAACAGGAAGTCTATGCAGGGAGTTTCGATTTCGATCGGGACTTTTCGCATCTGCCGCCTCTTTCGACAGCCAGCCAACCAACGCATTGGGGTTAAGGCAAAGCTCGGGAACGGGACAGCTATCGTCGAAAACTGATGCACTGGTCGAACATTTGGCTTGCAAAGACCGGCCATGTTGAAGATAGGAGGCCCCAGCGCTGGATTTTGTGTGGTTCACCACAGCCGGACGTGATTTGTCGCGTTGGCCTCGGTCACGCAGCATGATCACCGTCGCAATTGTGGATGCACACGTAGAAGGTGTTGTAGATAAGGATCGACGGAAATACTATCCATTAAAGCCGGCCAAGGCGGCCGATTGCTTGTGGCATCCGCAGCGTCTTCGAGGCGGGAGCGACGCAGAGCCAGGGAAGTGCCACAAATGACGCGGATCAGATGCTGAAACTGAACACATTGACGGGAATGGGGCGTTTGCAAGGTTTGACCGGCGCGTATGTGATCAATCTGGACAGTTCGTCAAGGCGATGGGCGGACGTTTCGTCGCAAGCAACTCTTGCTGGCATGGAGATCAACAGAGTCCCCGGCGTCGATGGAAGGGTGATCCCGTCGACGCAAAGATCCGGGTTCAATGAGAAGGCGTTCCTGCGCCGGAATGGCCGGGCGATGCTGCCTGGCGAATATGGCTGCTATCGCGCTCATATCAGAGCCCTGGAAGCCTTTCTTTCCAGCGACTACGAAAACGCCATCATCATGGAAGATGACGTCGAATTACGTCATGATTTTACCAATAGAGCAGAGGCAATCTTGCGAGCAGTGCCTTCCGCCGAGGTAGTAAAGTTGCTTAATCACAGATCAAGGTGGTGCCGAACAGTGGCTGTTTCTGAGTATGGAGACGCGGTCGGGCGCTGTCTGCACGGTCCGCAGGGGTCTGCGGCTTGCTACCTGGTCACGCGTGAAGGGGCCCGCAAGCTGCTTAAAAGCGCCGATAATATCGAATTCCCCTATGATATGACACTCGAGCGGGGGTGGAAGACCGGCGTCAGCATTTACACGGTTCGACAAAATATCGTCGAGTTGTCCGAGCGCTCGGCTATGAGCCAGATTGCCGATCGGGCTCAATACCGCGCCGTAAAACTGCGAGGCGCCCGCAAGCTCGCGACGCATTTTCTTCGCGTGATCGAGTATGCACGCCGAATCCGGTACGCACTATCATGACGGCACCCATATTTCGCAAATTGGTGAAGTCGTCAGCCCTCGATGTCACCACCGGCATCTTATGGCTGGCCATGATGTCCGTGACGTTGATAGAAAGCGATGCCTATCGATATGCTGCCATCCTCATCATGGGTTTGACCTTCACGCTTCGCAGGGCCCCTTTCCGCCCGGTATTGAGTGACTGGCTTGCGATCGTCTGCATTGCCTGGGGCGTCTTCGCCTTGTCGAGATTCCTCTTCGGCCTGATTTCAGCCGGTGAGAAAGGCGCGTCGGAATGGCTCTACGCTTTCGCGATCTTCTTTCCCGCGATGGGCGTGGCACTGCAGACGAGCTGGCATCTCATAAAGCCAATCTTGCTGGCCTTCTTCTGCGGTGCGCTCGTCCTTCTTGCTGTCTCGACGCCGTTTTCAGCGATCATGGCGGGCGAGTACATATCTCCCGCTTTCCATCATAATTCCATTCACGGCGCCGTCGGGTGCGGCTTCATCTTCATCGGAGCCTTCTACTGGGCGGTGCATCAGTGGGAGATTGGCAGTTCCGCACGGGCAAAGGCAATTGTGCTGGCGATCGCCGTGGCTGTTATCGGCTTGGCGATTTTCAATATTTATGGCGCCAAGTCCAAGGGTGTCTGGCTGGCGCTGCTGCCTGCCGTTGGTCTGATGGCTGTCACCACACTCCTCTACCTCAGGAAAAAGACCGTGCTGGTCGCCGCGATCGGTGGGCTCCTGCTTCTGTCGTGGGGCATCTACGAGGTTCGTGACAACGTCGCGCATTACGGGGCCGCGACGCTCAATGCCACTGTGATGATCGCGGAGCGATTGGATGGCGGCGCGCCGCTTGAGCGCGTGATGAAGGAGGCAATCGAATCACCGCAGACCCCGATGTCGATGGATGAGCGGTTGCAGCTTTGGACCAACGCGCTGAATGTCATAGCCGTTTCGCCGATTTTCGGCAGCGGAAACGGCTGGCTTACGATCTGGCGGACGACACCCTATGCCAGCGTTCCATACACGTTGTTGCATGATGGCTATCTGGAGATTCTGGTTCGATATGGGATCGTTGGCCTCGCAATATTGGCGCTGATCGTTGTCTCAGGCATCTATCGTGTCTATCGTGCTTCATCGGAAGGCGTGATCAGCAGGAGTGCCTTTGCCTGCTACCTGACGTTCGCGGTTTACTTTGGCTTCACGATCCTGAGCAATTCGAACAACCGGCTTGCGATCGGCGAGTCCTACTCCTTGCTGTTTGCTGCCACATGTTTTGCCTGTTCGATGAGGCTGCGTTCGCGCTTGGGTCAGCGAAGTGGCGTTGCTTCCGATATCACCGGCCCGTCCGACGCAATCCCCGCGCGCCTGCAGGGATAGGATAAGATGCGGGCGCTTTCCGACAGGTACGTTCAAAACATTCTCGATCTGCCGAGGCCCGCCAAGCGGGTATTGGCGCTGCTGGTCGATTCATGCCTCTGCATCCTGACCATCTGGCTCGCCTTCTGCTTTCGATTGAACGAATGGGTGGCGCTGACCGGAATTCAGCTCCTGACCATTCCCGTTTCGCTGATAATTGCACTGCCGATCTTCATCACGATGGGCCTATATCGGGCTATCTTCCGCTTCCTTGGCTGGTCGGCCTTCGTTACCGTTCTGAAGGCGGTGACCATTTATGGCCTTGCCTTCATGGCCGTGTTTACGGCGATCAGCTTCCCAGGAGTGCCTCGCACGGTGGGGATCATGCAGCCCTTGCTGCTGCTGCTCGCGATCGGCCTTTCTCGCTTTACGGCGCGGTACTTCCTGCATGAAGCCTACAAGCGGATCCTCCGTCAGAGCACGCAGACAAACATGCTCGTCTACGGTGCCGGCTTCCGTGGCCGGCAGGTTGCGGGCGCCTTGAGCAGCAGTGCCGACTTGAAGGTTGTCGGCTATCTCGACGACGACAGGAACCTCCATGGCAGTCTCATTGGCGGCGTGGCGGTCTACGATCCTGAAAAGATCGTTGAATTGAGCACACGGCTGAACGTGCGCACGATCCTTCTGGCACTTCCCAAGATCGACCGGTCGCGTCGCAACGAAATTCTGGAGAAGCTCAGGGGCGCGCGCGTTGCGGTTCGCACGATCCCCGATCTGAACGCCCTGGCCGGCGGTCAGGCAGAATTCACCGATCTGCAGGAACTGGATATCGAGGACCTTTTGGGCCGCACCCCGGTAGCGCCCGACCAGACACTGCTGGAGCGGAACATAAGAGGGCGAGTGGTGCTCGTCACGGGCGCGGCCGGCTCGATCGGCAGCGAGCTTTGCCGCGGACTGGCTCGATTGAAGCCAGCTCTCTTATTGATTCTCGACCAGAATGAATACGGGCTCTACGCCCTGGAGAACGAACTTCTCGGCAGCAACCCGGATAGCGGGCTTCAGATCGTTCCCCTGCTTGCCAGCGTTTGCGACGAACATCGCATCCAGAAGATCATGGAGACCTGGCGGCCGAACATGGTCTATCACGCTGCCGCCTACAAGCATGTGCCGCTGGTCGAGAAAAATCCGGTCGAAGGCGTCAAAACGAACGTTTTTGGCACGGTGACGGTTGCCCGGGCAGCGATCGATGCCGGCGCCGAAAGGTTCATACTGATCAGCACGGACAAGGCTGTCAGGCCGACCAATATCATGGGCGCCACCAAGCGGCTCGCGGAAATGGCGCTTCAAGGGTTGGCGGCCGAAGGCGCCTCGACGGTTCTCACCATGGTGCGGTTCGGCAATGTCCTCGGATCCTCCGGTTCTGTCGTTCCGCTGTTTCGCCAGCAAATTCGCCAGGGCGGCCCGATCACTTTGACGCATCCCGAGATCACGCGCTTCTTCATGACGGTGCCTGAGGCGACCGAACTCGTGATCCAGGCCGGCTCCATGGCCAAGGGAGGCGATGTCTTCGTCCTCGACATGGGCGAGCCGGTCAAGATCATCGATCTCGCTCGGCGCATGGTCGAACTTTCCGGCCTTGTCGTCCAAGATGAACGAAATCCGTCCGGCGACATCAGCATCGTTACGACCGGCCTGCGGCCGGGAGAGAAGCTTTACGAAGAGCTGTTGATTGGTGACAATCCCGAGCCGACGGAACATGCCAAGATCATGCGCGCACGGGAGCGGTTCATGGCATTGGAGATGCTGATGCCGAAACTCCAGCAATTGAGTTCCGCCGCAGACGACGGAGATGTCGAGGCACTGCGAGGCATTCTGAGCGAGCTTGTGCAGGACTTTCACCCGTTCGACGGAGTGGTCGATCTAGTGTCTGTTCGGCAGGGTGCCTCCAGTTGATCGGGATATCGCTTGCCATTCTGCAATCGGCTCGGAGCTGAGAATGCTACTCGTTACCGGCGCGACAGGTTTTGTCGGTCAGGATCTTCAGCAGGCACTCCGTCTCCGCAACCTCGCCTACAGGACGGCCAGCCGCTCTCCCCGAGCAGGGTCTGTTGCCGTCGGGAAGATCGATGCTGAGACGGATTGGAAAGCCGCCCTGAGCGGCGTCGATGTCGTCATCCATCTGGCGGCGGCAAACCAGAATGTCATCGATGGGTCGGACTCGGGGCCAGGTTCCTTCCGTAGAGTGAACGCCGAGGGAACCATCAACCTTGCTGAACAGGCTGTCGCCGCAGGGGTCAAACGGTTCGTGTTCATCAGCACGATCAAGGTGAACGGGGAACGATCGGCCGCCGGGCGTGCATTCACGTCGAATGATCCAGCTGCTCCGACGACAGAATATGCCGTCTCAAAGCTCGAAGCGGAACAAGCCCTGATGGCGCTTTCGAAGACAACCGGGATGGAGATCGTCATTATCCGCCCGCCGCTGGTCTATGGACGTGGCGCTGAAGGAAGCTTCCGAGCGCTCAAACGGCTCGTTCGGAGCGGCATTCCTTTGCCCCTGGCTTCGATCGACAATCGAAGATCCATGATATACGTCGAAAATCTCACCGATCTGATCGTGACCGCCGCATCTCATCCCGCTGCCGCTGGCCAAATATTCCTGGCGGGCGACGGCGAAGCAGTCTCGACGCCAGAATTGATGAGGCAGCTGGCGACCGCGATGGGGTGTTCGGCGCGATTGCTTCCGTGCCCTCCCGGCGTTCTCAACTTCCTCGGCCGGGCAACCGGCAAGGCAGAGCTGGTGAACCGTCTCACCGACTGGTTGGAAGTGGACATTTCGCATACGCGCGCGCTATTGGACTGGACGCCGCCTTTTGATATGCGAACCGCACTGAAGCGCTCGTGCTGAAACGTTTGGTGTGAATTTTTGAGACAGGAACACGAATATCCCGATGGTCAACAGCTTTAACAGGTCTTTGAAGCGACTGTTTGATATCTGCGCTGCGTGCCTCGGACTTATTGTTCTCTCTCCGGTTCTGCTCCTCCTTGTGGTCCTCGTGCGCAGATCGTCGCCTGGCGGCGCGTTGTTTCTTCAGGAGCGCGTTGGCCGAAGTGAGGTACCGTTTGTGTGCATCAAGTTCCGGACGATGGCAGCGGGCTCTCCGAACGTCGGCTCTCATGATGCGGCTTCCTCCTGGATCACACCGCTCGGCAGAAAGCTGCGCGCTTACAAGCTCGACGAACTGCCTCAATTGATCAACGTCCTGCGCGGTGAAATGAGCTTCGTCGGTCCTCGCCCATGCCTCCCATCGCAGCATGACGTCATCGCCGCACGACGTAAACTCAACGTGTTTTCCGTGAGGCCCGGCATAACCGGACTGGCCCAGCTTCAGGGAATTGACATGTCGACGCCTGAGGCTCTCGCGCAAGCCGATGCCCGCTACATTCAAAAGGCTGGTTTCTGGCAGGACATCGTGCTCGTGCTCAGTACGCTGGCAGGACGAGGGTCGGGGGACGCGGCCGCAAAATAGGCCGGGACGATCCTGAATCCACGGCTCCATTTGACAACCTCGACGCGCCCGGCAACGATCGCTGCCGCCCAACTGGCGACGTCGCACCTGTCGTACCCGCCCCATCTGCGTTAGAAGATATGAGGCAATCGTCGGGGGAGAGTTTTCATGATCACGGGGGAAGCGCAGCAGACCGCCGTCAAAATAACCCGCGGCTCCTGTCATTGCGGAGCGGTTCACTGGGAGTTTCGCGGCACGATTCCCGATGCGACGATCTGCAACTGCACGGTTTGCCGGCGCTACGGCGTCCTCTGGGCCTATGAATATGATGGCCAAGGAATTCGTGTCGAAGACACGACCGACGCACTCACCGCATATATCCGCGGCTCACAAAGCCTTTCCTTCAAGTTCTGCCGCCGCTGCGGCAATCTCGTCAGTTGGCGTGGATTGAGGCCAGGCGACAACGGGCAGACAAGAATCGCCGTCAACCTTCGTCTCGCCGAGCCCGCTGACGTCGCCGACATACCCCTGCTACGGTTTGATGGCCTCTACAGTTTCGAGGATCTGCCGTCGGACGGGCGCACAGTCGCCGATGTCTGGTTCTAATTTAGTGATCGCTCTCCGTGACCTCAGTCGCCGGGAAGCGTGAAGACGGCACAGGGCTCGGCAATGCCACGCAGCGAATGGTAACCCATGGAAACCAGGGTGGTGGTCGTCTCTGCCGCGACCTCGCCGGAAAGCAGGACGGTACGCCCCAACGGCTTGCATAGGCCTTCAAGCCGGCTGACCAAATTCACTGCGGGGCCGATCGCGGTGAAATCCAGCCGGTCGGCAGCACCTATATTACCCCAGAGGATTTCCCCGAAATGCAGTGCCACACCGAAGGGAAGTGTCGGCAAACCCTGGTCCTGGCGCACGGTATCGAGATGGGCCATGCCAGCGCGGGCCGAAGCAACGGCGCGAAGTGCCGCCTCGCAGGCATTGGCAGGCGTAGTGGTGACGGGGAAGATTGCCAATACCCCATCCCCCATGAACTTCAGCACCTCGCCCCCGAAGGCATGAACCGCGCCGGCAATACGATCAAACCAGGCATCGAGCGTGGCGATCATCACCGCTGGCTCGGTTGCTTCCGAGAGCGCAGTGAAATCTCGCAGATCCGCGCAGAGCAGAGCGGCCGGTATCGTCTCACCGGTGCCGCGAGACAAAGCGCCGGCCAGCACGCGGGCAGCACTTCGTTTGCCAAGATAGGCTTCGAGAAGCGCGGTCAATCCAACCCTTGCAGCTAACGCGGCCAAGGATGGTGCTGCAAAACGTGCCACCTCATGCAGGTCGCCGACCTCCGAAGGCGTGAACGGACGCGTCCCGGCCCATCCCAGAACCGGGCTGTCGGGCGCAAGGCCTACGACGTCCTCCGCCACCGGCCCAAGTCCAGACAACCATTCACGCCCAGCTTGATTGCGTGAAATATCAGTGAAGCTCAAAGCCTCGATTACGGCTCCGGTCTCGGCTCGCCATAACCAGGTGCGGCGGGCGATGATTGGGTGCGGTGCCGCAAGCGTCAGGGCACCGCCTGCCAGCGGCAGACCATCTGTCAGCAGCCGCCGGCCCAATTCGGCCAGGAACCAGTCGGGATCCGGCGATGTGCCGCCTTCATCGATCAACCATGCAAGCGAGTTGGGCAGATCCATGCTTAAATCATGCCATGTCGGTTGAGAGCTGTCACCCGCGGTCCAAGCCACTCAGGCAGTTCCAACCGAGGCGGCGGACCATCATCCAGCCCGACCGGCCCACGGATCCGGACCCGGATCGCGTCCGGCCGCGCACTGCGCCATTCGGCCGAGATAATGCTCCCAGCCCTCGGCATGCCCGGCACACTGCTCGGCATTCGGCAATCCGGTATGTGTCAGCTTCAACAGGGTTCCGTCGGGCTTCTCGATCAGGTCTATCTCCACCAGGCTCGACCCTGGCGGGACTATCTCACTGCCATCCCAGCCAAAGCTGTAGGCGAGCCGATGGACGGGCACGACCTCTCGGAACGAGCCACGCGCGAAGCGAGCGCCGGTAACGTTGACCAGATAGAGCCCGCCGGGCTGAGGTTCGACCTGTGCTTCAGTCCCCATCCAGCGAAGGATCTTTTCGGGATCGGTGAGCAAGGCAAAAACCGCCGAAGGTGGCGCCGCGACGTGGGTCTCGCGATGAACGACAAAGGGCTCCGGCATCAACTCCTCCTTTGATTGGCACAATCCAGGCCGCCGACCGTCTACAAGGCGCCTCTCATGATCCCTCGTGGGGGAAATAGGCAGGAGCGTTTCCCCAGCAAGTAGACCAGCGCGCCATGTCGGGCCGCGCGGCATCAAACTAAGTCTGGAGTTGCATAGCGTTATCTGCATGCCAATGGCATGGCCTGCCAGAACCGAGGAACGTTGGAGACACGACATTCTGGGCTGAGATTGGCCAGCGGTGTCGGCAAGGACTTATTCTGGCGGCACAGTGGCCGCACGATCAGCCAGGCGCCACTTGTGCGATGAGAGTGGACGGACGGGCCGGGTTGTGGCGTATTCATCGAAACGACTTCGAGGGGCCTGCAGGAATGAACCCGGAAGTGGCCGTGCAGCAACGTCACTGGTCGGCGCCGATGCGCCGGGAGTGGATTCTCGCCGTCAGCATTGCGACGAGCGTCATATTCCTGTTCTTTGGTGAGTCTCTCTTCGGGTTGCTCGTCAATCCGATATGGCTGGCAGTCATCTTTGTGTGGTTGTTTTCAGTCGTGCTCGGTTCTGCACTTGCGGTCGTGCGTCATGCCGATCATCTCGCGGAGCGACTGGGCGAGCCGTATGGGACGCTTATTCTGACGCTAGCCATCACGTCGATCGAGGTAATGGCCATTACTGCTGTCATGCGCCACGGCGAAAACAATCCGACGCTGGTGCGCGACACACTCTTTGCCGTGGTGATGATCATCCTCAACGGAATGGTCGGACTGTGCCTTCTGATCGGAGGCTGGCGGCGGCATGAACAGCACCACAACCTCCAGGGAGCCAATGCCTATCTCGGCGTTATCGTGCCCCTGGCAACGCTTAGCATGATCATGCCGAACTTCACGCACCCGACAAACGGTCTGCCGTATTCGACTGTGCAACAAGCGGTTCTCGTCTTCATCTCCGTCGGGCTCTACAGCGTATTTTTGATCCTGCAAACCGGACGGCACCGAGGCTTCTTCATCGAAGACACCGGTGAGGTTTCAGTCGAGCATGTCAGGACCAGGGAAGGACCTTTATGGCTTCCCGTCATCCTGCTGGTTGGCTACATGGCCCTCGTTGTTTTTCTCGTCGAACAATTGGCAGCGCCAATCGATTTCGTTATCGAGACAATTCGTGCTCCGGCGGCACTCGGCGGCGTCGTCATGGCCGTCCTCGTTGCGACACCTGAGGCCATTGGCGCCGTGCGGGCCTCCGTCGCCAATCATCTGCAACGGTCGGTCAACATTTTCCTGGGATCCGTTCTGTCCACAATCGGCTTGACCGTCCCTGCGATGCTGATCGTCAGCCACCTCATTGGCCATCCTGTCGTGCTTGGTCTGGAGCGCACCGAGACCGTGATGCTCGTTCTCACTCTGGCTCTCAGCACCATTACGTTTGCGAGCGGCTACACGCACCTCATGCAGGGCGCCGTGCACCTCGTTCTCTTCGTTGCCTATTTCCTGCTGATATTCGAAGTTTGAGGGCTCCCGGCGACACGATCGCCATCGCCATATGTTCGCGATCAATGCTGGTCGCGAATTAAGACCACACCATCATTTGAGCGGTGGACACGGCTCACCTAGCCCACCGCAGCGACCGGACCGGGCCGCGGTCTATGCGTGGGCGTGCGGATGATGAACATCCCAGACGGCCCACAGCGATACGGCCGCAACGAGCAAGCCAAGCACGACAACCGTCCACATCGCGTTCGCATTGGCCGTGAAACCGAGCAGCCAGGGCGACGCAATCAGCCAGAGGCCGAATACGAGATTTGCCCATTCCTCCCATTCGGAAAATACCGACAGCGCTGCCGTTGCCATAGCGGCGAGCATGACGGCAACGATCCAGGCATTCCAGCTCGGCATTGCGTCCGCTGCGAATCCCATGACCCACGGCGAAACAAACAAGCAAACCGCCAGAACCAGGTTAGCCCAATCCTGCCTTTTCCTTCCATCCATCAGTGAGATTGCCATGATGACCTCCCAATATGACGCTTATCAGGTGTCGCGTGAACTTCACGCTTAAGTATATGAATTTATGAGCAGCAGGACCCAAATCAAGATACAGCCAAACAATAGTTGAAGCCCCGTGCTTAAAATCATAATGCACGGCGTTCTGGCACTATTCAGCGTGTCATCCACGAGCCTAAACCAGTCGGTCAGACGGCACCAACTCCGCCAATCCGGTGCCGGACGAGGGAGGCGAATGACTGCACTACGCAACCGCGCTTGCAATGTGCCCTTCGCTGCGGTTGCCAAGTGAAAGAGCTTGTTGCTTTGCCAGCGCAATCATCTTCTCACGTGCCGGCAGCGGCGTCAGATTGTGGTCGGCGTCGGGGAACAGATGCAGTTGAACGTTCGGATAGGCAGAGAGCTTTTCGCCCGCATCGCCAAAATTGATCCGAAACATCTCCTGCCCCTCGTCACCTTCCGTATAGATGATCGAAAGCGGGGTGCCGCGGCTGGCCAGGGCCTGAAAATCGCTATGCACCTGCTTTGTAAGCTGCGTGATCGGCTTGGCGGGCGCGAAGACGAAAGACAGCCTGTTCGCCATCCGGTCCACCAGACGCATGGAGACATTCTTTGTCACCGCGCCGAGGTCCACATCGCCGCTCCAGAGGCGGCGAACCGTTTCGAGATCGAGGGCATTCCTCACATAGGCCTTCAATGTCTTTGGCAGGCCCTTGAAGCGCCAGCGGAAAGCAACCGGATTGACAATCACGCAGGAGTTCCAGCGTCGATCGGCCAGCAAACTTCGAAAGGCGACGTAGGCGCCACTGCAGCGTCCAATCAGTAAGGTCCGGTCGCCCAGACCAAGACTGTCGAGATAATCCCGGGCCATTCCGACATCGGCAATCTGGGCCTCGTCATAGAGGACCTGCTTGCGACGGGCTGCGACCGGCGGGCTGTCCCCGACACCGGCGCTGTCAAAGCGCAAGGACGACACGCCGACTTTTGCCAGCTCACGCGCAAGCGCGACCGAGGAGCGCGCCCACCCGGCCGCATGATCGTAGGCCGTCGTCAGAATAACGGCGGTCACGCCAATCGAACCTTCAGCGGGTTCGCACAAAACCCCGTAGAGCCGTTCATCCTGACCGAAGCGGACGGACGTTTCGCGAATATTCTCCGAACGGACCGATGCGGTCGGCGAAGGCTTTTTCGCCGGAAGCGGGCGGTGATCCTGATATTGCGGCAGCGATTTCAGCCAGTCGATCAACTCATCGACAAGCGCTTCGGGGAGTTCCTGGTCGAGCGGATTGGAAACAAGCGTATCATATCCGGAAAATGGTATCGCCCGCAGCTGGCAGCCAGCCGACGCCAGCCGATCACGAAACGTCGTATCGGCTTCAAAGCCCGGGCGCTCGGCGAGGAAGACATGTGGTACGGCCGTGATTTCGATGCTGTTGAGGTCGACTGCCTTGATGTCATCTGCGACAGCACGGGGCATGCGCAATCCGGCGATCGATCCAGGCGCGCTGTCACGCAGTTCAGGCTTTATGCCAAGACCATCATCGATGAGCCGCGAAAACAACGAGAGCTCGCGTAGATGGGCCCTTCCTTTCAGTACCGGCGCCAGAAGGGCAATCGCTGCAAGTGATGACGCGGAACGCGCCTGCATGAGCGCGAGACTCGCGCCGATACCTTGACCAATGAAGACCAGCTTGCGGGTGCCGGACAGCATCTTGAGTTCTTCAGCCGCCTTGCCGATCACCTCGGCCCACCCCGACAGGCCGCGTTCGGCTGACGTGTCGTCCAGCGAATTCACCGTTCCGGGATAGTCGAAGCGGAGGCTCGCGACACCAATCTCTGCGAAGCGCTCCGCCAGGATGCGATAGAACCTGCGTGTGCACATCTCCTCGAGCCCCCAAGGGCTGAGGAAAAGCACTGCGAGATCGCTCTTTGGCGCATCGTCATCAGCTGCCGTGAACAATCCGGTATGCGACCCGAAGACCGTCGGCTGAGAGGCGGAACGCCCCTTCTCTTCTTGCGAGTTCACATCTGTCTGCGTCACTATTGCCCTCCCGCGCAAGGCGTTCCAATCGAGAGACCGCCGTGCGTATTCCTCACCGATATACTTGACACGTTAAGAATTAGCGGAAGTCGGAATGGCATTGCCTTGCCTTCTATTCGGCGCCAGATCAAAAGAAAGTGATCCCGATCAGGCTGGCCGCGGTCGCCTCGTCAATGCCATTCGGACGCCGGCCAGGTTGAGCGCAAATGCAGCTGCCGCATAGACGACGACACCGGTGACGATCGGCACAGTCAGGTCGAAGACAGCGTTGCCGGTCTGAAGCCTGCCCACGATGAAGGTCGGCACTGCCATCGTTGCGGTTGCGAGACTGACCTTGACGATCGGACGGAGTTCGAGCGGTAAGCGATGGGCGCGATAGGACAGGAAGTAACCGGCAATCACACCACCGATCTCGGAGATCAGCAGCGCCCAAGCCGCACCGACAAGCTGGAAGCGCGGTACGAGGACAACCATGCCAATGATGTTGATCGCCAGAATGATCATGCCCTGCGCGCCCATCAGGCTCGGCTTCTTCGCCAGCTGGAAACTGACATGCACGAACTGATAGGAGATGGAGCGAAACAGCCAGGCAAAGACGAGGATCGGGATGAGGTTGGCAGCCGCGTCGCGAAACTCGGGGCCGAGGATCAGGCTTGCAAAACCGGGCGCCACCAGCGCCAGTCCGACGACCATCGGCATCAGCACTGTGAGGAGCACCTCGGCGGTTTCCATCAGATGCCGGTTGGCAGCCGTATGGCCGTCCTGCGCCAGCAAACGGATCGCCACCGGAATTGTTGCTGATCCGATTGCAACGCCCGGAAACAGGATGATCTGTCGGACGAGATCGGCAGCGGCACCATAGACGCCCGCGGCCGTCTCGCCGATATAGGTTATGATGATCATTCGATCGAGAACCGTGTGCAACACGAAGATGAAGGACGAGGCGGTCATCGGCAGGCCGAAGCGCATCATTGCCTTCATCAGCCCGGTATCGAACGGGTGGCGCGGTCGGCGCCAGATGCTCGGCGCGTAGACCAACAAAGTCACGAGATAGGAGCAGGCGACGCTCACAAGGAGACCCTGCCCGCCCATGCCGAATACCATTACGAGGACGGCAGAGAAGACGACCGTCAGCACCGCCCGCAGGATGACCGACCACATGTAGGCCCCCGTCTGCTGGCGAGACCGGAACACTTCCTGCACGAACTCGAACAACCCGACCATGAAGGCGACGAACACGGCCGGCACGACATAGGTCGACGAATCCTCCGCAAAGAGCCACGTCGCGAGGATGACAAGAGGACTGAGAAGCATCAGTCCCGCATAAGCGAAAAGGGCAGTGGTGCGTACATCCTTCGATCCACCTTCGGAATCGAAGCGCAGCACGGAGAATTTGATCCAGCCGAAAAGCAGGGTCGATATGACACCAGCAACACCCGTACCCACGACATAGATGCCGTATTCGTGCGGGCTAAGCATGCGCGTGAAAAGCACGACCGAAACGAACCCGAAAAGGGCCGAAACGGCGTTCGCAATCATGTATGCCGAGATCTGACGAAACATCATTCGGCTGCACGCGTGAATTCGTCGATGACCTTCATCAGCGCCTTCGGCCGGCACCCGGCATCGAGGGGCAACGGACGGTTGGGCTTGCCGTCGTCGCGCTTGAACCACATCGGCACCCATGTATAGCGATCAGTGATGCCCCAGGTCAGAATGGCGCTTGGGCGCGCCGCCTCGGAAATCGCACCGAGGAAGTCGCGTGCGCGTGCTGCGACGACCTGGTCCCGGTCATATTCAAGGGCGGGCAGCTTGTTGTCGATCACATCGAGTTCGGTCACGAGAACGTCAAGCTGCATTCCCTTCACCGTTTCGACAAATCTCGATAGGCCCTCCTTGTCGATGTCCATGTCGCCAGGGAGGTGTCCCTGGATACCGACGGCGTGGAGCGGCACATCGCGGTCCTTCAGATCACGTAGCAGGTCGAGCAAGGCCTGGCGCCGGTCGCGGCACTGCTGTGTCGGATTTTCAATGTTGTAATCGTTGATGACGAGCTGAGCCGAAGGATCGGCGGCGGCGGCCGTGCGCAGCGCAAGCTCGATGTAGCGCTTGCCGAGCCGCTCCTGCCATATCGAGCCGCGGATCGTCGCACCACTCTCCGGCTGTTCGGCGATTGCCTCGTTGACGACATCCCAGCTCGGAATCCGCCCCCGATAGCGTCCGACGACGGTGGTGATGTGATGGACGAGTTCGCGTTCGGCTTCCGACACGCTCCCGATGCTGTTCGTCCAATCGGGCATCGCGCCATACCAGGCAAGTGTGTGGCCGCGCATCTGCATGCCGTTTTGATCGGCAAAATCGATCAGGCGGTCAGGCTGGTCGAAGACGAACTGATCCTGGCTCGGACGCAGGTCGAACCACTTCAAGCCGCCCTCTCCGACGACAAGCTGGCAGTGATCGACGATGGCCCGCTTGTAGTCGAATTCGGTGTCGAGAAGATCGGTGCGCACGGCCGCACCGTAGGGAATGGGGCCTCTGGCTGGCACCGCCCTGGCAGTCAGATCACCCCGGACAAAAGGGTCGAGCGCGCCTGTGGATGCCAGTCCGGCACCCATTGCGCCGAGAACGAAGTCCCGCCTGCGCATAAATGGATATCCTTGGATTGCGTATAAATGAACCAGAATTCGACCGCGCAAGCGGCAAGGCCTTGAACTTCTGCTTTTTTATTGGAGAGCTGCTTCACGCGCACGCGAAAATTGAAATCGCCATTAATGGATGCTTAAGGAAAATCAGGTCTCTTAACCATAGGTTTGCGCTCCCGCGCCCATGTAAATCAGAACCCGCTGCCATGTATGAAGCCGCATCCCGACATCAGACTCCGGTCATCAGTACGCGTGGCTGGACGACGAGCCGGGAAAAGGATGACGGTGCCGCATCGCCGCGGCCGGTGCTGAAAGTTGCGCCTCCCCCTGCTTCCACCCCTTCCTCAGAAAACTGGCCGTCGGTCTTTCAAGAACTCTTTCAGTTCGACCTGACCCGTATCCTCAACTGGCTGCGCGTGGGTCTCGTCTGGATCTTTGCCTTTGCCATCCTCGGCGCGGTCGCCGGCTATGCGGTCGTTCTTATGGTGAAGCCGCGCTTTACGGCCGGAATCGACCTTCTCGTCGACCCGTCGAATCTCCGGGTTGTTGCTGACGACATCTTCTCCGAGAGCATGCAGCGGGATACGCAGCTGCTTGATGTCGAAAGCAAGCTGCGGGTCCTGACATCGGGTAACGTGCTGAGCCGCGTGATTGGCGAGCTGAAGCTCACCGATGACCCGGAGTTTGTTGCGCCTGAAGCCAAGGACCCGGCCGGTGACGCGCTGCGCACGCTGGCAAAGCGGGTTACGGCCCGTCGTGACGAACGCTCTTTCATCGTCAATATCGCGGTGTGGACGCAGGACGCGGCCAAGTCAGTCACCATCACCAATGCCATCGCGACCGCCTTCCAGGAAGAACTGGCCAAGGCGGAATCGGAAGGGGCCGGCCGGGCTGCGAGCTCGCTGTTTGCTCGCCTCGGTGACCTGAAGGTGGAGGTTGCCAAGGCAGAAGCTGCGGTTGAGACGTTCAAGCGCGAACAGGGATTGCAATCGAGTTCGGGAGAACTCGTCAGCACCCTCATGTCAAATCAGACGAACACGCAGCTGATCGACGCCAAGGCGCGCGTCATTCAGGCGCAGTCGCGTTACAACGAACTCGTGTCCACCAACCCGAAGAACCGCCTGAACGCGTCTGCGCTGCAATCGGAAACGATGACAATGCTGCGCACGCAATATTCGACGCTGCGACAACGCGTGACCTCTCAATCGGCCGTCCTCGGGCCGCGTCATCCCATGATCCTGGCGCTCGAACCACAGCTCAGGGCGCTGGAGGGCCAGATCGACGCGGAGACGGCACGCATCGTGCAAGCCGCGAAAGCCGAACTCGACCAGGCAAGATCGGCACTCGACGCGCTGAATTCCGAGGCAAACCAGATGAAATCCTCGGTCTTCCAGGACACCGCCGCGCAGATTCACCTGCGCGAACTGGAGCGTGAGGCGCGCGCCAAGGCGACTGTCTACGAAGCCTTCATGGCACGAGCAGGAGAAGCCGCCGAACGCCAGCAGATCGACACGACCAACGTGCGGATCGTGTCACCGGCGATCGTACCGACAGCGCGGAGCTTTCCGCCGCGGGGCTATGTGCTGGCTGGCGCCGGCGGCGTTGTCGGCCTCGGACTTGGCCTTGCCATCGCGGTCTTGTCGGGGCTTTGGCGAGACTATCGCCGCTTGAGCGCGATCCAGGCCAAGGCCTATGGCTGACAGCGGCAAGAGTGTTGCTGCGGGCAAAGGCAGTACCTTTGCAGGCTTTCTGTTCCTGGCTGTCTTCGGCTACTTCTGGATCGGATTGAGCCCGTTTCCCGATCCAAACGCCACGAGCCTCTCCACACCTTATGGCAGCACGTCCAACGTTTTCAATCAGTTGATCGTCATCGCCATGTCGGCCGTGGTTTTTGGCACGGTCCTGCAGAATCCCGCGCGCCACTTGCTGCTGCGCCCATATGGCCTGCTGATGGGCCTGCTCGTCTGGCTGCTCTTCACTGGTCTTTTTGCAGGCGACCCCAGCGCAGCCTTCAGGCGCCTCGTTTTCGCAATCCTTGTTTGCCTTTGCGCGAACGCAATGCTCTTCATTCCAAGAAACGGCGAGCAATTTGCAAGGCTCATGTGCCTTGGCCTGACCTTTACGATCGGCCTTTCCTATTTTGGCGTACTTCTCCTGCCGCACCTCGCCATCCATCAAGCGACAGACGCGCTAGAGCAGTCGCTTGCCGGCGACTGGCGCGGTCATTTTGGCCATAAGAACGTTGCTGCAGCCGCGATGGTCTATGCCGTATTCTTCGGCCTCTATGCAAGACGGTCAGGACACGCCCGGCTTGGCCTCTTGATTGCATTGTCAGCAGGGTTCTTCGTGCTTCACGCGGGAGGGAAAACCTCCGCCGCGATGCTTCCGGCAATCCTGTTGCTTGCCTGGATTTTTGAACGCTGGACGAAACTCGGCGTGGTGCTGCTTCTTGGCAGCCTTGTCGGATTGAACCTGATCTTGCTGACCGCGGCGGTCTCGCCTTCCTTCAGCAGCCTGCTTGCTTCCGCTGGCATCGATCCGACCTTTACCGATCGTGGCTCGATCTGGCGGCTTGCACTCTCCGCGATCGCCGAGCGGCCCATCATTGGCTACGGCTTTCAGTCCTTCTGGCAGACCGACGCCTTGTTCAACAGCGGCCAAGCCATGACCACCTGGGCCGTCACTGCCGCCAATTCACACAACGGCTACGTGGAACAGTTGATCAATGGCGGCATCCCGGCGCTCGTGATGACGTTCATCTGGCTGGTGGTCCTTCCTGTCGGCTATGCCCGCCGCGCGCTTGCCGGCAGCAACGACATGGCATTGACGCGCCTGTTCTTGCGGATCTGGCTCTTTTCCCTGTTTCTCGCCTGCCTCGAAAGCCCGTTCTTCGGCAATAGCGGACCGATCTGGTTCACGATGCTGATTGCGGTCTTCGGTTTGAGATTGCAGGCCAATGCCGGGCTTGTCGTCAAGGAGGCTGACGAATTTGGATCGCGCGTTACTCCCGTCCCCGCGCCTCGGATCGACGCAACGGTTCTTAGAAGGCCCGTTAACCTCATACTCAGCCGTCGATTGTAGAGTGGGCGCCAGCCAATTACAGCTTCAGCGCCAATGGCCAGGCCAAGTCGGCTAACGCCGCAAGGCGAACAATCTCTGCGCGATCGAGGTTTGGATGATGCAGGAAAGCAAGGGGTCCGTTGAGGCAGTCGTTTGCATCCCGACGTTTCGTCGACCGGAATGGCTGGCGCGCACCCTGACATCGCTCGCCGAGCAAGTGACCGATTTCGCCTTCGCCGTCGTCGTTGTCGACAACGACGCAGCCAACCCGGCCGGCGCCCACTTTGCCCACAAGTTTCTCACCACGGTCGGCCTGCCCTTCCTGGTCACCACGGAAGAGCGGCAGGGCAATTGCCATGCCATCAACCGTGCGTTCGGCGAGGCAATGGCTGGCTTTCCGGAGGCCGAGTTTCTGCTGATGATCGATGACGATGAAATGGCCATGCCCGGTTGGCTTGCCGCGATCGTTGACACGGCTCGGCGGGAGGGTGCCGACATCGTCGGCGGGCCTGTTGTCCGGCAGTTCGAAGTACCAGTGTCCGACGCAGTCACCCAGCATCTGCTCTTCGGCTCGATAGAAGGCTCGACCCGGGCAATTGATCAGATCCACGGTTCCGGCAACTGCCTGATCCACCGCCGCGTATTTGCAGGTCTTGCTTCGCCGCTTTTCGATGTCCGCTTCAACTTCCTGGGCGGTGGCGACATGGAGTTTTTTACGAGATGCCGCAAGGCCGGCTTCAAGACCTGGTGGTGCGCCGAGGCGGTTATCCGCGAATTCGTACCCGAGGAACGCGTCTCGGCCCGTTTCCTGATGACGCGCTCGCTGCGCACCGGAAGCATCAATTATGTTATCGATCGGATCCACAGCACGTCGGCCATCAGGGTGATTGCAAAAAACGCTCTCAGTCTCGGCGCCGGCTGCCTTCGATCGATGGCACTGTTCCTCAGGACCCGGCGGCTGCTGCCGGCAAGCCATCCGCTGCTCGTGTCACTCGGTCGTACATTGGCAAGCCTCGGCTTCCTGCCAACCCCATATCGGGCCAGCAACTAGGCTCTCTCAGCCAAGAGCCGCCTCGCGGATCACTTCGATCGGTGTGTGCGTATGCGACTGGATCGCGATCGTCGTCTGACCCGGTTTCAAGCCTTCGATGAATGCCGCCAATCCCTCCCTGTCGAGAGCCGGCCCCTCCCAATAGGTCAGGCACGGGCTTTGCGAAACGCGTTCATGTCGTTGCGCGAGCTCGGGATCATTGGCGACCGCGACACCGTAAATGAGATACTCGGAAAAATGCCGGATGCGGGCCAGCGCCTGCCACCACGGAAAACGACTAGCGCCCTCGATACGCTTCACCATGGTCGCCACCGTTCGCCGCTCCCACAGAACCATCTGGCTGATGGAATCGTCGCCTGGCAGCGGCGGTACGCTCAGGCCAAGCAGCCGATGCGCATTTTGCCACCAGCGGACGTGGCTAGGTCGCGTGGGATTGATATCTCCGGCCGCGACGTGGTGAGCGAGCTTCGGCGTCGATGCCATTGCGCTCAGATCCAGTGGGCGGCAGAAGCAATTGTCGGAGTCGATGCACATGACCCGCTCGCTCGGTTGCGCCAGCGTCATTGCGATCTTGCGCATCTGCTGCAGGTGCCAGCCGTAGATCGGCAGGCGCAAATGGGGTGCCCACCAGTAGCGTCGCCCCCGCCATTTCGGCAGGGCCCAAAGGGACGGAAGCAGGCTGGACGAGACGATCACGCGGCGTTTGTCCCCTTCGAAGCCCACGAAGGCGTCCGCATCCTCGTCCCCGATCACGATGTAATGCACGTCGTAGCCCGTCACATACCGGTCGATCGAGTCACAGAGAAGGCGGCAACTGTCGAGGTCGCCACGATAACTCGGTGTGATGAGCGAAATCGAGGAACTCAAGATCGTTGGTCCGATCACCGGCCTGCAGAAAGAGCTCGCAGCGAATGCCGGAGCATCGCGTAGATGGCAACCGGATTGGTGGTCAAATAGCGTGTTGCCAGCCGGCGCGGCTCGAGGAGCATGCGGTATAACCACTCAAGGCCAATCTTCTGCATCCAGCGGGGGGCGCGGCTCTTGCTTCCGGCGAGGAAATCAAACAGGCCGCCGGAGGTTTTGATCAAGCCGACATTGTGCAATCTGTTGATGTTGCGAACGACGAACTGCTGCTCCAGCGGCACGCCGAAGCCGATCCAGAGGATATCCGGAGCCGCCGCATTGATCGCCTCGACAACCGCTTCTTCCTCGGCGCGATCAAAATAACCGTTGCGTCGGCCGGCAAAGCGAAGTCCCGGATAGGCCTTCGACATGTTCTCGACCGCCCGGGCATTCACCTCTTCGCTGGCACCAAGAAAGTAAAAACTGACCCCGACTTCCGCCGCGCGTTCCGCCACGGCATGAACGAGATCGGTCGTGGCGACTCGCTCTGGCAAAGGCTCGGCCGAGGATAGCTTGGAAAAGAGCACGACCGACATTCCATCGGCATGGATCTGGTCGGCCTGACGCGTCAACGAGCGGAAATTGGCATCATGCTCGCAAAGCGCAATGACCTGACCGTTTGCGGAGGTGGAGTAGAAGGGACGCCCGCCGGCCCCCCTGCGCTCGAGCGCCAACTGAATGAAGGCGTCTGCGGATTCTTCCATGCCGGCCCGCACGATCGGCAGGCTTCCGAGCCGGTTCGTCGGCCATTCGTTCATCGAATAACTCAGACGCGCTGGTGCACTGCTATGCCTAGTCATTCACGCACCTTCGAAACGAGCATCGGTCAAGAACGGATCCGACAATTAGCTGTTTCGAAGACCCATCGCTGTAAAACCTCGAGCTATAGTTAACCCTCGCTATACACGTGATGGTGGCAGGCCTTTTTTTTTGCCGACGGCATGTCAAACATTGAACCTGAAATTGTAAGCCGGCTTTTACCAAAAGACGGTATCAACGCAGCGCGGTCACCCGCCGTCCGCCTGTTCAAAAGGTCTGATATGCCGAAACGTCGCTACCTCGCACTCGTCTCCGACGCCGCCCAAACCTGTGGTGTCGAAGAGTTTGCCCGACAGGCGGCTTTGCGACTCGACGGGCGCGCCACTCGGCACGTGCTTGACGGCAATATCGGGAGGCTTAAATCCGCGCTCGACGATGCGGACGCCGCCATCCTCAATTTTCCTGTGGTGGCCTGGAAGAAAAAGCTAGCAGAGCCGGTCGTCGCGGCATTCGTTTCCCGGCTGCAGCGCAAACACCTTGTCGTGGTATTGCACGAATGGCACGCTCTCGACTGGAAGCGTCGCCTGGTGCTGGTTCCGGTGGTGGTGGTCGCAACTCGGATCTTGTTTTCAGCGCCGGAAGTCGCCGCCGAATTTGCCAAGAGCCCTCTGTCCGCCCTGTCGACCAGTCGGCGAGCAGTCATCCCGATCCCGCCAAATCTTGCCTTGCCTACCACACTCCACGACGGCCCGATCGCCCGGAGACTTGACGCACAGCGCAAGGCCCGGCGGCTGATCCTTGGGCAATTCGGTTCGATCTATCCCAAGAAGCAGTCAACGGCACTTCTGGAGACTGCTGCCCGGCTCGTGGCGCTTGGCCACGACGTCGGCGTGGTCTTCGCCGGATCGTTCATCCGCGGCAGCGACAATGTGGAGCAGGAATTTTATGCGCTCGCAGACAAGCTCGGCATTTCAGACCGGGTCGTCGTAACAGGTTATGTTGCCGACGCCGAGGAGCTCTTCGGGATCTTCAGACATGTCGACGTGTTCTGCTATCTTTTCGCTGAAGGGCTGACGGCGCGCCGGGCAAGCGTGCTTGCGGCAAGCTTTTCGGGAAAGCCCGTCGTCGTCAACGCGCCGCGACAGCGAGATGCCCTCGCCCACCATGGCCTGTTCTGCAAGCTGATAGAGGGCGGTGCGATCCGCATGGTCGACACACAGGCCGACGTAAACACCATGGCCGACGCGGTGCTGGAAGCAAGCCAAAGCCATCTGGCATCGATTGACGCGAAGGCAGAAGTCGATGCCTTGTGGGGTGCCGTCATCGACGCGGTTGACGGCGGGAAGGCCACGCATTGGTGACATTGCACCGTCGCAATCGATGCCGAGACTGCGGAACAATGGCTCGCGACAAACGTTCTTCGAATAAGCGACGGGTGCGTCGCGAGGCTCATCGAAAGGACGTGATTCAAGATGGAAATGACGGAGGGCCGTCAGCTTGCGGAGGAATATCTCCGGCTTGGCGGAAAGAGGCGCGTCAAGATCGACGACAATCAGCAA
This sequence comes from Rhizobium sp. 10N414, assembly GCF_056394785.1. Lineage (NCBI taxonomy): Bacteria > Pseudomonadati > Pseudomonadota > Alphaproteobacteria > Hyphomicrobiales > Rhizobiaceae > Rhizobium > Rhizobium sp. 10N414. The sequence goes on along the minus strand of NZ_JBFTIN010000034.1, from coordinate 1,162 downwards.
ACTGTGCGCGCATGGGAGGCAGACCCGCCCGCCGCTGAGCAGTTTTGGCATGATCGTGTCGAAGCTTTGGAAATGCGTCGCCGAAGGGAAGTCGAATTCTTCCTGCCATCGATCAACTCCCCGTAATTGGGGTGAGGAAGGGTTCTTCATTTCTGACCCGGACATCAGTCCTGGCCAGGCGCTGGGCTTTTGTGCCGCTTATCTACAATTTCCCGATCCTCGGTTCACCCGGCCAAAGACTTGCTTGGCTGGTTCAGCGCGCAAGCCATCCGCCGTCGACAGGCAAGACGACGCCGTGGACATAGTCGGACGCCTTTGATGCCAGGAACACGGCTGCGCCACCGAGTTGCGCGGGATCGCCCCAATGGCCGGCCGGGATGCGGGCAAGGATGCCGGCGTTCCGGACCGGATCCTCGCGAAGCGCGGTAGTGTTGTTGGTCACGAAATAGCCCGGAGCAATGGCATTGACGTTGATGCCCTTGCCCGCCCATTCGCAGGCCAAGAGGCGCGTCAGTCCGGCAAGCCCGCTCTTCGAGGCCGTGTAGGAGGGAATGCGGATGCCGCCCTGGAAGGACAATAGCGAGGCGATATTGATGATCTTGCCCCTGCCACTCGCGAGCATATGCCGGGCGGCAGCCTGCGACAGAAAGAAGACGCTCTTCAGGTTGATGTCCATGACCGCATCCCAATCGGCCTCCGTGAAGTCGATGGCGTCGGCGCGGCGGATGATGCCGGCATTGTTGACCAGGACATCGAGCTTGCCAAAGGTCGCTACCGTTTCGTCGACGATCGCTTTGACCGGCTCGATCGACCCGAGATCGGCCTTGATGGCGTGAAAACCGGCACCGATCTCGCGAACCGCAGCCTCGGTTTCGTCCATCGATGAGCGGCCAACGGCAACGATCGAGGCGCCGGCCGCCGCCAGCGCCACGGCAATTGCCTGACCAAGGCCGGTATTGGCACCGGTGACGACCGCCACCTGCCCGGAAAGATCGAACATGGTCATCTCACGCTCACTTCAGAAACTCGGCGCGATGTGGCGTAAACGTATCGATCAGGCGGCCCTTCTCGAGAGCCTTGACCCCATGCACCAGATCGGGGGGAACGATGAAGCTGCCTCCCTGGTGCAGGATTTCCGCGTCCTGCCGTCGATCGTCACCTC